>NZ_JBWKNR010000009.1:0-256555 GCF_059415665.1 Pseudomonas sp. GW821-FHT10B02 | reverse complement strand
TCGCAATGCCCCGTAACGACACCGGAAGGAGGGAACCCGAAGCGCAGCGTAGGGCCCCTGGTGGGGCGAGACCTTTGCGTTACTTTGGGCTGGGCCGGCACACCGGCGTTTGCCAAAGTAACCCGCCGTAAGGGCGGAAAGGTGACTCAGCGCCACTACCGCCAATGGATATACCCACAAACCACAGCGCCAACAATCACCTACCAGCCTCACGCCGAATCTGCTCCCGCCCCAACCACCCCCCAGTCGCCGCCCAGACCAGCGCAATCCCCGCCCCGATCACCATCGCCAGTCCCGGATGATCCCCCAACAGATCCAGCCCGCGCTTGACCCAGCCACTGAGCGCATCCCCACCGCGATACACCACCGTATCGGTAAAATTTTTCGCCTTGTACTTATGCTCCGGCACCACCACGGTATAGAGCATCTCCCGCCCTGGCCGCACCAACGCATACTCCCCGACCCTGCGCACCACCATTACCACCACAAACACCGCAAACAACGGCGCCATCGCCAGCCAGACAAAACCGACCACCATCACCAACGGCACCGCCACCAGCAAAACACCGACACCCAGCTTGCGAGCCAGATGCCCGGTGATGAACACCTGAGTCAGGATCGACAAAAGCTGCACCAGCGTGTCGATCAACCCGAACACCTGGGTCTGCTCGGTACGGCTGCTGAAATGCTCGGCCACCAACCGCGCCTGCTCGAAATACAGGAACGTACTGACACTGGCCAACAGCACCACAAACAGCGCAATCGCCAACAGATAGGGCGAGCGAAACACCTCACTGGCCCCCGCGAAAGGATTGCCGCCCAGCGGCCGCGAGCGTGGCAGTTCGGTGTCTGCCGGCAGCGGATGGCGATCCCGGAAACGTTGCACAAACGCAACGGCAACCACGCTGCCCAACAGGCAGGCCGTGGCCAGCAGCACCAGCCCGGCATGGCCAATCACCCCGACCAGCAAAGTGCCCAGCAGCGGCCCGAGCAACCCGCCCAGGCTTGCGCCAGCCGCCAACAACCCGAACAGGCGTTTGGCCTGCTCGCTGGAAAACAGATCAGCCAGCACGCTCCAGGCCAGGGAAATGCTCAACAGATTGAACATCGACAACCAGATATAGAACGCCCGGGCGCTCCACAGATTGTCTGGCTGCAACGCAAACAGTGCCGCAAACACCAGCAGGTTGCTGGCCAGAAAGCCATAGGTCCAGGGCAGGATACGTCGACGCTGCACCTTCGACGCCAACCAGCCAAACAACGGCAAAGCGATGAGCGTCAGCACAAAGGTGCCGGTGAACAACCACTGCAGGTTCTCGACACCGCCGGCCACGCCCATGGTCTCGCGCACCGGGCGCAGCATGAAGTAGCCGGTAAACAGCAGGAAGAACAATGCCAGCCCCGCCACGACGATCGGTGCTTCACCTTCGCGGACATTGAACAGGCGTGTTCCGGGAGTGTCCATGGACGTTCAGGCGAACTGCTCGATCAGCTGCTTGCGCTGGGCGTCGCTGAGCAAGGGGCCGCTACCTGCCTTGAGCTGATCGAGCTGCCGCTCCGGGCGGCTGGTGGCCGGGATCACTGTGGTCACCGCCGGATGGCTGATGGCGAACTTGAGGAACAGCTGCGCCCAACTGCCGATGCCCACCTCGGCTGCCCAAGCGGGCAACGCCTGGTCTTTGACCCTGGCAAACAGCCGGCCATCATCGAAGGCACGGTTGATCAACACCGCCACGCCCTTGTCCTGGGCCAACGGCAAGACTGTGCGCGCCGCTGCGGGCGAGTTGACCGAATAATGGATCTGGATGAAGTCCAGCTGCTCCTGGCGCAAGATGCGTTCAAGTTCGTCCAGACCACTGTCTACATAGTGGGTGACACCGACATAACGGGTCAGGCCCTGGGCCTTGAGTTCGCGGGCATAGGGTAACTGGCGCTGCCAGTCGCGCAGGTTGTGGACCTGCAGCAGATCAACCTTGTCGGTGCGCAGGCTGCGCAGCGTTCCGGCCCATTGCGCCTCGGCGGCGGCACGGCTGTCAGCGGCGATCTTGGTAGCCAGGAAGGTTTTGCCGCGCCAACCACCCTCCTCCAGCAACTGGCCCAGCACGGCGTCGGCACCGCCGTAATTGGGCGAGGTGTCGATGACTTGCCCGCCACCGTCGAAGAACACCTTGAGCACCTGTTTCAACTGCTGGAATTGCGGTGAATCGACATCGGTCTCGAAACTGCCTGAGGTTCCCGCACCAATCACCGCCAGCGTTTCGCCGCTGGACGCAATTTTGCGTGTCAGCATCGCGCTACTCTGGGCAAACCCGCGGCCCGCCACGCTCAGGCAACCCAGCCCGGCGGCAAGTGTGGCACTGGCCTTAAGCAAGTCACGACGGATGAGCATGGCTGCGCTCCTGTAAAATTGCAGCGGAGTACATTTGTACTCCACGCACTCCGTACGGATGGGTCGAGCCAGTTAGGTATAGCCGATGTTCATCACCAGACCGTGGATTACCGAAAAATCCGCGAACATCCTCACACGCCGACTATATTGACCTAGTCACCGCCCGCAGCCTGAGCGCGCCCCATGCTGGATACCGATCAGCTGATCATTTGCGAACATTGCGACTGCGTGTACCACAAGGTCCCCCTCGGCAAACACCAGAAGGCCTTGTGCCAACGCTGCGGCGCCGTGCTGCAACGTTACAACGGTCTCACCCTGCAACATCGCCTGGCCTTGAGCATCACTGCCGGGGTGCTGTGGCTATTGGCCAATTTCTACCCGGTGATGAGTATCAGCCTGCAGGGCTTTTCCAACAGCGCCACGCTCTGGGACTCGGTACGCGCCCTGGCCAACGGGCCGATTACCTTTATCGCCCTGGTGGCGGCAATCTCGATGATCATCGCCCCGATGTTCCAGCTGCTGTTGCTGATCTGGGTGCTGGGCTTTGCCCTGGCCGGCCAGCGTTCGCCGGCCTTCAGCCTGTGCATGCGCTGGCTGGAGACCCTGCGCCCCTGGAGCATGCTCGAAGTCTGCCTGCTCGGTGCAATGGTCGCGGTATTCAAACTGGCCGGTCTGCTCGATGTGCTGCCCGGTATCGGCCTGGTGGCCCTGGCGGTGCTGAGCCTGTTGATGATCCGCATCGCCGGCCGTGATATCCGCGAGCTATGGGATGCCCTGCCATGAACCGCCCGCCATTGGCCTCGGAACTCAATCTGGTGCTGTGCCATGCTTGCGGCAAAGCCTGCGATGCCCGTGTGGCGGTACACCACTGCGACCGCTGCGGCGCCCCGCTGCATGCACGCAAGCCCGATTCGCTGACCCGCACCTGGGCTTACCTGATCGCCTCGCTGGTGTTCTATGTGCCGGCCAACCTGCTGCCGGTGATGAACACGAAAATGCTCGGCAGTGGCGACGACAGCACGATCATGAGCGGGGTGATCGAGTTCTGGTCGCACGGTGCCTGGGACATCGCCCTGATCATCTTTATCGCCAGTATCGCCGTACCTGCGACCAAATTCGTCGCCCTCGGCCTGCTGCTGGTGACCGTGCAGCGCGGCAGCAACTGGGCGCAGAAAGAGCGCTCCAAGCTCTATCGCTTCGTCGAGTTGATCGGCTACTGGTCGATGCTCGATGTGATCGTCGTGGCCTTGGTCGCAGCCCTGGTCAAGTTCCAGGCCCTGGGTGATATCGAACCGCGCCCGGGCATCCTGTTTTTCGGCCTGGTGGTGGTGTTCACCATGCTCGCCGCCATGAGTTTCGACCCCCGGATGATCTGGGAAAGCCGTCAACCCGAGGAGTGCACGGATGAAGTCAGCAGCCACTGAAGAGCCGCCAGTACCAGGCCCGTCGACGGTCAAGACCCGACGATTCAATGTCTCGCTAGTGTGGATTGTGCCGATTGTCGCCGTGCTGGTGGGCATTTCACTGGTGGTGCACAACTGGTTGCAACAGGGGCCGACCATCCAGATCACCTTCAAGACCGGCGAAGGCCTGACCGCCAATAAAACCGAGGTCAAGTACCGCAACGTGGTGATCGGCCATGTGACGACGGTGGAATTGAGCCGTGACCAGAAAAGCGTGACGGCCACGGTGAATCTGGTCAAACAGGCCGATAACTTCACCCGTGAAGACTCGACCTTCTGGGTGGTGCGCCCGCGCATTGGCGCCGGCGGCATCTCCGGCATCGATACCCTGCTGTCCGGCGATTTCATCGGCGCCGATGCCGGGCAATCGAATAGCCGCGCCAAGGTCTTCAAAGGGCTGGAGATGCCGCCACCCATCACTTACGGCGAACCCGGCAAGCGCTTTACCCTGCACACCGATGATCTTGGCTCGCTGGGCGTCGGTTCGCCGGTGTATTACCGCAAGATTCCAGTGGGTCAGGTGGTGGCTTACGAGCTGTCCAAGGACGGCAAGGGCGTGGACATCGAAGTCTTCGTGCACTCGCCCAATGACGAATTTGTCACCGACAACACCCGTTTCTGGAACGCCAGCGGCATCGACGTCGAAGTCGGCGCCAATGGCTTTGCGGTACGTACCGAGTCGCTGTCGTCCCTGCTGGTGGGCGGCATCGCCTTCCGTGCCCCGCAATTCAACCCCGATGATCAGGTAGCTAGCGAAGACAAGGTGTTCGAGCTGTTCGAAGACGAGAAGACCGCCCTCGCCCCGCCCAGCGGCAAGCCCCAGTACCTGGCTTTGCGCTTCGACCAGGCCCTGCGCGGCCTGAAAGTCGGCGCACCGGTTGAGTTCCTCGGGGTGGAAATTGGCCGGGTGGTCTCGGTCAACCTGGATTTCGATGTCGAACAGCGCTCGTTCCCGGTCAACGTCGGCATCGTCATTTATCCGCAGCGCCTGGGCCGGGCGCACACCAAGCTGCTCAAGGCACTCCGGCACGACCCCGACGATGAAAAGGCCGCAGCCCAGGTACTGGGAACCTTCATCGACAATGGCCTGCGCGCCCAGGCCCGCAGCGGCAACCTGCTGACCGGGCAGCTGTACATCGCGCTGGATTTCGACCCGAAAGCACCGAAGGTGGTCTTCGACCCGAACGCACGGCCTATCACCATCCCTACTGTCCCGGGCAGCCTGGAACAGTTGCAGGAACAGTTCCAGGCCATGGTCGAGCGCATCAATCGCCTGCCGATCGAGCGCATCGCCAACAACCTCGATGCCAACCTGGTGGAAATGCGCAAGGGCCTGGCGCAGTTCAACAGCCGCACCTTGCCGGGTGTCCAGGGCACCTTGCAGGAAGTCAGCAAGACCCTGCAATCAGCCAACTCGACCCTGGCCGACGACTCGCCGCAACGTGAACAGCTGACCCAGACCCTGGACGAGCTGGGGCGCATGTCGCGCTCGTTGCGTGAGTTGGCCGACTACCTGGGCCGCAACCCCGAATCGTTGCTGCGTGGCAGACCCAAGGATGCACCAGCGGACAACCTCAAACCTTCGTCGCGCAATTGACCGCAGGAGCATCGACTATGGCGCACGCCGCAAAATTCGCACTGCTGGGCCTGGCCTTGCTGCTGGCAGCTTGTCGCAGCGATCCGATTCACTACCACACCCTGACGCCGCAACAACCCACACCTGCCAGCACGGTCGATGTAGAGCTGGAGCGGGTCAGCGTACCGCCGCAGGTTGATCGCCCGCAGGTAGTGATCCGCGAGGGCAATAGCGGCCTGGCGATCCTTGAAACCGAATGGTGGGGCGCAAGCCTGGCCGACGAGTTGCACAACGCCCTGGTCAATCAGTTCGCCACCAGCACCGCCCAGTCGCACCTGAGCTTGCGGGTTGACGTGCAACGTTTTGACTCGGTACCCGGGCAGTACGCCCTGTTCGATGCCAGTTGGCGCTTGCGTGCGGTCAACGGCAACGGCAATGGCAAAAGCGGCGCGGCGCTCAATTGTCGCAGCGTGATCCAGACCCCGGCCGGGCCGAGCATCGATGATCTGGTGCTGGCCCATCAGCAGAACCTCAAGCGCTTCACCGAGCTGGTCAGCCGAACGGCCAGCAGCGGTGCCGCGCGTTGTCCATCAGTGCGCTAGCTCATCCACGTACAAGGAATCTGTCATGGCCGACCCTCGACCAATACAGTTTGGAAACGGCAGGGAACTGCTGGATGTGTTGATCCGCGCGGGATTGATCGCCGTGCTGGTGATGTCCTGCTTCGAAATTTTCAAACCCTTTCTGAGCCTGATGTTGTGGGCGGTAATCCTGGCCATCACCCTCTTCCCCTTGAACCAGCGCTTGGCCGGCTGGTTCGGCAACCGCCCCGGCTGGTCAGCGGTGCTGTTGGTGATTGTCGGCCTGGCCTGCCTGATCGGCCCTTTGAGCCTGCTCGGCACCTCGGTGGCCGACTCGGTCCGGCTGGGGATCCAGGGCTTCGAGGATCAAGTCATCGAAATCCCCGCGCCGCCGTTGAGTGTCAGCGACTGGCCGATTATCGGCGCTCCGCTTTACAAGATCTGGGCGCATGCCAGCGGCGACCTGAGCTGGGCACTGTCACAAGTAGCCCCGCACCTCAAAGGCGTGAGCAAGACGTTGCTGACCCAACTGGCCGGCATTGGCTCGGGCATCCTGGTGTTTGTTCTGGCGCTGATCGTCGGCGGCGTGATCATGGCCAAAGGTGAAAGCGGCCACCGCACTGGCGTTGCCATCGCTACCCGCATCTCCGGCCCGCAGCGTGGCCCGCAACTGGCGGCGCTGTGCACGGCAACCATCCGCGCAGTGGCGCAAGGCGTGGTCGGCATCGCTTTCATCCAGATGCTGCTGGTGGGCATCGGTCTGGTGGTGATGGGCGTACCCGCTGCCGGGGTGCTGGCCTTGCTGGTACTGCTGCTGGGGATCACCCAGTTGCCTATCCTGCTGATCACCCTGCCGGTGGTCATCTACGTGTTTGCCCACGACGGCGTCGGTGTCAGCACCATTATCTTTGCGATCTGGACCATCCTTGCCGGCCTCTCCGACAACGTCCTCAAACCCCTGTTGCTGGGGCGTGGCGTGGCCGTACCGATGCCGGTGGTGTTGATCGGTGCGTTGGGCGGGATGCTCACCAACGGCATCATCGGCCTGTTCATCGGCCCGGTGCTGCTGGCGGTAGGTTATGAGCTGTTCATGTCCTGGGTGGCGCAGCCATTGGTTGAGGATAATCCTCAGCCGCTTGCCGGGCAGGATCATCGCTAAACCTGTGGACGGCGCAGGTCAATGTGGGAGCCGGCCTTGCCGGCGATGAGATCGCTGCGCTGTCAGGTATTGCGCGGCGTCTGCATCGCTGGCAAGGCCAGCTCCCACAGGGGTGACACATCAATGGAACGGGAAGATGTAGTTCATCCAGGCAGCCATGCGCAGGAGGATCTTGCGCATCATGCCGATATGCTCGAAGTGCTTGCTATAGATGGCCGCCTGCCCGTAGGCCCCGCCCGGCACCTGCGCGCTGTACTTGGCGTACTCAGGGTCAGTGATTTCGATGATCACCGGCACCCGTCCGGCCGGCGGTGATCCGGTGTAGCCGATCAAGGTGCCGGAAGGCTGTACCTGACCTTCGGCAATCACCGTAATCACGTTCTTCACCTGGCCCTTGAATACCTTGCCGGGAATACCGTCAAAGGCGACCTCGGCCTCATCACCGGCCACCAGCCGCAGCAAACTGTTCTGGCGCATCCAGGCGGCAAAGTAATGACCTTCCTCAGGAATGAACACCATCGACGGCCGTAGCGGCAGCCTGCTCGCCATCATGCCTGCGCGCAACGACACATGGGTGACAAAGCCATTGCTGGGGGCACGCACTACGGTGTTGTCCAGCTCGAACTGGGCGTTGTCGATCTGCGCCTGCAGGTCGTCGACGCGGGCAATCGCCGTTTCCTGCTCGCGGCGTGTACCGAAATTGCGTTTGATCAGTTCATTGATCCGGAACAGGTCACCTTTTGCCGCCAAATGCTGAGCCTGGAGTGATTTGAGCTTGTACTCAAAGGGTGCCGGGTCGATACGGAACAGGACATCGCCGGTCTTCAACGACTCGTTGCCTTTCACCGGCACGTCGATCACCTTGCCGGTGACCACCGGAATCACCGGCACCGAGACGAAATAGGTACGCGCCACTTCGGAATAAGGATGGTTGTAGTTCATGGTGAAGATCAGCGCACCGATCAAAATCACCCCACCCAGTACAGCAGTAGGCACAGTCCACTTGTTCAGAGGAATGCGAAAAATCTTGAAAATCGCAATACAGATGGCGGCGTAGGTCAGGATCAGTAACAGGTCCATGGCTTACACTCCCCCGCCGGAATCAGGTCGCGCAGCACCCGTTTTGGCCCGCTCTTCCTCCAGATGAGCCACCCGTTGCTGCAACTCGAACACCTGGCGTTCGAGATCGCCAATGGCGCTCTTGTCGCCCAATCCGCCAATCCCCCAACCGCGATCCTCGCGATAGAGCATTGCCCAGATCCACAGGAACGGCCACAGCGCGTGCAGGGTGAACAGACTGACCCAGCCGGTGGCATGGATCGCATCCTGATGCGGGTGATTGCGATGAACCGCGATTTCATAGGGAATGTCATGCAGGACGATGATGCCGTAGAACAGCACCAGCCCGGCAAAGATCAACACCCCTAATGCAAAGTAATCAAGCATGGCTGCTCCAATAAGCGAAATTGCGAGATGTGGTTGTTGAAGTCTAATCAAACATTGCTGTTTCACTGCGAATTTCATCACTAGCAGCACTCGGGATGCTGCGCCGGGACTCAAGCAGTGTGACGAAACTCGACAGGCTCTGGGACACGGTGCCGCGCCGCCAGACCAGCCAGGTGTTGAGGTAACGGAAATCTTCGGACAACGGCCAGACACTCACCGTGGCGCAGCCTGGCATGCTCTGCAGCATGCTGCGCGGCATCAACGCCAGGCCGGCGCCAGCACTGACGCAGGCGAGCATGCCGTGATAGGACTCGATCTCGAAGATCTTCCCCGGCACCGCGCCATCGGTGTTGAACCAACGTTCGAAGTGATGCCGGTACGAGCAGTTCGACCTGAAGGCATAAATGTTCTCGCCGTTGACATCCTGGGCGCGATTGATCGGCCCATGGTTCAGCGGCGCAATCAGCACCATCTCTTCCTCGAACACCGGCACTCCGTCCAGCGCCGGATGCAGCACCGGGCCGTCGACAAACGCCGCCACCAGCCGCCCGGACAGCACGCCATCGATCATTGCCCCGGACGGTCCGGTGGAAAGGTCCAGCTCGACCTTGCTGTATTGCTGGTTGTAGGCAGCGAGCAAGGCCGGGATACGCACGGCTGCAGTGCTCTCCAGCGAGCCCAGGGAAAACGGCCCGCGCGGCTCTTCACCGGCCACGGTCAAGCGTGCTTCTTCGACCAGGCCAAGGATGCGCCAGGTGTAATCGAGGAAGGTCCAGCCCGCCGGTGACAGGCGCAGGCGGCTCTTTTCGCGGATGAACAACTCGACCCCGAGATCGGCTTCCAGTTGCTTGATCCGCGTCGTCAGGTTCGAAGGCACACGGTGCATATGCTGAGCGGCAACGCTGATACTGCCGTGCTCAGCCACCGCCCTGAATATTTCCAGCTGAACCAGGTCCACATCATTCTCCAATCATGAACGAAAGACTCATTATTATTCAGTTTTCAAAACATGAATAGCCCTCTACGCTGGCTCCGTTCCCTAATTTTTTGCAGGACAGTGCCATGACCGCGTTCTCCAGCCATACCCATGCCGTGTCGATCAACCCCGCCAACGGCGAAGCCATTGGTCACTACCCTTACCAGTCCGAGGCGGACCTCGATGCAGCGCTGACGCGGGCTGCAGGCGGTTTCGCGCACTGGCGGCGTACCGCCGTGTCCGAGCGCGCCGGGCTGATCCTTGCCCTGGCCAGCGCCATCCGTGACAACGCAGCGGCCATGGCGCGGATGATCACCCTGGAAATGGGCAAGCCGCTGGCCCAGGCCCGTGGTGAAGTGGAGAAATGCGCACAACTGTGCGAGTGGTACGCCGCCCAGGGCCCGGGCATGCTCAGCGCCGAATCGACCCTGGTGGAAAACGGCAAGGCGCGCATCGAATACCGGCCACTGGGCCCGATCCTGGCGGTAATGCCGTGGAACTTCCCGGTCTGGCAGGTGCTGCGCGGTGCCGTCCCGGCGCTGATCGCCGGCAACACCTATGTCCTCAAGCACGCGCCGAACGTGATGGGCAGCGCCTACCTGCTGCTCGACGTGATCAAGCAGGCCGGCCTGCCTGAGGGTGTGTTCGAAGTCATCAACGTCACCCCCGACGGTGTGTCCCAGGCTATCAAGGACCCGCGCATCGCCGCCGTGACCCTGACCGGCAGTGTGCGCGCCGGCATGGCCATCGGTGCCCAGGCCGGTGCCGCGCTGAAAAAATGCGTGCTGGAGCTGGGCGGTTCCGATCCGTTCATCGTGCTTAACGACGCCAACCTCGATGAAGCGGTCAAGGCCGCGGTAATCGGCCGCTACGCCAACACCGGCCAGGTCTGCGCTGCGGCCAAGCGTCTGATCGTCGAGCAAGGCGTGGTCGACGCCTTTACCGAAAAGTTCGTCGAAGCCACCCGTCAGCTGGTCATGGGCGATCCGCTGTCGGAGCAGACCTACCTGGGCCCGATGGCCCGTTTCGACCTGCGCGACGAGCTCGATGAGCAGGTCCAGGCCACCCTGGCTGAAGGCGCGACCCTGCTGCTGGGCGGGCACAAGGCCGAAGGCGCGGGCAATTACTACGCACCGACGGTGCTGGCCGATGTCACCGACCAGATGACCTCGTTCCGCCAGGAGCTGTTCGGCCCGGTGGCCTCGATCATCACCGCCCGCGACGCCCGCCACGCCCTGGAACTGGCCAACGACAGCGAATTCGGCCTGGCCTCGACGATCTACACCCAGGACCTGGAACTGGCTGCCCAGCTCACCGAGGAGCTGGACACCGGCGGCGTGTTCATCAACGGCTACTGCGCCAGCGACCCGCGCGTCACCTTCGGCGGGGTCAAGAAGAGTGGTTTCGGCCGCGAACTCTCGCACTTCGGCGTGCGTGAGTTCTGCAACGCACAGACTGTCTGGCTGGACCGCCGCGGCTGAATGACCAGCGGTCGGCTCGCATAGGTACTGGCTCCGGGAGCGTTGCAGGCAATGGGCTAAACTCTAGCTCGGGGGCTGGCAATGCAACGCGACCGGAGGTGCACCATGAGCCAGTACCAACGCCTGTTCCTGATGGTCGGCGACGACATGCGCCACACCCCGGCACTGGAGCGCGCCGCCGCGCTGGCCCACGCCACCGGTGCCACCCTGCATATCTGCGCGATTGTCGAGGAGCTCGACACCCTCGGCCTGCTCAGCGGCGATGAACACCGCAACCAGACCCGCGTAGAAGACAGCCGCCAGTGGCTCGCCGATGAAGCCACGTTGCTGCATGAAAACGGTATCCGGGTCAGCACCGAGGTGGTCCTGACCCGTGATCTGCTGGGCGCGACCCTGGACCAAGTGGCGGAGATCGAGCCGGACCTGCTGATCAAAGATGTGCTGCACGAGCCCGCCTACAAGCGCCTGCTGTTTACCCCGCTGGACTGGCAGCTGCTGCGCGAATGCCCGTGTCCGGTGCATCTGGTCTCGGCAGTACATTGCCCGCTGCCGCGCGTGGTGGTGGCCGCCGTCGACCCGACCCACCCCGAACACCCCCACAACGACCTCAACCAGACCGTGATCGAGGCCGCTGCCAGCCTCGCCCGCCAGTGCAACGCCGAGCTGCACCTGCTGCATGTGTGCGACAACGCCCAGACCCATATCTCCGATTTCGGCGCCGGCACCGTGACCATGCCCGGCTTCGGCGGCGATGTGCGCAAGTCGATCCACAAGGCTTTCGAGCATTTGGCCGTAGCGCACGGTGTACCTGCGGAACGTCAGCACTTCCTCTCGGCACCGATCACCCGCAGCATCGCCGACTTCGTCGCCCACAACCGCACCGACGTGCTGGTGATGGGCAATCATCCGCGCAAACTGCTGGAGCGCCTGACCGGCAGCACCACCGAGCATGTCATCGATCACAACCTGTGCAATGTCCTGGCGGTCAAGGCCGTGGCCTGAGTGTCAATCGTATTCGGCTTCGGCATGCTCGCCGAGCAGACGGCGCTGGCGTGGCGTCGCAGCGGCGAGCACTTCGGGGTTGAATTGCCAGTGCAGGTACGGCGAGAACTTCTGCGCAACCATGCGCCGGCCATAGTGCACCTGCAGCATCGAGCGCGTGCGATCGGTGCTGCGGTTGTCGCTGGCACCGTGCCAGAGTTCGCTGCGAAACATCAAAGCATCGCCCGCGCGGCAGAGAATGCTCCGCGCTGACTGTCCCTGCCACTGCTGCTCACCCGGCGCCGGCTTGCGCCCTGCCCTGTGGCTGCCTGGAACCACTTGGGTCGGGCAGAGCTCGGCGTCGATATCGTCCAGGTAAAACTGCACGGTACAGATCTGCATGGGCAGCTCGAAAGCGGGGTCGACCAACAGGGATGGCGGTAACTCCATCACCAGATAATCCAGGTGCAACGGCATGCCCTGATAGCCGGGATGGCTACGCCAGGCGGTCTGGCCGACGATGTGGCAATCCTCGCCCAGCGCCGCTTCGGCCAGCTCGATGACCCCAGGCAGGTCGAGATAGGCCAGCCACAACGGGTCGCGGTTGAACACGCATTTGTAGTGTTCCAGCAGGCCGTTGTAGTCCCAGTGCCGGGGCACCAGGCTACTGATCGCGGCTTGCAACTGAGCAACCTGCGAGGGCGCCAGCACCCCGGGCAACAGCAGGAAGCCGTCACCCCGCAGAGCGCTGAGGCCCAGGCTCAGCAAGGGTTGATCGTCCATGCTGGCGCTCTACTCAGGCCAGTGCAGGTTGACCTTGACCGGCGCGGTACCGTCGATCAGCACCTGCTGACGCATCTGTTGCCCGTTGAGACTGGCAACCACCTGGTAATGACCGGCCGGGACTTTGGCATAAAGCATCGGTCCGACGTCCTGCAGGGTCAGCACTGGCTGGCCGTTGGCGGATTCGATGCGCAACTCGGCACCGCTCTGGTACTTGTTGTCCGGCCCGGACGACAGGGTGATTTGCAGGTTGTAGCCGCGCGTCTGTTGCAGGGCGCGGGACTCATCGATGCCAATGCCGCCCTCCAGGTAGCTGATGCCGTTCTGCTCCTTGGGCTGCAGGTGCACCGCGGACATATCGATGGGCTCTTCGGCGCTCGGTTGGGCAACCACTGCCGGTGCCACGCAAGACAGGGCCAGCGCCAGGGCGAGGCCATTCAGAAGGCTGTTCTGGTAACGGTTCATGGCGAGACCTCCAAACAGTATCTGGCCCCCTTATTATCCCGTGCATTCCAGTGTCGCAGCCCTGCGCCTGACACGCGGCTCAGCCCTCGCGTAACCAGTCGATAAAACGCGCAAAAAGCTCCGATTGCGAGTTGATCTGCAGCTTCTGGTAGAGATTCTTGCGGTGCATGCGCACGGTTTCCGGGGAAATACCCAGTTCGCTGGCCGTGGACTTGGCCGAGTGACCGCGCAGGATCATGTGCGCCACTTCGCGCTCGCGATCGGTCAGCACCTGGCAGCCAAAACTGTCGAATGCGGCCTGGAGACTGTTGTGCCCGCCGGTATTGCCGGTTTGCGCCAGGCCATGACGGGCGAAGCGCGCCAGCAGCTCGCGAACCATCGGCTCGACGGCGCGCAACAGATGGACCTGCTCGGTACTCAGGCGCGAACCGCTGCAGCCCTGGAACAGGCTCAGGGAAATCTTCCGCGCATCACCGATATCGGCAATGAAATAGCTGTCTTCACTGCAGCCGGTGCCCAGGTAATAGGTCTTGTAATAGTCACTGTCGAAGAAGTGGTCCGGGGCGATGTCTTCGAGATGGTAGAAGCCTTGCGCCAGACCGCTCTCCACTGCCAGACAAAAGGGATCGAGCAGGTAGCCCGCGGCGAAGTAGCGATTGAGGATGGCGTCGCGGTGCTGCTCGGGAATGCCCTGCTGGTACAGCAGCTGCGGTGCCTGGCCCTGGCACTCGAGGCTGATCATCATCGACTCGACCGCCACCAGCTGGCTGATGGCCGCGGCCAGATGCCCGAGGGCATCCGGCGCTTCGCTATGGGCAACAGCGTTCTGCAGCGCTGCATGCCATTGCTGCAGGGCGCCAAAAGACAGACAGATCGGGGTTTCAGCGGATGCGTGGCTCATGCTCCGCAGTCTAACGGCTGGAGCACGAGCCTGCACCTGTGGGCCACTCATGTGCCGCTGTACAGCCCTTCACGGCGCAACTCGGTGGCGGTCTCGACAATGCACTGACGCAGCACCTCGACAATCTCGTCCACCTGCGCATGGGTGATGATCAACGGCGGTGACATCACGTTCAGGTGCATGATTGGCCGTACCAGCAAGCCTTTGTCCTGAGCGCGGCGGTGGATGCGCTCGCCGATGTTCACCGCATCGGCGAACAACGCCTTGCTGCGCTTGTCGGCGACGAACTCGACGCAGGCCATCAGCTTCATGCAACGCACGTCGCCCACCAGCGGCAGCTCACGCAGGCTTTGCAGGCGCTGCTCCAGGTAGCCGCCGACATCATTGACGTGGGCCAGCAGGTTTTCCCGCTCGATGATCTCGATATTCTTCAGCGCCGCCGTGCAGCACACCGGGTGGCCACTGTAGGTAAAACCGTGGGTGAAGCAACGGCCCTTGCCCGGCTCGGCAATCACCTTCCAGATGCGATCGGAGAAGATGCAAGCGCCCAGCGGCAGGTAGGCCGAGGTCAGGCCTTTGGCGGTGGTAATGATGTCCGGCTGCACGCCGAACAGTTCTTCGCTGGCGAAGAAAGTGCCGAGGCGGCCGAAGGACGTCACCACCTCGTCGGCGACGAAGAGGATGTCGTAGGTCTGGCAGACCTGCCACATGCGCAGGAAGTAATCCTTGGGCGGGATGATCACCCCGCCCGACCCCATGATCGGCTCGGCAAAGAACGCCGCGACATTGTCGGCGCCCAGCGAGAGGATCTTGTCTTCGAACTCGGCCACCAGGAAGTCGAGGAACTCGGCCTCGTCCATGTCATCCGGCGCCCGGTACGGGTTGGGGTTGGAAACGTGGTGGATCAGATCGTGGGCGTAGTCGAACTCCGGCACACGGTCGGCCGCCTTGTTGCCGATCGACATGGTCAGCGTGGTCGAGCCGTGATAGGCGTTGTAGCGCGCGATGATGTGTTTCTTGTGCGGCTTGCCGCGGCAGTTCTGGTAGTACTGGATCAGACGGTAGGCGGTATCGACTGCGGTCGAGCCACCGGTGGTGAGGAACACATGGTCTAGATCACCCGGTGCCAGCTGGGCGAGCTTTTCGCACAGCTCGATGGCAACGGTGTTGGCCATGTCGGAAAACGGGTTGGAATAGGCCAGCTTGCGCACCTGGTCGGCGATGGCCAGGGCCATTTCCTCGCGGCCCAGGCCAATGTTGGTGCACCACATGCCGCCTACCGCATCGAGGAAGCGGTTGCCCTCGGTGTCACGGATATAGGCGCCCTCCCCGGCAACAATGTTCAGCGCACCCTGCTCGCGGTGCTCGTCGAACATGTGATAGCCGTGCATGTAGTGAGCCTTGTCGGCCTCCACCAGCGGATCATGGGCAAAAGCAGTTGCGACAGCGTTGTTGGACGTAGCCATGGTCTGTTCCTTGGCAATGGGAATTGAAGTAAGTCAGAAACCGGTCTTGACCGTGCTCCAGACCCGGGTGATCGCGCGCATATCGCGGGCGTCCTGGGTTTTCTGGGCAAACAGGCGTTCGCGGGTAGCGTCATCGGGATAGATCGCCGGATCGTTGCGGATGTCCGCCTGCACCAAGGTCGTGGCCGCTGCGTTGCTGTTGGCGTAGCGGATGTAGTTGGTCACCTCGGCCATGGTCTGCGGCTGCAACAGAAACTCGACGAAACGATGGGCGTTGGCGCTGTGCGGGGCATCTTTGGGCAGGTAAAGGTTATCGAACCAGATCAGCGAGCCTTCCTTGGGGATGAAGAACGACAATTTGATGTCTTTTTTCGCCTCTTCGGCGCGGGCCTGGGCAATGGCGTAGTCGCCCGACCAGGTCAGGGCCATGCACACATCGCCATTGGGCAGGCTGGTGAGATAGTTCACCGAGTCGAATTTCTTGATATAGGGGCGGATATCCAGCAGCAGCTTTTCGACGGCCTTGAGGTCAGCCGGCGCCGCGCTGCGTGGGTCTTTGCCGAGGTATTTGAGCGCCAGCGGGATCACCTCGGTGGGCGCGTCCATCAGGGTCACGCCGCAGTCGGCAAAGCGCGAGACGATCTTCGGGTCGAACAGCATGGCCAGCGACCCAATCGGCGCATCGGGCATGCGCGCTTTGATCTTTTCGACGTTGTAGGTCACCCCATTACTGCCCCAGGTATAGGGCGCCGAGTATTTCAGGCCGGGGTCATAACCTTGCAGCGCCTGTACCACCTGGGCGTCGAGATTGTGCCAGCTCGGCAGCTGTTGCTTGTCCAGCGGCTGGAACACCCCGGCCTTGATCAGTGGCGGCACCAGGGAGGCGTTGAGCATGACCAGGTCGTAGCCGGAGCGGCCGGTGAGCAATTTGGTCTGTACGGTTTCGTAGCCATCGAAGGTGTCGTAGATCACCTTGATACCCGTGGCTTTCTCGAAATCGGCCAGGGTGGTTTCGCCGATGTAGTCCGTCCAGTTGTACAACCTGAGTGTGTTGCTGGCGTCCACTTCAGCGGCCAGGGTGGCCGTGGCAGTGGACGCCAGCAACAGACTGCACATCACCTTCAGTGCCTTGCGCATAGCAACTCCGTCGTGTGACTGCTCAGGGTGAGCCGATGGACTTACTATCAGGTGATTCGCGGGTGGCGACCATAACCCGAATGGGTGGGTGGCTAAAAACATCGCGGGGCAAGCCCGCTCCCACAGGATCCACATCCCTCCGGTGGGAGCGGGCTTGCCCCGCGAAAAACTATCACCTGTACATCAAGCCAACGGATACAACGCCTCATCAAACTGCGACAAACGCGGAAACGCCAGCGGCTGGTCATCCGACAAGTGCTGCAAACGCTGCTGGTAACTGTGCAGGAAGTCTTTGCGCGCCTCCTCGCTGATATACGGCACATGCCAGGCCACAAACGGCTCCAGCACGTCAAAACCGACATACGCCAGGGTGCCACGCAGGATCGGCCGCAGCATATCCTCCAGCGGCCCGTGGATCGCCCCTTCGCCGAACATGTGCTCGCGCCCGCCAAGGGTCACGGTCACCAACGCTTTTTTGCCGACCAGGCCGCCCTGGTCGTAGAAGCGCTTGCCGCCATAGCAGACACCGGACACCAGCACCCGGTCGATCCAGCCTTTGAGGATGGCCGGGGCCGAGAACCAGAAGATCGGGAAGTTCAGCACCACCAGATCTGCCCACAACAGCTTGTCCAGTTCGCCCTGGATATCCGCGGCAATCGAGCCGCTCTTGACCCCCAGGCGCTGCTCCAGGGCATAGACCAGGTACTCGGGATTCTCCCGCGTGGCAAAGTCATCGGCACTGGCCACCGGGTTCCAGTTCATCGCATACAGGTCACTGACCTGCACCTGATGGCCCTGGGCCTGGAAGGTTTCCACGGCTGTGTCACGCAGCGCGGCGGTGAAGGATTGCGGCTCGGGATGAGCGTGAACGATCAATACATTCATCAGGGGTTTCCTTAAACAGGTTGCAGCGTAGAAGGAGCGGCGCGGCTGGCCAGCAGGCGATTGAGCCAGTCAGGGTCCATCTCCGGCTCGGAGGAGAACAACAGTCCGGTGTAGTCGCGATACGGCGGGCTGAAGATGGCATCGCGGCTGCCGTGATCCACCACGCGCCCGCGTTGCATCACCAGCACTTCGTCGGCGATGGCGCGCACCGTGGCCACGTCGTGGGTAATGAACAGGTAGGCCACACCCAGCTGTTGCTGGATGCGGTTGAGCAGTTTGAGCACGCCTTCGGCCACCAGTTGGTCCAGCGCCGAAGTCACCTCGTCGCAGATGATCAGTTGCGGATCGGCGGCCAGCGCCCGGGCAATGCAGATGCGTTGCTTCTGCCCGCCGGACAGCTCGCGCGGCTGGCGTTCCATGTACAGCGCAGGGTCCAGCTCGATCATCTCCAGCAGTTCGGCCACCCGTTTGCGCATGGCCTGGCCCTTGAGCCCGAGGTAGAAGGTCAGCGGCCGGCCGATGATGTCGACGATGCGCTGGCGTGGGTTCAGCGCGGTGTCGGGGATCTGGTAGATCATCTGGATCCGTCGCAGCTGCTCCTTGCTGCGCTGGCGGAAATCGGCCGGCAAGGCTTCACCGTCATACAGCACCTGCCCCGCCGTCGGTGGCAGCAGGCCGGTAATCAAGCGCGCCGTAGAGCTCTTGCCGCTGCCGGACTCACCGATCACCGCCAGGGTCTGGCCCCGGTGGAGCTTGAGCGAGACATCATGCAGCACCGGCTGCTGGCCGTAGCTGGCGCAGGCCTGGCGTACTTCGAGCAATGGCCGTTGCTGCACCGGACAAGGCTTGGGCTCGGTGCGAAAGCTGCGCACCGCCCACAGCGACTTGGTGTAATCCTGCTGCGGCGCGTCGAGCATGCTGCGGGTGTCGGCCTCCTCCACCAGCTTGCCGTGGCGCAGGACCATGATGCGGTCGGCCATCTGCGCCACCACCGCCAGGTCGTGGCTGATGTACAGCGCTGCGCTGCCGTAGGTCTTGACCGCATCACGAATGGCCGCCAGCACTTCGATCTGGGTGGTGACGTCCAGCGCGGTGGTCGGTTCGTCGAAAATGATCAGGTCCGGATGACACGCCATGGCCATGGCGGTCATCACCCGTTGCAGCTGGCCGCCGGAGACCTGGTGCGGATAACGCTGGCCGATCTGCTCGGGATTGGGCAGGCGCAGCACGCGGTACAGCTCGACCGCTTCGGCCTCGGCCCGGGCGCGGTCGATGCCGCCGTTTTTCACTGCGGTTTCGACATGCTGGTCGATCAGGCGATGGGCCGGGTTGAACGATGCTGCAGCGCTTTGCGCTACATAGGCGATACGCAGGCCGCGCAGCTTGCGCAAGGTTTCGGCGCGGGCGCCGACCAGCTCCATACCGTCGAACCGCACCGAACCGCCGGTGATCCGGCAGCCATCGCGCACATAGCCCATCGACGCCAGGCCCAGTGTCGACTTGCCGGCCCCCGACTCGCCGATCAGCCCCAACACCTCACCGCGTTGCAGAGTCAGGTCGATGCCTTTGATCAACGGATGCCAGGCGTCTTCATAATGCCCTTCGATACGCAGATCGCGGATTTCCAGCAGCGGCTTCTGATTATTCACTTGGGTCATGCTCAGCACTCCTTGAGGCCACTGGATGCATGAAGCACCCAATCCACGACGAAATTGACGCTGACCGTGATCAACGCCACTGCCAGCGCCGGCAACAGCGGGCTGATATCACCGAAGGTGATCAGTACCGCGTTGTCGCGCACCATGCTGCCCCAGTCGGCGGTTGGCGGCTGGATACCCAGACCGAGGAACGACAGCGCGCTGATGAACAGGAAGACAAAGCAGAAGCGCAGGCCAAACTCGGCGATCAAGGGTGCCGCGGCGTTGGGCAGTACTTCGCGGCTGACCAGCCACCACAGCCCTTCCCCGCGCAACCGTGCCGCTTCGACAAAGTCCTGGACCACCACGGTCATGGCCACTGCTCGTGACAGGCGAAACACCCGCGTGGCATCGAGTAGGGCAATCACCAGCACCAGCGAAGTGGCCGTGGTGCCAACCACGCTGAGGATCAGCAAGGCGAAGATCAGCTGCGGGATGGCCATGAGAATATCCACCACCCGCGACAGGCCCTGATCGATCCAGCCGCCCTTGATCGCCGCCACCAGCCCGCAAAAGCCGCCCAGAGCAAAGGCCAGGACGGTAGTCAGAAAGGCAATGCCCAGGGTGTTGCGAGCGCCGTAGACCAGGCGGCTGAACATGTCGCGCCCGAGGTTATCGGTGCCCAGCAGGAACTCGCCGCCCCAGGGTGCAAAGCCCTCGCCGACCACCTGGGTCTCGCCATAGGGCGCCAATACCGGGGCGAACAGCGCCACCAGCACATACAGGGCAATCACCAGCAGGCCGAACTTGGCGCTCAACGGCGCGCGCAGCAGTTGTTTGATCAGGCTCATGGCTTACCCCTTCGGATGCATCAGGCGTGGATTGCTGGCAATCGACAGCACATCGGCCGTGGTATTGAGCAGGATGTAGGTCGCGGCGAAGATCAGGCTGCAGGCCTGCACCACCGGGATGTCACGCTTGGCCACCGAATCGACCAGCAACTGGCCGAGGCCGGGATACACGAACACCACCTCGACCACCACCACGCCCACCACCAGGTAGGCGAGGTTCAGCGCGACGACGTTGATGATCGGCGCCAGGGCATTGGGCAAGGCGTGGCGGAAGATGATCCGCGCCGGGCTGATGCCCTTGAGCCGGGCCATCTCGATATAGGGACTGGCCAGCAGGTTGATCAGCGCCGCGCGGGTCATGCGCATCATCTGTGCGATCACCACCAGGCTCAGGGTCAGCACCGGCAGCAGCGAACGCTCCAGCACCTCGGCAAAACTGGCTCCCGGGGCCAGGTTGGAGATGCTCGGCAACCAGTTGAGCTTCACCGCGAACACCAGGATCAGGATGTAGGCGACGAAGAACTCGGGAAACGACACCGCACTCAAGGCACTGGTATTGAGCAGGCGGTCGAACCAGCTGTTGCGGTACAGCGCCGCGAGCATGCCCAGCAACAGCGCCACCGGTACCGAGACCAGCGCCGCCAGCGCCGCCAGGCTGAAGGTGTTGGCCAGACGGCTGCCGATCAGTTCGGCAATCGGCCGCTGGTTGGCCAGCGACAGGCCGAGATCACCGTGCAGCAGTTGCCAGGCCCACTGGCCGAAGCGGGTCAGTGCCGGTACATCCAGGCCCAGCTGGATCCGCAGCGCCGCTACGGTTTCCGGGGTGGCGGCCTGGCCGAGCATGGCCTCGGCAACGTCGCCCGGCAGCATGCCCACGGCCAGGAAGATGATCACCGCCACCGCAAACAGCGACAACAGGCCCAGGGCCAGGCGCTGCACAAGCAGTTTGTAAAGACTATTCACCGGACAGTTCCTCGAACAGACACAACGAAAGGTGGCACTGCGGGTTCAGCCCTCAGGCCTGCCACCAGCGCTCGATCAGGCGCAGACCGTCCAGCTCACCGTAGGGCGCAGTCACCCCGCCATGGGTGACGCGCTTGGAGCGGGCAGCCACGGAACTGGCAAACAGCGGCACGATCGCCCCGCCTTCGTCGCGGCACAGGGCCTGCATTTCGTTGTACATCTCCTGGCGCAGCGGCGCGTTCATCTCGCCACGGGCGGCATTGAGCAGCTGGTTGAAGCGCGGGTTGTCCCAGTGCGTTTCGTTCCACGCCGCGCCTTTGGCGTAACCGATGCTGAACATGCGGTCGGCGGTCAGGCTGCTGTAGAAGAACGAGGTGGTGAAAGGTTGCTTCATCCACACGTTGCTGAAGAAGCCATCGGCCGGCTCGCGCACCACGTCGATGTCGATACCGGCTTGACGCGCCTGCTCCTTGAACAACACCGAAGCGTCCACGGCACCGGTGTACGCGGCATCGGAGGCTTGCAGACGCACCTTGAGCGAATCGACCCCAGCCTGGCGCAGGTAGAAGCGTGCCTTGTCCGGGTCATACGCGCGCTGCTCCAGCGCGCTATTGATAAAGCGGCTGCCGGGCTGGATCGGGTGATCGTTGCCGATCTGCCCGTAGCCGTAGAGCACCGAGGCGAGCAAGGTCTCGCGGTTGATCGCGTGCTTGAGGGCCAGGCGGATGTTGTTGTCCTGGAACTGCGTGCTGTCGGTCAGCATCGGGAAGGTGTAGTGCTGGGCACCTTTGGTTTCTTCAATGGCCAGGTTCGGGTTGCGCTTGAGCAAGGCCACGGTTTTCAGGTCGACCTTGTTGATCACATCGACTTGACCGGTGACCAGCGCATTGACCCGCGCCGCGCCATCGGCGATGGCCAGCAGCTCGGCACTGGCGAAATGCGCCCTGCCCGCTTTCCAGTAATCCGGGCTGCGTTCCAGGTCCATGCGCACACCGGGCTCGAAGCCCTTGAGGCGGTAGCCGCCGGTGCCCACGCCAGACTGCCAGTCGGCGGCACCGTCCTTGGCCGGCATGATCGCCAGGTGATAGTCGGCGACCACATAGGCAAAGTCGACGTTGCCCGAATGCAGCTCGAATACCACGGTATCGTTGCCTTCGGCGCGCACCTGGGCGACGTCGCCGAGCACGGTCTTGGCTGCCGAGGTGGACTTGTCGCCGAGGTGATGCTGGATCGACGCTACGACATCGTTGGCATCCAGGGTCTTGCCGTTGTGGAAGGTCACGCCCTTGCGCAGGGTGAAGGTCCAGATCCGCGCATCGGGGCTCAGTTCCCAGCGCTCGGCCAGTTCCGGAATGGCGCTGCCATCCACGGCGATTTCGCTGAGGGTGTTGTACACTGCCGAGAAGCCGACAAAGGTGAAGGTATCGGCCCAGGTGCCCGGGTCACGCGAGTCGGTGGTGCTGCCACCGGCCAGGCCCATGCGCAGCACGCCGCCGGCTTTGGGCGTGGCCTCCTCGGCCCAGCCGCGCATCGGCAAGCCAAGGCTGAAGGCGCCAGCCACCGCGGCTGCCGTGGCGCTGTACTTGAGAAAATCGCGACGCGGCAAGCCGCCGTCGTGCATCGCTTGAGTAATTTTGTTGTTGTTATCGCTCATGGCATTGCCCCTGTTGAAGCGCAGAGAAAAGGATTCAGCCGACTTCGCACGCATCGATGCTGCAAATATTTGTATTTGTCATCGTGACAATTACATTAGACTCAATCACACACCGCTGCCAAGCCCCTTTCAGGATGGAATTTTTCAAAGGACTCTACCGACCATGAGCCAGTCGACTCGCCTGATCACCGCCTCGTACATACTGTCGTTCGTGGCCGCCAACGCCCCGCAGAAGCTGCGTACCGAGACCATTGCCAAATGGGTCAAGACCCACCCTACGCGCGTGCGCAGCCTGGTCTCACTGATGGTCAAGGCCAACATCCTCAAATCCTGGCGCGGTGCCCACGGCGGCTTGACCCTGGCCCGTCCGGCCAGTGAAATCACCTTGCGCGAGGTGTATGACGCGGTGCAGGAAAGCTCGTTGATCGCCGAGAAGATCGACAACCCCTTCTCCGGTCTGGAAGACCACTGCAAGGTGTTCGAGGTGTTCACCCGGCTGTTCGCCATGCTGGAGGCCAACATGCGCCTGGACCTCGGTGCGATCACCGCTGACCAGTTGTTTGTGGCGTTCGACAAGCCGCTGGAGAAGGCCGAGCAGGCCTGAGCCTGCCCGGAGTACCTCAGATCAGATCTGCATGGCCTTGATCTCGACGAACTCGGCCAGCCCCTCCTCGCCCCACTCCCGGCCGTTCCCCGACTGTTTGTAGCCGCCAAACGGCGCCTGGTAGTTGAAGGCTGCGCCATTGATAAAGCACTGCCCGGCACGCAGTTGCCGACCCAGTTGCAAAGCGCGCTCGCGATCACCCGCCCAGACGGCGCTGGACAAGCCAAAGGGTGAGTCGTTGGCCAGGGCAATACCCTGCGCTTCATCGTCGTAGCGAATCAGGCACAGCACCGGGCCGAAGATCTCCTCCTGGGCAATGCGCATGCGGTTGTCGACGTCGGCAAACAGGGTTGGCTGCACGTAGAACCCCCGTTCGAAGCCTGCTGCACTGTCACCACCACAGAGCAAACGCGCGCCCTCTTCTTGGCCGATGCGGATGTAATCCTGCACCGTGCGCCGCTGCGCCGCCGAACACATGGGCCCGAGGAGGCTTTGCGGGTCTTGCGGATCGCCCATCACCAGTTTGCGGGTCTCGTCCAGAGCGATCTCCACAGCCTCGTCATAGCGACTGGCAGGCAGCAGCATGCGGGTCAAGGCGGTGCAGGTCTGCCCGGAGTTGATCATCACGTCCTGCACGCCGTAGCGCACAGCGGCGTCAAGGTCGGCATCGGCGGTAATCAGCAACGGCGACTTGCCGCCCAGCTCCAGGCACACGCGTTTCACCGTCGGCGCAGCGGCTTGCGCGACACGCACACCGGCACCGGTGGACCCGGTGAACGAGACCATGTCGACCTGCGGATGCCGGGCCAATGCTTCGCCGACTTTCGAGCCGGGCCCGCTGACCAGGTTGAATACCCCGGCCGGCAAGCCGATGGCTTCGATCATCTCAGCCAGCAGGAAGGCGTGCAACGGGGTTTCCTGACTGGGTTTAACCACTACGGTGCAGCCTGCTGCCAATGCCGGAGCCAGTTTGCCGATCAGTTGGTGCAGCGGGTAATTCCACGGGTTGATGAACGCGCAGACGCCGACAGCTTCGCGGTACACCAGAGAATTACCGACCTCACGCACTTCATCCATCAGGCCGGCCAGTTCAATGTACTGCTCAAGCCCGGCGATCGGTCCGTCCACCTGCACGGGACGACACCACTGCACCGGCATGCCCAGCTCGGCGGTGATAACACTGGCCATTTCCTCGGCACGTGCGGTCAGTTGCGCAACCAAGGCGCGGATGTAACCTGCGCGTACGCTCGATGGCGTGCGCGACCACTCGGCAAATGCCTGGCGCGCTGCCGCTACGGCACGGTTGACGTCCTCTTCGTTACCCAGTGGCACGCGACCGGCGACCGTCTCGCTGGCCGGGTCGATCACTTCCGCCATGCCCTGTCCGGACGGCACCTGCCAGGTGCCATCGATAAACAGCCGCGAATATTCACGCATGGGCCTTGGCCTCCATCAGTTCCGCCGCGCAGCGGGCAATGCGCTGGCAGGCATCGCGCAGTGGCTCATCACCCAGCACCAGGCCCAGGCGGATATGCCCCGCCGCACTCGGGCCGAAGGCTTCACCGGCCAGCACCGACACGCCATGGCGGTCCAGCAAACGGTTTGAGAAGTCCTGAGCGCTAAGGCCGGTTTCGCGGATATCGACCATCACGAACATGCCGCCATCCGGCTTGAGGGCCTTGAGCCCCGGGCAATCGGCCAGGCACTGGCAGACCAGGTCGCGGCGCTGGCGGTAGGCGTCGCGCATCGCAACCAGCTCTGGCAACTGTTGCTCCAGAGCTACTACTGCAGCGTCCTGAATGAAGTCCGGCGAGCCGTAGAGCATGCACAGCGCGAGGTTTTCCAGATGCGTGGCCAGGGCTGTCGAGCCGACCACCCAGCCCACGCGCCAGCCAGTCATGGCATGGGACTTGGACAGGCTGTTCAAAGTCGCCGTGCGCTCGGCCATGCCCGGCAGGCTGCCGGGGCTGATGTGCTCACCTTCGTACAACAGCTCGCTGTAGACCTCATCGGAAATCAGCCACAGGTCATGACCAATGCACAGCTCGGCCAAAGCCTCCCAGGTCGAACGCGGCAGGCTTGCACCCGAGGGGTTGTGCGGGCTGTTCAAGGCCAGCGCACGGGTGCGCGGGGTGATCCGCGCGGCAACATCTTCAGGGCACACGCGAAAGCCGTTCTCGGAACGCACCGGTACCGGCACTACGGTCGCGCCACAGGCGCCGAACACGGCTTCGTAGGTGACATACATCGGCTCGGCGACAATCACCTCATCGCCGGGGTTGAGCACGCACTGGGCGACGCAGAACAGCGCGCACTGGGCACCCGCCAGCACCGTCACTTGATCGGCGCTGACCGTCTGGCCACTGCGCTGCTGGTGACGCCGGGCAATGGCCTGGCGCAGGGCCAGTTTGCCGCGTACGTCCGAATAGTGGGTGTGGCCGTTCTGCAGGCTGTCGATAGCGGCCTGGACGATGGGCGCCGGGGTGTCGAAATCCGGGTCGCCGACCGACAGCAAGAGGATGTCCTGGCCTTGCGCCTGCAGTTCGAGGGCACGGTAGTGAATATCCCAGGCGGCAGCGCCGTCACCGGCGATGCGTTGGGTCAGATCGGAAAAGCGCATGGCAATCTTCCTGAATAGGGTTGGACGTCAGCGAGCGCAGGCGTGCTTGAGCTCGATCAGGGTCACGCTGTTGCGGGCGAAGCCGGCGCGCAGTTCCTGTTGCAGTTCATCGAGGCTGCCTGGCTGCGCCACGGTGCAGCCGAACGCCCGGCCGAGCCCGGCAAAATCGGGGTTGCGCGGCAGCACGCCGATGGGCTCGATATCCAGGTTGAGCATGTCGTCGCGGATCTGCCCCAGCGCGTCGTTGTTCCACAACAGCACAACCAGCGGACGGTCCAGCTCTTCGACGGCCGTGGCCAGTTCCTGAGCGGTGTAAAGGAAGCCGCCGTCACCGACCAGCACCAGGCCCGGACGGTCTTCGGTGGCGAACATGCCGCCGATGCCCGCGGGCAAGCCGTAGCCCAGGGTGCCGTAGCCGGTAGGATGCAACCAGCTGCGCGGCGCGCGGCTGGCGAAGGCGTAGTTGCCGGTGTAGGCCAGCTGGGTCATGTCGGTGCTGATGAAGGCGTTGTCCGGCAGCTCGGCGGCAATCCGGTCGAGAATCGCTTGGTGGATCGTCTGCAGCGGGCCATGCCCGGCCTTGAGCGCCTGACGCAAGGCAGCGACCGAAGCGATTGCCGTCTCGGGGTCGCGCTTGATGTCTGGCAAGTGCTCCAGCAAGGCGCCGACAGTGAGCCGTGCATCACCCTGCAAGGCCAGTGCGCACGGGTAGAAATCGTTGAACTTGCGGGGGTCGATATCCACCCGCAGCAGCTCGCCATTGAGCTCCAGGCGTTCACGCCAGAAGTCGGTGTCGGCCATCTCGGTGCCCACGGCCAGGACCACATCGGCCTCGGCGAACAGCTTCCAGCCAGGCTCGACGCACAGGCTCGCTCCGGCATTCAGCGGCGCCTGCGGAGCCAGCAGACCCTTACCGGCAACGCTGGTGAACAGCGGCGCCGCCAAGCGGGTACTCAATTGCTGCAGCGCATCGGCAGCCTGCAACGCGCCGCCACCGGCGATGATCATTGGTCGTTTAGCCGCTGCCAGCTTGGCCGCTGCCTCTTCCAGCAGGCAACTCGCCGGCAAACCACGGTTTGGGCGGCGGACTACTTCATTGCTCCAGTCACGCTTTACCGGCGCCGCCAGCACATCCAGTGGCACGGAGATATGCACCGGGCGTGGCCGCTCACTGTCGAACACCGCATAGGCGCGGGCAATCAGCTCCGGCAAGTCCTCGGCGCTCAAGGCCACGGCAGAAAACGCCGTGATCGGCGCGGTCATGGCGCGCTGATCCTGGGTTTCGTGCAGGCAGCCCCAGCCTTTGCCAAGGCTGGCCGTGTGGTTGACGCTGGAAATCACCAGCATCGGGATCGAGTCGGCATAGGCCTGGCCAATGGCGGTGGCGGCGTTGGTGACACCTGGACCGGTGATGACAAAGCACACACCGGGCTTGCCGCTGACCCGGGCATAGCCGTCAGCCATAAAGCCTGCGCCCTGTTCATGACGGGTGAGGACGTGACGGATGCCGCTGCCGGGCAGGCCACGGTACAGCTCCAGGGTATGCACCCCGGGAATACCGAACACCGTGTCGACGCCGTAGTTGGCCAACAGGCGGACCAGGGCCTGGCCGCCGGTCAAGGGAGTGTTGTGCATGTTGTGCTCCTTACGCCTGGCCGAGGCGAATCAACGCATCGACCGCGGTGGTGCCCTGGGCACCGACCATTAATGGGTTCACATCCAGTTCGAGCAATTGCCCGGCGTTTTCGCAGGCGTAGTCGGCCACGGCGCGGATTGCCGCGACCAGGGCATCGAGGTCGGCGTGCTCACGGCCACGGAAGCCCTGCAGCAGACTGGCGCTGCGCAAGCCGAGCACGGCCGCGCGAATGGCGCCGTCAGTGGTCGGCAACAGCAAAGTCTTGCTGTCCTTGAGCAGCTCGACGAGGATCCCGCCTGCACCGATCACCAGGGCCAGGCCGAAGTCGTTTTCCCGCTTGATACCGACGATCAGCTCGGCAAGTGGCGCACTGGCCATGGGTTCGAGCAGCACCTGGTCAAACGGCACATGCGGCGCATAAGCGCCAATCCGTGCGCGCATCTGTTGCACGGCGCTGTCCAGTGCTCGCGCGTCCCGCAGGTTGAGCGCCACG
This sequence comes from Pseudomonas sp. GW821-FHT10B02, assembly GCF_059415665.1. Taxonomy (NCBI): domain Bacteria; kingdom Pseudomonadati; phylum Pseudomonadota; class Gammaproteobacteria; order Pseudomonadales; family Pseudomonadaceae; genus Pseudomonas; species Pseudomonas sp. GW821-FHT10B02. The sequence continues at coordinate 228,408 of NZ_JBWKNR010000009.1, read as the reverse complement.
GCACCGGCTTCGGTCTTGTGCGGCAACTGTGTGCTGACGGCCTTGAGTACCAATGGAAAACCCACGGCTTGCGCAGCGTTGACAGCCTGACCGGCTGTACTCAGTACGCCAGCGGGAACCGGCAAGCCGAAGGCCTTCAATGCCTGCTTGGAATCCCACTCATTGAGCAGTTCGCTGTCGCCTTCAAGCGCTTGCGGGCACAGCGGCACCAGCGCCGACTCACCGAGATCCAGCAAGGCCTGACGGTTGCTCTGGTAGGCCGCGATCCGTCCCCAGGCCGCCAGCCCGTCCTCAACCCCCTGCAACGCCGCGATGCCATGGCCATGCAGGCGTTCGCGGGCACTGGCCGGGAGCAACTCGGGGAATGCCGAGGTGACAAAGCCGATCTTGCCGTGGCGCTTGAGCGCAGCGCTGTACAGTTCCAGCAGCAGGTCGCATTCCTTGCGCTCGCCGGTAAACTCGGCCGGATAGTCGAGCACCAGCATGGCCGCGTCGGCCTCGCTGCGCAGGGCGCTGTCGAGCATGCGTTCAAGGGCGCCGCCGTCACCCCAGATGGCCGTGGTGAAGTCCAGCGGGTTGACCAGGTTGGCGTACGCCGGCAGTACCTGGGCCAGCTCATCGACCTGACCGGCATCGAGTTTCGGAAGGGTCAGTTCGTTGCGTTCGGCATAGTCGGCGATCAGCCCGGCATCGCCACCGGAACAGGCCAGGGCAATCAGGCTGCGGCCTTTGGGCAAGTTGCCGCAGGCGGCGGCCTTGAGGGTTTCGGCGAAACTCACCGGGCCGCTGACGCGGATCACTCCCAGACGCTGGAACAGGCTGTCATAGAGCGCATCGGAGCCGGACAGCGAGCTGGTATGACTCAGGGCCAGCTCGGCACCGATCTGCGACACCCCGGTTTTCAGGGCAATGATCGGAATGCCCTTTTCCAGCGCCTTGTGTGCGGCGCGGGCAAAGCCCGGAACGTTCTTCAGCCCCTCCAGGTGCAGGCCGATGGCGGTCACCCGCGGTTCATCCAGGAGCACATCCATCAGCTCGGCGATGCCCAACTGCGCCTGGTTGCCCACCGAAGCCATGTAGGCCACTGGCAAGGAGCGGTCGCTCATCGACAGGTTATAGGCGAAGTTACCGCTCTGGGTCAGGATCGCCACGCCCTTCTCCACTGCCTTGCCGCCGTGCGCCACCGGCCACAGGGCGCTGTTGTGCAGGTAGTCGAGCAGGCCGTAGCAGTTGGGGCCGAGCAAGGCCATGTTGCCGGCGGCCTTGAGCAGTTGCTGTTGCAACGCCAGGCCTTCGGCGCCGGCTTCGGCAAAGCCCGAGGCATAGCAAATCGCCCCGCCGGCATCGATGGCGGCCAGCTCGGCGACACACGTCAGCGTCAGCTCACGGTTGGTGGCGATGAACACCGCGTCCGGGCCGCAGGGCAGCTCGGCAACACTGCGCACACAGGGAATACCATCAATGCTGTCGTGCTGCGGATTGACCAGCCACATCTGGCCTTGATAGCCGCCTTCGGCACAGCGTTTGAACGCCCGCGCCATGCTGCGGCCACCGACAAAGGCCAGGTGACGCGGCGCCAGCAGGCGTTTGAGGTTGTCACGAATCGACTGCGACATAAGTATTCTCCGACCCGATCAACGCAACAGAGGGCGCAACAGTTCGCGGGAAATAATGTGCCGCTGGATCTCCGAGGTGCCCTCCCAGATCCGCTCGATCCGCGCATTGCGCCAGATCCGCTCGACCGGGCCTTCATCCATCAGGCCCATGCCGCCGAAAATCTGCACGGCTTCGTCGGCGACCTTGCCCAGCACTTCACTGGCAAACAGCTTGGCCATGCCGGCCTCGCCATCGGTCATGCTGCCCTGGTCCATCTTCCAGGCGGTGTGCAGGGTCAAAAGCTCAGCGGCGCGGATCTGCGTGGCCATGTCGGCAAGTTTGAACGACACGCCCTGATAGGTACCGATCGGCTGGCCGAACTGCTTGCGGTCGGCGGCCCATTGCAGCGAAACGTCCAGCGCGCGCTGGGCCTGGCCGACGCAGTTGGCGGCGACCATTACTCGCCCGGCGGTGAGCCAGGCGTTGGCCACTTCCCAGCCCTTGCCCACTTCACCGAGCACTTTGCTGGCCGACACCCGGCAATCGTCGAAGAACATCTCGTAGGTGTGATAACCGCGGTTGCTCACGCATTTAGGGCCACGGCGGATAGTCATGCCCGGGGTACCACGGTCAACCAGGAACGCAGTGACCGCGTTGCGCTTGCGGCCGTTGTGCTCATAGGTATCGGTCACGGCGAAGACAATGGCGAAATCGGCGTGCCCGGCGTGGCTGATGAAATGCTTGCTGCCATTGAGGACGAAGTCGTCGCCCTCGCACACGGCACGGGTCTTGATCGCGTTGGCGTCGGAGCCTGCGCCCGGCTCGGTCAAGGCAAAGCAGTCGACCTTTTCGCCCTGGATGCATGGCAGCAGGTAATCGTTGATCTGCTCATCCTTGCAGGCCATGAGGATCTTCGACGGACGCGCGACAAACACATGCACCGCCCACGACACCTTGGACAGCTCACGCTCGATCAGCGCCTGAGACAGGTAATCGAGACCGCCACCGCCGACTTCCTCGGGCATGTTGAACGCATAAAAGCCTGCGGCGATGGCCTTGCCACGAATCTGCGCGGCCAGCTCCGGCGACACCTCGTCGGCGCGGTCCACGGCCTCCTCATGGGGCAGCAACTCTTTGGCGACGAAACTGCGTACCGCTTCCACCAACATTTCTTGTTCTTGGGTCAGTTGGAAATTCATGGAATGTTCCTGAAGAAGGTCGTGTAAGTGTTTATTTACCAACGAATTTTGCCGCGCGCTTTTCGACCGCTGCACGCAAGGCTTCGGCGCCGTCCTCGCTGCGCCCGCACAGCAACCCGGCGGCAAGCTCGGCCTGCAACTGCTCGCCGAGGGTGCGCTGGGCGCCGTCACGGATCAGGGTTTTGGTCTGGGCGAAGGCGAAGGTCGGGCCGTTGGCCAGGCGTCCGGCCAGTTCTGCGGTGACTGCCAGCAACTGGTCATCGGCGCACACCTCACCCACCAGCCCGGCGGCCAGCGCTCGTTCGGCGCCCCAGAGTTCATCGAGGAACAGCAGGCGCTTGGCCTGTTCGCTGCCGATCAGTCGTGGCAGATGCCAGCTGGCACCGGCGTCGGGGCTGTAGGCCATGCTGGTGTAGCCCGCCTTGAAACGGGCTGATGCGGCGGCCACGCGCAGGTCACAGCACAGCGTCAGGTCCATCCCGGCGCCGACGGCGGTACCGTTGATGGCGGCGATGGTCGGTTTGTCGAGGCTATGCAGGCGTTGCATCAGAGCGTGAGCGGTCTCGGTCCAGCCATAGCTTTCCAGCGCGCCACGGGCTTCGGCCTCAGCCCATTCGGCCAGATCCGCCCCGGCACAGAAGCTACGCCCGCTGCCGGTCAGCACCACCACGCGCACGGCGGGGTCGGCGTTGCAGTCATCGAGCAAGGCGTGGAGCTTCTTCAGGCTGGGGATGTCCAGCGCGTTGCGCTGGTCAGGGCGGTTGAGAGTGATCCAGGCAACGCCGGCTTCGACTTTGCTCAGCAGAGATGGGGAACCAGTCATGGGAGGCCTCGAATTATTGTGGTTGGCGTGAGGGGTAGGACTTGAGGCCATACTAAACGAGTGTTCAACAAGGAGACAATCGGGAAAAAATAGTGATGTAACAGATGAAATTACACTCTTAATTAACTGTTTTTATTGAATAAATACTTACAGAAACACAAAGCGACCTGAGCGCTGTTACAACTTCGCACAACTGCCATCCCCATCGCGAAAGCAAGAGCGAAGCGAATTGTGCTTTTGATCTTGATCTGCTTTTGATCTTGATCCACCGGCCCCGTTAACCAGTAGGGCTGAGTGGAGGTGTCGTGGAGGGGCTAGCGCGCAGCGCCTTCGGCGTAGCCGAAGTTGCGAAGCGTAGAGTTGCTTGCAACTCGTAGCTCGCAATGCCCCGTAGCGGCACCGGAGCGAAGGAACCCGAAGCGCAGCGTAGGGCCCCTGGTGGGGCGAGAATTTTGCTTACTTTTTTTCGACTGAAAAAGTAAGCCGCCGTAAGGGCGGAAAGGTGACTCAGCGCCACCTCCGCCAATGGATATGTACTCAAACCCGAGGGCCTCATCGCGGGGCAAGCCCGCTCCCACCGGGTGGGAGCGGGATGCGTTAGACGGACGGCGCCAACACCACTTGCCGCTTGCGATTGATGATGAAGTACGCCGCATAACACACTGCAATAAAACCAAACCCCCAGTACAGCGAAGGCCGCTGCGTCTCATCCAGCGCCAGGAACACAAACAGCGAGCTGCACAGGGTGATGCACAGCAGCGGCACCAGCGGATACAACGGTGCGCGGTACTTGAGGTCAGTCAACTTGCCGCCATCACGCAGGAACGCCTTGCGGAAGCGATACTGCGCCAGGGCAATGACGATCCAGGTCACCGTCCCGGACATCCCGCTCACCGCCATCAGCACCATGAACAGCGTGTCGGCAGCAACGAAGCTGGTCATCAGCGACACCAGGGCAAAGCACAAGGTGATGCTCAGCGCCCGCAACGGCACCCCGCGCTTGCTCAGCGGCGACAGGCTCTTGGGCGCCATGCCGGTTTTGGACATGGCCCAGAGAATCCGCGTCGAGGCATACAGCCCGGAGTTGCCCACCGACAGAATCGCCGTGAGGATGACGAAGTTCATCAGGTCAGCCGCATAGGGAATACCGACCATGTCGAACACCTGCACGAACGGGCTTTCCATCAAGCCGGCCTGCTGCCACGGAACGATGGCCGAAAGCACCACGATCGCCAGCACATAGAAGATCAGCACGCGGAACACCACGTTGCGCACCGCACGCGGGATGCTCTTTTCCGGCTGGTCGGTTTCACCCGCCGCCACGCCCATGATCTCGCAACCCTGGAAGGCATAGACCACGGTCATCATCACCGCGAACACCGCCGACAAGCCGTTGGGGAACAGCGAATCGCCAATCAGGTTGCTCATCATCGGTGCCGGTGCGCCGCTGCTCAGCGGGATGGCACCGAAGATCACCAGCACGCCAACAATGATGAACCCGAGGATCGCCGCCACCTTGATCCCCGAGAACCAGTACTCGGCTTCGCCAAAGGCACGGGTGGCCAGGGCGTTGAGGCCGAACAGCACCACCACGAACAGCGCCGACCAGTACCAGATCGGCACCTCGGGGAACCAGCGCACCATCAGCATGCCCGCCGCGGTGAACTCCAGGCCGACGGTGGTGGCCCAGCTCATCCAGTACACCCAGCCGATCATGAAGCCGGTGGCCGGGCCGATGTACTTGGTGGCGTGGGCCTGGAACGAGCCGGACACCGGCATCTGCACCGACAGCTCGCCCAGGCAGACCATCACCAGGTACATCAGGAAGCCCGCCACCAGATAAGCCAGGATCGCACCCACCGGCCCACCCTGGTTGATGGTTACCCCCGAGCCCATGAACAAGCCGGTGCCGATCACGCCGCCCAGCGACAGCATGAAAATGTGCCGGCTCTTCAGCGCGCGAGTGAGGTGAATGCCTTTACGTTCGGTAGATTCGCTCATGTCGGCACCTCAACAGTGGCGCAGGGGCGAAAGGGACTGGCGATAACGCGGGGACGGCTGAGCTTTACGGCAGTTCATTATTATTATCTCCAATAAGCTTCGAAGACCGCGTGCAGTGCGGTTAGCGTCGATTATTGGAAAGCGATGTAAGGTGCAGTTGTACGTAAAGATCGAAGATGTAAAAAGTCGTAAGATTTTTGTACGTCAGCGCTGGATCAGGCGTTCCAGCGTCTGCTGCGCCCGTTGCATCTGCACCTGTAAAGCCTCCCGCACGCCGTCGATAGCGGTCAGGTTGCGTGCCATCGCCGCCTCCTCCAGGGCTCGCAACACCCGGGCCAGGCCACAGAAGCCAAGGGAGTCGCTGCTGCCGGCCAAACGATGGGCCAGGTGGACTATTTCAGTGCAGTCATGCGCAGCGATGGCCTCGGCCAAGGCGCTGCGGTGCTGGGCAATCAGCGTCTGCAAGACCTCCAGCAACCCTTGCACTTTCTGTTCGCCCAGCAATTGGCGATGGGTGTTCAGCAGTGCGTGGTCCAGGTCCGAGTCATCCGCTGCGTCCTCCGGCAGCGGCCGCTCGGCGGCCAGGGCCTGACGCAGGCTTTCCAGTTTCAACGGCTTGGCCAGCACTCCGTGCATGCCTGCTTCGAGAAAACCCTGCACCAGTGCTGGCTGGACGCTGGCGGTCAGCGCCAGAATCCGCGTGTCGCGGTTCGGCCCGGGGCTGCTGCGAATCTGTCGGCACAGCTCAACGCCGCTGATACCTGGCAAATGCACATCGAGCAGGATCAGATCGAAACGCCGCTGACTGCACAGCGCCATGCCCTGCCCGGCTTCCTCGGCCAGCCAGACCCGGTGGCCATCGCGTTTGAGCAGGCCCTCTACCACATCACGGTTCAACGCCACATCCTCGACCACGAGGATGTCCAGGGCCGCGACCACCTGTGTGGGTACCTGCGTGAGCGGCTGTTGCTGCGCGGATGCCAGACCCAGCTCGAACCAGAAACAACTGCCCTGCCCCTCGGTGCTTTGCAGGCCAATCCGTCCACCCAGTTTTTCCACCAGATGTTTACTGATTGCCAACCCCAGGCCGGTACCGCCATAGCGCCGCGCCACGGCTTCGCTGGCCTGGGTGAAACGGTCGAAGATTTTCGCCTGCATTGCTTCGGCGATACCGATGCCGTTGTCGGTGACACTCACCCGCACCCACTGCTGGCCGTCCTGCTCGCCCAGCACCTGGACCTGGACACTGACCTGCCCGCCTTCGGTGAACTTGATCGCGTTCGCCAGCAGGTTGCTCAGCACTTGACGCAGAAACTGCTCGGCGCCCTGCTGACGCTCGGCCAACTGCGGATCGATATGGCACGTCAGGGTACTGCCGTTGGCCAACGCCCTGGGTTCAAGCAGGGTGATGACTTCGTCGCACAGCTGACGCAGGGAAAAAACCACGGCTTCGGGATGGGTTTCGCCTTCTTCCAGACGGGCGAAATACAGCACTTCGTTGAGAATGGTCAGCAACCCTTCACCGGCCTTGTACAAGGCATCCAGACGCTTGCCGTCCTGCACATTGAGTCCGGCGCCGCGCAGCAGTTCAGCCATGCCGAGAATGCCGTTGAGCGGCGTGCGCAGTTCATGGCTCATGGTCGCCAGAAAACGCGATTTGGCCAGGTTCGCCGCCTCGGCCTCATCCTTGGCGCGCATCAGGCTGGCGGTACGCCGTTCGACCATCTTTTGCAGCTCGTCGCGTTTGTCCTGCAAGGCCAGACGGTCCACTTCGCGCCGCTCGATATCGCGGAGAATCGCCCGGCGCATGTCATCCAGGGCATGCGCCACGGTGTCGATCTCATCTAACCGGGCTGAGCGACGCTTATGCAGGCGCAGCGGCTCCTGCCAGTCGCCGGCGCCAATGCGCCGGGCGAATTCGGCCATGACCTGCAGATGACGGGTGACCAGACGATAGAACAGGCCCGACAAGGCCATCGCCAAGCCACAGAGAAACACACTCATCCATAACAGGCTGGTCAGCCCGGTGGCGAACAGACGCCGATGCACCGCGCCCAGATCGATGCTCACCTCAAGCTCACCGAGATGGCGCAACGGCCCCGACGGCGGCTGGAAATCCAGGGGGAAACGTTCGATGCGCAGCGGCCCCGGCGGGTTGGCGTCACCCTGCAGCAGGTTGAAGTCGGCGCTGCTCAGTCGCACCCGGGCGACATCGGAAAAATCCACCAGGCCACGCAGCTGCACGCTGATCTGCTCCTGGTTCAGATCCCAGAGGCTGCGTTCCAGGCTGGCCAGGTAGCCAACCCGGATCAGTGCCATGCGCGCATCGATATCGCGCATTTCCCGGCGGTACTCGAAATACAGCTGCACGGTGCTGGCCAGCACCGTGAAGCACAGACTGAACAACAGAATGAACAGCAACAGGCGGCGCAGCAGGCCATCAGCGTGCAGGCGGATCATCGCGCGTCTGCCGGCAGGTTGATCATGTCGCGGTAGGTCACTTCGCTCTGCTGCAGCCAGCGCTCGATCTCACCGCTGTCGGTCATGCGTTGCAGCTGCTCGTCTATCTGCGCCATGTGCTGACTCAATCTGGAGTGACGCGAAACGGCGACACGCAGGTAATCCACGCTGAGGGCCGCAGGCAACGCCTGGATATCCTCACCACCGGGCAGACGTTCAACAAACAGCTGACCGGTGCGCCGCTCCTGAATGACGAAGTCGATACGGCCGCGAATCAGCTTGCCGAAGTTCTGCTGACTGGATGACACCCATTCGATGTTCTGGTGCCTGGCGACGAACTGGTCGAACTCAGGGCCGTAGCTTTCGCCAAACAACAGCCCACCGCGATAGCCGGCCAGATCTTGCAGGCGCTCGAACTTCACCGGTCGCTGGCGATTGACGAACACCGCTACTTCTTCGCGCAGCACCGGCACCCTGGAAAAACGCATGCCCTGGTCACGCTGGTCACTGTTGTAGGCCAGCACCACGTCTACCCGGCCTTCGGCGGCGTCGAGCAAACAGCGCTTCCAGTTGCCCAGCACAACCATCTCGACCTCGTAGCCCAATCGCCCGAACAGCTCGCGCACCACGGTTGGCGCCAGGCCGCGCACCTGCTTGCCGTCGCTCCAGGACACCGGCGGGTACACCGGATAGTCGCAATAGCGGATGCGCTCGGCGGCCTGCAGCCACGGGGCCAGCACCAGCATCAGCAGGCCCAGCCAGCGGCCCATGGCGATCAGGCCGCCACGCTGGCGGTAAACAGGTAACCGGCGCCGTGGATAGTGATGATCAGCTGCGGCTCGGCCGGGTCGTCGTGCAGCTTGCGCCGCAGGCGACCGACCAGCACGTCGATGGAGCGGTCGTTGGGCACCCATTCACGGTTGCGGATCTGGTCCATCAACTGGTCGCGGCTCAAGGTGTGGCCGCTGTTGCGCAGGAACACGCTGAGCAGCTGGAATTCGCCATGGGTCAGCAGGGTTTCGCCGCCCTGCGGGTCGATCAGGCGACGGCGGTCAGTATCCAGTGCCCAGTCGGCGAACTGTTTGAGGGCGTGGGGGCTGGTGGCTACCGGCTTCGAGGCCTGGGCATGGCGCACGCGGCGAATCAGGTTTTTCGCCCGCGACACCAGCTCGCGAGGATTGAGCGGTTTGATCACATAGTCGTCGGCGCCACACTCCAGGCCAACGATACGGTCGATGTCGTCGTTGCGACCGGTGATAAGGATGATGCCGACTTCCGAGCGTACCCGCAGCTCGCGGGTCAAGGTCAGGCCGTCTTTGCCCGGCAAGCGGATGTCGAGCATCACCAGGTCGACGCTGTGGCTGGCCAGAAAATTTTCAGCCTGTTCGGCGGTGTCGGCGCAGTGAACGTCGTAGCCTTCCTGGGACAGGTAGGCGTGCAGCAAGTCGCGAATAAGCGGATCGTCGTCGACGATCAGTACCCGAGGCGTCATTGCGTGTTGTCTCTTATAGTCGTTGTTATGTAACTCGCGACAGCAGCCTACCCATTACTGAACGACCGATCAACAGCCCTCGGTCAGGGTGAAGCGCCGCCGTCCACCGGCTTGCAGGCCATCGACCCAGGCCTCACAGATCTGCACGCCCTGCTCGGGGGTGAAGGTGCCGGGATTGAGCCCCGATTCCAGCCACAAACCGTCGAGCAAAGCGCTCAGGCTGATGGCCGCTAGGTCGGCATCGAAGGCCTGCCAGGCCTCCTCCCGCGCCAGTTCACTGAGCAGGCGGCCCAGTTCATTGCGGTATTCCCCGTAGGAGTGATCGTGCACCTGGTTGATCGCTTCGGCGGTTTTCACCGCACCCCAGAACGCCAGCCAGGCATCGAGCAGTTGCGGGTCGAGCAGTTCAGCGCAGAACGAGGCGCGAAAGAACGCCGACAGGCGCTCGCGGGCATTCGGTGCGGCCTGGGCCATGGCTTCGCGGATCAGGCCCATGACCCGCCCGGTGACCGCCATGTAGGCTTCGGCCACCAGTTCGTCCTTGCCCGAATAGTGGTGGCTGATCAACCCCACCGAAACCCCCGCCTCGGCCGAGATCTTGCGAATCGAGGCGCCCTGGAAGCCGTGTCGCTTCAGACACACCAGCGTTGCTTCGACCAGGTTGGCCTTGCGCAACTCCGGGACCATACGGCTGTAACGGGCTTCCTGGCTCATCGACGGTTCTCTTCGGGTCTGGGGGGAGCAGCAATCTTGTGGGAGCCGGCCTTGCCGGCGATGGGGCCCTCCGCATTCGGTGCGTAGCCCTCTGGCCCGGCTTTGCCGGGCATCGCCAGCAACGCTGGCTCCCACACGCTGTTGAACAACTGTACAACAACTCCCAATCAGTCGCGATAGTCCGGTGCCACCCGTTCCAGCATCCTCAACAAGGCCTTCCACGCCAGCTGCATCGCGCCGCTATCAGTCAGCTCGCCTTCTTTGAGCTGCCGCGCGTGATCGTTGAACTGGCGCTCGGTATGGGCGCAGACCGCATCGGATGGCAGCACAATCTCACCGGCCGCTTGCGCTGCCAGCTGGATTTCACAGGCTTTTTCCAGGTAATACATGCGCAGGAACGCCTCGCTGACGGTCTCGCCCACGGTCAGCAAACCATGGTTACGCAGCATCAACACCGGCTTGTCGCCGAGGTCAGCCACCAGGCGCTGCTGCTCGTCCATGTCCAGCGCCACGCCCTCGTAGTCGTGGTAAGCGACCTTGCCGTAGAACTCCATGGAGATCTGGTTGACCGGCAGCAACCCGCACTTGAGCGCGGCCACCGCACAACCGGCCTTGGTATGGGTATGCAGCACGCACTGGGCATCTTCACGGGCGCCGTGAATGGCGCTGTGGATCACAAACCCCGCCGGGTTTACCGGGTACGGCGAAGGCTCGACGGCATTGCCCTGCAGGTCGATCTTCACCAGGTTGGAAGCGGTGATTTCATCGAACATCAAGCCGTAGGGATTGATCAGAAAGTGGTGCTCGGGGCCAGGAATACGCACCGAAATATGGGTGAAGATCAGGTCGGTCATGCGGAAATGCGCGATCAGCCGGTAACAGGCGGCCAGTTCCTGGCGCAGGCGCAGTTCGGTTTCAGTCGGATTCATTGTTGTTGTTCTCAGGCAAATGGCTGGCCAGACAATAGGGCTGGACACCCGGCGGTGTCCAGCCATCAAGGGTTACTTACTGGCCCAGGCGTTGAAGCGCTCTTCGAGTTCATCGCCATGATCGACCCAGAACTCGACGTTCATCGCCAGGGCGCCTTCAAGGTTCTGCTTGGAGGTCGGCACCCAGTTGGCCAGCTTCGGATCAAGCTCTGCGGCCGCCTCGGTGTTGGTTGGCCCGTAAGGGATCGCGTTGACGTAGCGCACCTGGGTGTCGGGCTGGTTGGCGAAGGCGATCAGGCGCTTGGCCTGGTCGACATGCTTGGAGCCTTTGATGATCGCCCAGTAGTCCATGCCGTACAGGCTACCCGGCCAGACCACGGCCAATGAACTACCCTCCTGCGCGGCGACGGCGATCCGGCCGCTGTAGGTCGAGGTCATCACCACGTCGCCGGCGCTCAGCCATTGCGCCGGTTGCGCACCGGCTTCCCACCACTGGATGTAGGGCTTGAGTTCGCTGAGTTTGGCGAAGGCGCGGTCGACACCCTGCGGGGTCGCCAGCACCTTGTAGACATCTTCGGCTTTGACGCCGTCAGCCATCAGGGCGAACTCCAGGTTGTACACCGCGCGTTTGCGCAGGCCGCGCTTGCCGGGGATCTTCTGCACGTCCCAGAAATCCGACCATGATGCCGGCGCCTGGGCCAGTTTGTTCTTGTCGTAGGCAATCGCCACGCTCCACACCAGCACCGCCGAACCACATTCCTGTGCGGCATCGGGAATCAACTGCTCGGCGCGGCCGATCTGCGCCCAGTCGAGGCGCTCGTACATGCCCTCCTCGCAGCCGCGCATCAGGTCCGGCGCCTCGATCATGACCAGGTCCCAGTCGACGTTACCGGTGTCGACCATCACCTTGATCCGGGCCATTTCGCCGTTGTATTCACTCTGGATCAATTTGCTGCCGTCCTGGGCGCTGAAAGGCTGGAAGATCGCCGCATCCTGGGCTTTCTGACCGGCGCCGCCGTAGGCGACGACCACCATGTCCGGTGCTGCCTGGGCACTGCCAAGGCCAAGGGCAAGCAGCCAGGGCGAGAGTTTGAGCAGGTTCGCTTTCATTCGTGGTTCCTCATGCTGGTACCGCGCCAGGCGCAGTCCGTTTTCTTGTTGTTGTGAGGTGTGCCCCAGGACTCGGGGTGAATCGAAAACTAGTCAATGCCAAGTAAAAAAACAAGTTGATTTTTTACTGGCGGTACACTTCTATAGAAAAATAAAAACAACAACCCGCTGGAGCCTGCACAGCATGTCGACCTTCACGCACCTGTTCGAACCGCTGCAAATCCGTGGCAAACGCCTGAAGAACCGCATCATGTCCAGCGGCCACGACACCTCGATCCCCACCGACAACCTGGTCAACGACCGCCTGATCGCCTACCACAAGGCCCGCGCCGAAGGCGGCGTCGGCCTGATCGTGCTGCAGGTGGCCGGGGTGCACGACAGTGCGCGCTACACCTCGCATGTGCTGATGGCCACCGACGATGCCTGCATCGAGGGTTACCGCCAGCTGGCCGAGACCTGTCATGCCCATGGCACGGTCGTGCTGTCGCAGATTTTTCACCCTGGCCGGGAAATAATGGAGTCCAGCGACGGCCTGCTGGCCGTGGCTTATTCAGCCTCGGCGGTACCCAATGAACGCTTCCGGGTGATGCCGAGGGCCCTCGACCAGGCGATGATCGACGAAATTGTGCAAGGCTATGCCGACGCCGCACGGCGCCTCTATCTGGCCGGGATCGACGGCGTCGAAGTGGTCGCCAGCCACGGCTATCTGCCGGCGCAGTTCATCAACCCACGGGTCAACCGCCGCACCGATGGCTACAACGGCGAGCTGGAACAGCGCTTGCGCTTTCTGCGCGAAGTGATTGCGGCGGTACGCGCCGCTACCGCGCCGGATTTCATCATCGGCCTGCGCATCAGCGCCGACGAACGCGATGCCGAGGGCCTGACCGAGGACGAGTCGCTGGCGGCGGTACAGGCGCTGCAGTCGGCGCTCGACTATGTGCATATCGTCGCCGGCACCTCGGCCTCGCTCGGCGGCGCGGTGCATATCGTCCCGCCGATGGCCATCGAAGCGGCGTACCTGGCGCGCGAAGCCGGTACCTTCAAGGCCAGCCTGTCGATTCCGCTGTTCGTCACCGGGCGCATCAACCAGCCGCAGGAAGCCGAACTGATCCTCGCCCGTGGCCAGGCCGATGTCTGCGGCATGACCCGCGCGCTGATCTGCGACCCAGAGATGCCCAACAAGACCGACAGCGGCCATGCCGAGGATGTGCGGGCGTGCATCGCCTGCAACCAGGCCTGCATCGGCCATTTCCATCGCGGCCTGCCGATCTCCTGCATCCAGCACCCGGAAACCGGGCGTGAACAGCAGTTCGGCCAGCTTCAGAAAGCGCCGCAACGCAAGCGCATCATGGTCGCCGGTGGCGGCCCGGCCGGCATGAAAGCCGCCGCAGTGGCGGCAGCACGCGGGCACGAGGTGACCCTGTACGAAGCCAGTTCACAACTGGGCGGTCAGGTACTGCTGGCGCAACTGCTGCCGCGCCGTGCCGAGTTCGGCGGCGCCAGCACCAACCTGCAGCGCGAAATGCAGCTGGCCGGGGTCGAGGTGGTACGCAACACCCGGGTCGATCGCGCCCTGGTGGAACGTGAACAGCCCGACCTGGTGATCGTCGCCACCGGTGCCGAACCTTACTGGCCGGCCTTCGAGCGTGGGGGTGAACTGCAGGTCGTCGATGCCTGGCAAGTGCTGCGCGATGAAGTCACGCTCGGACGTTCGGTGCTGGTGGTGGACTGGCGCTGCGACTGGATCGGCCCGGGCATCGCCGAACGCCTGGTCCGCGCCGGGCACCAGGTGCAGCTGGCGGTCAATGGCACCCACTGCGGCGAAAACCTGCCGTTGTACGTACGCGACCAGATGGCCGGTGAGCTGCATAAACTCGGCATCCCCATCACCCCCTACGCCCGCCTCTACGGCTGCGATGACAACACCGTGTACCTGCAGCACACCGCCAGCGGCGAGCCGATGATCTTCGAGGACATCGACACCCTGGTGTTGTGCCAGGGTCATCAACCGGTCGATACCCTGGTAGACGAGCTCAGCGGCCTGGTGCAAGTGAAGCGGATCGGCGATTGCCTGGCCCCACGCACCGCCGAAGAAGCCATTTACGAAGGATTGAAGGTCGCCTGGACGCTCTGAGCCTGTTTATACTCCGGGGCTTTGCAGCGTGCGGTTCGGAGCACCCCATGAGCAACAGCAGCAAGATGCCGCCCGCCGGCGCCGTTCCCAGCCAGGAAGGCGCCGCCGCCCCGCAGTTTCTCGGCACGCGTATTCGCGGCCTGCGCAAACGCCGGGGCATGACCCTGGCCGAGCTGGCCCAGCAGAGCGAGCTGACCGCTGGCTACATCAGCCAGCTGGAACGCAACCTGTCCTACCCGTCGATTCCGGCGCTGTTCAACATCGCCCGCAGCCTGGGCGTGACCATCCAGTGGTTTTTCGCCAGCGAAACCAGCACCGACCCTGAAGACAACGGATACGTGGTACGTAAAAACAGCCGCCTGAGTGTCCACTACGAAGATGGCATCGTTGACCAGCTACTGACTCCGCAGCCGAACCGTGAGCTGGAAATGCTCCACTCGCGCTTCCCGCCTGGCACCTACAGCCAGCAGAGCTACAGCCATGAAGGCGAAGAAGCCGGCTATCTGCTGTCCGGCAGTTTCGAGCTGTGGGTGGGCGATCGCTACTTTCAGCTCAACGAAGGCGACAGCTTCAGTTTTTCCAGCCAGGAACCGCACCGCTACGGCAACCCTGGCGAGGTCGATGCCGTGGTCATCTGGGTGATCACGCCACCGACCTTCTGAACCCCAAGACAAAAACAATAAAGGCATGCCATGACCGACCTGATTATCCGTGACCTGAACAACGGCTTGCTGACCCTGACCTTCAACCGGCCAGACAAGCTCAACGCCTTGAACAGTGCCATGTACAGCCAATTGGGCGAGATGCTGCAAGCAGCCAGCGAAGACCGGCAGGTCGAGGTCATCGTCATCACCGGCGGCGCCCAGTGCTTCAGCGCCGGTAACGACCTCAAGGATTTTCTCGACAACCCACCCAGCGACATGGACAGCCCGGTGTTTCGCCTGATGCGCATTGTCATGGCCCTGGACAAGCCGCTGATTGCCGCCGTGTCCGGCGCTGCCATCGGTATCGGCACCACCCTGCTGTTGCACTGCGATCAGGTGCTGGTCAGCCGCTCGGCCAAACTGCGCATGCCCTTTGTACCGCTGGGCTTGTGCCCGGAGTTTGGTTCCAGCCTGTTGTTGCCACGCTTGCTGGGACACCCCCGGGCGGCTCGGCTGCTGTTGTGCAACGAGCTGCTGACCGGTGAACAGGCCGTGCAATGGGGCCTGGCCAATGAGCTGCATGAGGACGGCGAACAATGCCTGAGCGCTGCCCGGCAATTGGCGCAGCGCCTGCAAAGCCTGCCGCAGGAAGCGCTGCGGGTCAGCAAACGGTTACTCAAAGATACCCATCGGGCAGAACTGGAAGCCTGCGTGCGTCGCGAGGGTCTGCTGTTTATCGAACGTCTGCATACGCCCGAGGCGAAAGCGGCGTTGCGTGCTCTGGTAAAGGATTGACGGTGGGAGCGGGCTTGCCCCGCGATACGATGCTGCTGACAAGCCGCAATCGCGGGGCAAGCCCGCTCCTACCCGGGGAAATCCACAGCAAGCTCTGGCGCGCAAGCCGGGAGCTGCTAGCTTTGTTGAAGTCATCTCACCCGCGTCATCGCAACCATTGCCAAGGAACGAAAGCCGATGAAATCTGCACTGCGTTCAACCTTACTCTGCTCCGCACTTATCGTACTGGCCGGATGCGCCAACTCCAGGGTCGACCCCAGTGAATATTCCGGATTCCTCAAGGACTACAGCCGCCTGAAAGAGGCCGAAAGTATCTCCGGCGCCCCGGTAATGCGCTGGATCTCCCCCAACTTCAAGGCCGCCAACTACAAACAGGTGTACATCGAGCCCAGCCAGTTCTACCCCAAACCGCAGCCCACCGACGTGATCACCCCACAAACGCTGCAGCAGATCACCCACTACTACGACACGGCGCTCAAGCGTGAACTGGGTGCGGTCGTACCGCTGGCCACAGGTCCGGGCCCGAACGTGCTGGTGGTGCGCCCGGCGATTACCGCGGTGGCAACCCACACCGAAGGGCTCAAGCCTTATGAGGTGATCCCGATCGCGCTGGTGACGGCAGCCGTCATGACTGCTGCCGGTGGTCGTGACCAGGATGTCGACATCGCCACCGAAGCGGCAATTCTCGATGGCGGCAACAACACAGTGGTCGCCCAGGTGGTACGCAAAGGCGCCGGCACGGAGCTTGAGAACAAGACCACCAAGCTGACGGTGAAAGACGTCCAGCCGGTACTCGACGGCTGGGCCTCGGACATGCGCCGTAGCCTGGTGAAGTTCAGGAGCGAAGCGCGTTAGTCACTCAACTGACTGTCGATAACAATGCTGCCGCTGAGCAGCTTGTGCACCGGACAGGCGTTGGCCACGCCCAGCAGACGCTCACGCTGGGCCGCATCGAGATCACCGTGCAGTTCAATGACACGCTTGATCTCGGTGCTCATCGGTGTGGTTTTCTCTTCCTTGACGATATCCAACTGCACATGCACATGCTGCAGCGGCCATTCCTTGCGTCGGGCATACATCGACAAGGTGATGGCGGTGCACGCTCCCAGCGCCGAGAGCAGCAACTGGTGAGGATTGGGGCCGGCGTCGCGGCCACCGAGGGCCTGGTTTTCATCCGCCAGCCACTGGTTCGCACCGGCGGAAAGGTTGACGGTATAGGGGATCTCACCCAGTTCGGCGTGAACAGTCGAATCGGTCATCTGCACTGGCTTCCTTTGCGAGGGTCAAGCCAAAAGGGCCTGACGCGAGTGTGTTCACACTAACGTCAGGCCCCTTGCAAGGGAAGTCACGGCAACGAACCGCAGCGTCCTGTCCCTGGAACGCGACTCAGGCGAAGAGCGAGTAAAGAATCGCCGACAGGGTTATCAGACCGATCAGTACCACGAAGACATTCGACACCTTGCCCGAATATTTGCGCAGCGACGGCACCTTGTGGATGGCGTACATCGGCATCAGGAACAACAGGCAGGCGATAATCGGCCCGCCAAGGTTCTCGATCATCCCCAGGATGCTCGGATTGAGGGTGGCCACGGCCCAGCAGGTCAGCACCATGAACAGCGCGGTCAGTTGTTCCAGGCGCTTGGCTGGCAGTTGCTTGCCGCGGCTGCGCAGGCTTTTCACGATCATGCCCTGGAAGCCTTCGCTGGCACCGATGTAGTGTCCCAGGAACGATTTGGTGATCGCCACCAGGGCAATCAGCGGCGCGACAAAGGCAATGACCGGTGTCTGGAAGTGGTTGGCCAGGTACGAGAGGATCGAGATGTTCTGTTGCTTGGCCGCCGCCAGATCGGCCGGGCTCAGGGCCAGCACGCAGCTGAAGCAGAAGAACATCACCGTCAGCACCATCATCACATGCGCGCTGGCCAGGATGCGGCTGCTCTTGTGGTCGGCCTGTTCGCCGTAACGGTGCTTCTGGTCAACGGCAAAGGCCGAGATGATCGGTGAATGGTTGAACGAGAAGACCATCACCGGGATCGCCAGCCACAGGGTCTTGAAGAACAGGTCCAGCGGCATGCCTTCGGATGCCTGGGCGAAGAACGCGCCGTTCCAGTTGGGGATCAGGCTCAGGGCCAGCAGCAACAGCGCAGCCACAAAGGGGTAGACCAACAGGCTCATGACCTTGACGATGATGCCCTGGCCGCTGCGCACCACGATCATCAGGCCACAGATCAACAGCAACGCCAGCAAGGCTCGCGGTGGCGGAGTCATGTGCAACTGGTGCTCCATGAAACTGCTCAGGGTATTGGTCAGCGCCACGCTGTAAACCAGCAGGATGGGGAAGATGGCCAGGAAGTACAGCAAGGTGATCAGCTTGCCGGCGCCGACACCGAAGTGCTCTTCTACTACTTCGGTGATGTCTTCGCTGGCGCCGCGCTTGCCGGACAGCACAAAGCGGGTCAGGCCACGGTGCGCGTAGTAGGTCATCGGGAACGCCAGCAGCGCCAGCACCAGCAGCGGCCAGAAGCCCCCTACCCCGGCGTTGATCGGCAGGAACAGGGTACCGGCGCCAATGGCGGTGCCGTACAGGCCCAGGACCCAGGTGGTGTCGTGGCGATTCCAGGTTTTGCTTTGCGCCGGCGCAGCCGTGCTCGCACCCAGGTGGGTGGTGGTGTTTACATCAGTCATCGATATTGCCTTGTAGTTGTTTTTGTTGCTTATGAATAACTTGATCGCGGGGCAAGCCCGCTCCCACCGGAGCTGTGGGAGCGGGCTTGCCCCGCGATAGGGCTTAACTCAACACTCGACAAAAGCGACGGCCAGGCCGCCGCGCGAAGTCTCCTTGTAGTTGGCATGCATGTCGGCACCGGTATCGCGCATGGTGCGGATCACCCGGTCCAGGGAAATGAAGTGTTCACCATCACCGCGCAAAGCCATCTGCACAGCGTTGATGGCCTTGACCGCCGCGATGGCGTTGCGCTCGATGCACGGCACCTGAACCAGACCGCCAACCGGGTCGCAGGTCAGGCCGAGGTTATGTTCAAGGGCGATTTCAGCAGCGTTCTCCAACTGCATCGGCGTCGCCCCAAGCACTTCGGCAAGCCCCGCTGCAGCCATGGAACACGCCGAGCCCACCTCCCCCTGACATCCCACTTCAGCGCCGGAGATCGAGGCGTTCTTCTTGCACAGGATGCCCACGGCGGCAGCACTGAGGAGGAAATCGACAACATCGTTGTCGCAGGCATCAGGATTGAACTTCATGTAGTAATGCAGCACCGCCGGAATAATCCCGGCAGCACCGTTGGTGGGCGCGGTGACCATGCGCCCGCCCGCGGCGTTTTCTTCGTTGACCGCCAGGGCAAACAGGTTGACCCACTCCATCGCGCTCAATGTCGAGCCGATCACATTGGGCTTGCCCAGCTCCTGCAAGCTACGGTGCAGCTTGGCGGCGCGGCGTTTGACCTTGAGCCCGCCGGGCAGGATGCCTTCGTTGCGCAGGCCGTTGTCGACGCACTCGCGCATGGCCGCCCACAGCTTGAGCAAGCCACTGCGCACCTCGGCCTCCGGGCGCCAGGCCAGTTCGTTGGCCATCATCAGTTGGCTGACGCGCAACTGGTGCTGTTTGCACAGCGCCAGAAGCTCGGCGGCACTGTCGAAGTCGTAGGGCAGCTTGACCTGCTCGCTGCTGTCGCCGGCAGCGCCAATCTGCGCAGCCTCGACAATAAAACCACCGCCGACCGAATAGTAGGTCTGCTGCAGCAATGAACCGCTTGCACTGCTGGCTTCCAGGGTCATGGCATTGGGGTGGTACGGCAGGCTTTCGTCGAGCAGCAGCAGGTCGCGGCTGCAATCGAAGGGCACGGCATAACGACCGTCGAGCTGCAGCACCTGGCTGTCCTGCAACTGCGTGATAAGCGGTTCGATACGCTGCGGGTCGATCTGGTCGGGCCACTCGCCCATCAGCCCGAGCAAGGTGGCACGGTCAGTGGCGTGGCCGACACCGGTGGCCGACAGCGAGCCATACAGACGAACCTCTACCCGACTGACTTGCTCCAGCAGGCCCTGCTCACGCAAGGTCTGGGCAAAGGTCGCAGCCGCCCGCATCGGGCCCACTGTATGGGAGCTGGAGGGCCCGATGCCAATCTTGAAAAGGTCGAAAACACTGATAGCCATGCTAATGCCTGCACGCTCAAGCGACGAATGTCGCCCTGCGGCGTTATGAAAAAATTGAAGGGTTTCGCGAAGTTGCGCGATACTGCCCGGTCACCGTGGCATTGACCAACGAAACTTTCTAAGCAAGCCTTTAGCAGAACTAAACGATGAGACGACAGATGAATGGCCAGATGTATGTCTGGCTGCACGTGTTTTCCTGTGCGGCGCGGCACCTGTCGTTCACCCGCTGCGCCGAAGAACTGCACATCACCCCAGGAGCCGTGAGCCAGCAGATTCGTCAGTTGGAAGAGCGCCTGGGTTTTCGTCTGTTCCTGCGCCGCGCCCGTGGCGTGGAACTGAGCGCCGAGGGCCAGCGCCTGGCACAGACGGTCAGCGAAGCGTACGGCAGCATCGACGCCGAACTGCTGCGCCTGGACGCCGGCGAAATCCGCGGCACCCTGCGCCTGCGTTCGATCCCCTCGTTTCTGGCCAAATGGCTGACCCCACGCCTGCCCCGCCTGCAGCAACGCTACCCGGACATCCAGCTGCGCCTGGTGGCCGAAGACAGCAGTCAGGCCTTGCATGAAGGCGACTTCGACCTGGCCATCGACCTCAACGACGGCAGCTACCCGGGCATGCACTCAACGCCGCTGCTCGATGAACAGATCTTCCCGGTGTGTTCGCCGACCCTGCTGCGTGGCCGCCCGCCCCTGCATGGCCCTGGCGATCTGGCGCACTACCCGTTGCTGCACGACATCACCGCCTGGCGCGGCAGCTCGGAATACGCCGAATGGGAGTTTTATCTGGAAGGGATTGGTGCCAGTGGCCTGGACGTGCGTCGCGGGCACACCTTCAACCGCAACCACCTGACCATTGAAGCGGCAATCGCCGGTATTGGCGTGGCCATCGCCCGGCGTACCCTGCTCAATGACGAGCTGGAGCGCGGCACCCTGATCGTGCCGTTCGGCCTGCCGATCGCCAACCACAAGCGCTACGTGCTGCTCTATCCGCCCGGTGGCCTGGCGCATCCGAGCGCCCGGGCGGTGCATGACTGGCTGGTTGAGGAAGCCGGGATCTTCCGCTCTTTACACGCCCAGGCACAGTGAATCGCTAGTAAGCCTGCTTGCCAGTGAAGGCATTGAGCGTGCGCACCAGGATCACGAAATCGAGCCACAGCGACCAGTTGTTGATGTACTCGATGTCAGAGTCGACCCGCTGGATCATTTGCTCGATGTCTTTGGTTTCACCCCTGAAACCACGGACCTGCGCCAGGCCGGTCATGCCGGGTTTGATGTTGTGCCGGGCAAAGTAGTCGACGATGTCCTGAGAGTACTGCGTATCGTGTTGCCGGGCGTGCGGACGCGGCCCCACCAGGGACATTTCGCCCATCAGCACATTGAACAGCTGCGGCAGTTCGTCGAGGCTGGTGCGACGGATGAAGGCGCCCACCCGGGTCAGCCGCGCATCATTTTTCTGCGCTTGCCTGACCATGCCATCTTCCGGCTCATGAACAACCATGCTTCTGAATTTCCAGATACGGAAGGATTCCCCGGTCCAGCCCATGCGCTCCTGCCTGAAGAACACCGGGCCCGGGCTGTCGAGTTTGATCGCCAGGGCAACAGCCAGCAGCACCGGTGATGCAAACAGCAGGATAAGGGCTGCGAGGACTTTGTCTTCCAGGTTTTTCAGGAACAGGCTCGTCCCCGTCAATGGCGTTTCAGACAAGGTCAGCACGGGAATGCCGGAAATTTCACGCACACTGTGATTGATCAAACGCAGTGAAAAAATATCGGGCACCCAGTTAACCGCAATGCACTTGTCGAGCAACTTCAAGTACACGTCATTAATGACTGCCGAACCGCTTAGCGGCGTGACCAGATAGACAGTCCTGATCGCATGCTGGACGACGATCTCATCCAGATCGCAGATATGCCCCAATACAGACAGGCGATTCTTGCCCTCTGCGTAATCGCCGCTGTCGCCCTCACCGGTCAAGACACAGCCAACAATCCGCTCACCGAACCAGGGGTTGTTGCTTATCTTCTGATGCAGAAAATGAGCGAGGTCGCCAGCACCAATGATCAGGGCATTTTCCAGACGATAGGCGTGCGCAAAAAAGCGCTTTTGCACCTCGCGCACGGCAAAGTGCAGGAATAGCTGAACAAAATAGCCGATGACAAACAGCTCCCCCACCAGCATGCGCGAATAGCTCTCGCTCTGCTTGGTCAGGAACGCCATGACCACAAGAAAACAAAAGGTGGCCGACCATGCTTTAAACAGTCTGAAGGCCTTGATGGACAGCCCGACATTGCTGCGGTAAATGGCGTAGTGGTCGTAAATGACGGCCAATGCACCGATCAACAGCAACATCATGATGACGTAATCAGAAGTGATGTAACCGATCTGGTCATTGATCAGGTACCAGGCAACGCCGGTCACCGCAATACCGTCGAGACCCGCCTGGATGGCGTTACTGACACTGCTTCTGCGCTGGAGTAGGGAGCGGCTGCTTCTGGGTTCGAAAACCATTACTAGACCTCGTCAATTGAGATACCACACGCGTTCCCAATATTTCCCAGCCCTGAAGGCGCTTGTGATATCACTGTAGCAGTAGCAAGCAGCCATCGCTGGCTGAGTCATCCCTGCCGTTTATTTTGGCTGAATCGGACGATCCGCTGGTCCGGGTATTCCCTAGGAAGGCCGGGGCGTGTTCTGTGCATCCCCCACTGCTGCCCTGGTGCAGAAAAGCATCCGCAACAGAAACAATGGATTGCCCACCACATAGCGCAGGAATAGCCGCTTTGGTTCTCTGAGCAACCTGTAGAGCCACTCGCACCCTAGCCTGCGTAACCATTGTGGCGCCCGCGTTACCTTGCCGCCGAGAAAATCCAGGATCGCCCCGCCGCAGATGATCAGGCAGGGCACGTCGACGGCTTTGAGTTGTGCGGCAACGGCTTCCTGCCTGGGCATCCCCATACCCAGCACAATCAGCTCAGGCCGGGTTTGCCGTGCCAGGTCGATGTAGGTCTGCACCTGGGCAAAGCCATGATGAACCGATACCACCTGCACACCGGACAGCGCTTCGCTACGCAGAGCCGCCTGGCTCAGGAACGGCTCTTCAGTCCCCCAGAACGCCGCACGGCGGCCCTTGAATGTCGCCAGCAATTGCGGAATGAAGTCCGTACCATTCATGTTCAACCCGGGATCGAGGCCCAGGCGACGGTACAGAAGCGCCATGCCGACACCATCGCGTAACAGTACATCCGCCGCCGACAAGGCCTTGAAGTATTCGCCATCGCCGGCCACCAGGTTCATGGCATGGGCATTGACGAACCCCAGCACGGTCGGTGCTTCGGGTGCGGACAAGGCTTGCAGCAATCCCTGTTTGTCACCTGCGCTACCGACCACCCGCAATTTGCCGATAATCGATTTCCAGCTTTTCTGCGCGGCGCCTTCATCCATTAGCTGTCATCCCGTTTCGAGCGCACCCATTCGACCTGGCGCTTGATCAGAAAGCCCAGATACAGCGGTATCTTCTTCGCCGCATAAAACGGTGCATACAGCAGCACGGAAAACCCGATCAGCTCACGGCAGAAGCGCTTCCACGCCAACAGCACAGCGGCAACCAACAGGACCATCGCGCCCGTGGCGATCAACGCCGGCACCCACACACCGAACAGCAGAAATGCCAACCATGAGGCACTGAACACAACCATCAAGGTCAAGGTCAGCAAGGCCAGCGGCGGGACCATCAGATCCACCGTCATCGCCAGCAGGTTCCAATTGCGCCGGGTGATCGATGCTGCCAGCAACTTCGGCGCATCGCCCAGCAGCACCCCCAGATGACCACGCTCCCAACGTGCGCGCTGGCTAGTGAGCCCCTCAGCGCTGCGTGGGAAGAAGCTGGTGACCTGTGCATCCGGACAAAACAATGGCGGCTTGCCGTTGCCGCAAAAATCCAGGCCCATTTTCAAATCTTCGACCAGGTGACCGCTGGCCAGATCGACCAGTGCCAGGTCTCGCCAGTCGATCGCCATGCCCGTTCCCATCAATTGGCAGGGCAACCCCGCTCGCGCCCAACCGCGTGGCCGCACCAGGTTCTTGACCCGCCAGGCAAACTCGGCGACCTGGACTTTCAGCCCCGCGCCTGCAGGTGCACACATCAGGTCGAGGGCCTGCACTGGCCGCCCGGCACTGACGCAACTGCGCGCCAGATGATCAATGCCGCGCTCACTCACCTGACAATCGGCGTCGATGATAATCACCACCTCAGGCGCCGCCCCGGCCAGATGACGCACACCACAATCCAGCGCGTAGCCCTTGCCACGCCGTTGCTCATCCCGACGCTCCACCACTTCTGCGCCAACCGAACGGGCCAGCGCGGCCGTGTCGTCGTTACAGTTGTCGGCAACCACCAACAGCCGGTCACCTTCCAGCAGCTGCGGGCGAATGCTGTTGAGCGTCGACACGATGCCCGAGGATTCGTTGTGCGCGGGTATCAACACCGCCACGCGCGGCCGCGCACGGTTCAGCTGCAACCCAGGTCGCGCAGGCAGGCAGGCCAGCAGCACCTGCGCGAACAGCACCAACACCGGCAACAGCGTGAGTAGCGCCACTGCTCCCAGCAACCAAGCCAGTAAAGTAATCATGCGGATGCCTTAAAGTAGCCGGCCAGCCTGGCCGCTTCACTGTCGATATCGTGGCGTTGCAGCACACGCTGATAGGCCGCCTCCCCCATGCGTTGCAAGGTGTCGACAGGTTGCGCAAGGCAGTCGGCCATGGCTGCAGCTAACTCCTCCACCGCCCCGGCAGGAAACAACCAACCGTTCTCACCCTGGCGAACCAGCTCGGGAATGCCCGCCACATAGGTCGTCAGCACCGGCCGGCGCAAGGCCATGGCCTCCATGATCACCACTGGCAGGCCCTCGGCGAAACTCGGCAGTACCAGGGCACGGGCGGCAAGGATCTCATCGCGTACCTGGGCACTGCTGATCCAGCCGGTGATGCGCACCTGTGCCTGCAATTCATGGCGGACGATCAGCGCTTCGATATCGGCGCGCATTTCCCCGTCACCGGCCAGCACGATTTCGAACACCACCGACTGGGCGGCCAACAGCCGCGCAGCTTCAAGGAGCAACAGCTGGCCCTTTTGTTCACACAAACGCCCGACGCAAACCAGGCGCGGCACATTGGCGGCCATGACTGCGGGCACTTCGTGAAACATGCGCTCGAGGCCGCAATGCACCACCTTGACCTTGGCCCAGTGCTCATGCGCCACCCAGCGGAACAGCTGACTGCGCCCGTAGGAGCTGACCGCCGCGACGAACGCAGCACGCCGGACTTTTTCGCCCAGATACAAAAATTGCGGTTTGTCGAACTCTTCCGGGCCATGCACGGTAAAACTGTAAGCGGGCCCACCGAGTACGTTGGCCAGCATCACCACCTCGGTTGAATTGGTGCCGAAATGCGCATGCACATGCTCAGCGCCGTACGCCTGCAACCACTGCACAACACGGCACGCCTCGGCCAGATAGACCAGATGATAGGGCCACGGGCGATCAGCGCGCAGGCCCATGCGCAGGGCCAGCCACAGGGCCGAACCAAAATGCCGCGGGCGAGCACGCAGCACTTGCAGCAACGGCACGAGCAAGCCCTTGACGCCGTCTTGCAGCACATAGCGGGTTTTATCCCGCTCAGACAGGTCCTCGGCGTCCTGCAACTCAGCGTCCCAGCCACGCAAGGCAATGCGTTGAATCTCGATGCCCTGGCGTTCCAGCGCCAGAATTTCGCGGCGAATGAAGCTATGGCTGACCTTGGGGTACTGATTGATGAAATAAGCAATGCGCATAGGAGCCCGACTGTTTACCCGCGTTATGAATGATCAGACCTGCCCCGCCAGCCACCAGCCTTCTATCTCAGGCTGGCGATCACCGATGGCTGGCCAGCTGCCGAAGCCTGCGACAGCGAGGCCTGCTTGAGTACGTCTTCATAGATCCCCTGGAGCTCCAGGGCCTGGTCGCTGCACAACTTGATACTGGCTTTGAAGGGGTTGCGGTGTTCAAGGAAGCGCTGCTGGTTTTCGAGCACATCGGACAGCGCCTGGCGCAAGTACTTTTCATCAGTGCTCAGCGGGATGATGGTGCCATTGACGCCATCGACGATATCTTCAACCGTTCCGCCGCCCTGGGTGCTGATCACCCAGACGTCGCGGGCAAGCGCTTCGCGCACCGACAAACCGAAGGTTTCTTTCAACTGCGTCGGGAACAGCAGGACATCGATACCGGAATAGAACGCGTCCATGTTGGCCTGGGCATAGCCAGGTATGAAGGTGACGGTCCCGGGAATCTTGATGCTGTCTGGTTTGAATGAACGCAAGCCAAGGTGCAGCTGGCTGTCCACCACCTTGAGCTCATAGTCCGAGCGGTTGAGCGAGGCAAAGGCACGGGCCAGCAAGGTCACACCCTTGATCGAGACATTGCCGCCGACATAGCCGAACCTGAGGGTCTTGCCCGGTTGCTTACGGTAGTTGGCCGCAGGCGCCAGGATGCCATTGTTGTTGACCCGGATCTTCGTGGCATCAAAGCCGTTGGCGATATACAGGTCCCTGGCAAACTTGCTCGGCGCCAGTAACAGGTCGGCCTTTTTCAGCATGTTGGCCAGCCACGGCTGGCGGTAATCGTTCAGGACCGGATCGTCTACGCACTTCGCGCAGACTTCAGTGGAAATCCTGGTTTGCCCGCAGTATTGCCCATGGTTATTGATCATGAACTGACGACCACAGATCCACCAGGTGTCATGCAGCGTCACCACAAAAGGAATGCCCGCCTTGCGGCAACTTTCCGCCAGCTGCGCCCCGAGTCCTTGCACCGAATGCAAGTGCACAAGGTCTGGCGCAACACTGCTGAGCATGGCCTCGAAGATCGCGATAGTCGCGGGGTTCTCAAAGTGTTCGGAGCGCTCATCGGGCAGCCCCATGCCGATTACCGCAACCTTGTTGACCTCATACCTGAACAGGCCGTACGGCGCCGCGTTGGCGACTGGCAACGAGGTGAAAACGAATGGCTGCAGTTGCGCTGCCTGCGCCATCAGCCGCGTCATCTGTTCGGCAATAATCGTGGCGCCGCCATAACTTCTCGGGGCGAAGAATATGTTTGCCGACAGCACGCGCCTGGCGCGAGTCTTCGCCTGTGCCGGAAAGATCCGGCTCAGCGGCTGCCAGTTCCTGCTGTCGGATTCAGCATCCGGGGTCTGCTCGACCAGCGTCACATGCCTGGCGCCAGCCTCGGTCATTGCCAGGGCCAAGGTGGCTGTCGCAGCGATGGCCCGGTCACACGACAGCAGCGCCTGTTGATACAGCGCCACGGCCGCCAGCAGGTTTGCGATGGCATCGGCGCTCAATGCAGTCAGATCATTGCCCTGGCGATACGCCTGCGGATCGAAAATCAAGTCATCGGCGTCCCAGTAGGACGTGACCTTGAGGCGCCTGGCCTCCTCGATCAGCTGCAGTACATCGGCGAAAGCAGGCACCCGAAAGAAGATCACCGCGCAACACATCTGCAGTGCATTCAGACAAGCGCCGTGGTCACGCCAATCCACAACGCGGCATCGGTAACCGAGGCCCTCGAGCGCTTGCTGGATCTGCGCCACCCGCGATTTTGGGTGTTGCGACAGGTCAGCCTCGCCGACCAACACCACTTCATTGGCGAACAGATCGCTGGCCGGTACATCAGGGTTACCCAGGGGCAGGCTTTTCTTGGCATCAGGTGCTTTCCACAGCAGGCCCGGCCCCTGCTTCAACAACTCCTGCCAGACTTTTCTCAGGGTTGGATACAACCCGGCTTTCTGCACGTACGCCCGAAAGCGCTGGTCTACCCGTGGTTCGGTTACAAGGTGTCGGAGCAACGCGGCAGCCCTTGCCGTCAAGGGCGAACCGGTCGGTGCGCTGTGGACTTCCTGTACTGCCAGTGCGGCGCCCAAACGCTGCCGGTGCAGTTGCAGCTGCCTTTGCCCATCCGTGCCTGCCAGGGCGCTTTCGATGTGGGCAAAAACATCATCCAGTAACGCCTGGCGTCTGCGGTACATCGCGCGTTTTTTCGCGGCGATGTCATCCGCCGCACGCATTGACTGGGCCAGGGGGATGTTGAAGAAGTCTTCGCGAGCCGAGGGCGTTGCGCCATTTTCCAGCCAGATGACATCGTAGTTGGCCGCCAGATCCTGGGCTTTTTCCGCACCAAAGTAAGGATGACGATGGTGCCTGTACGCGTCGCCGACCGCGTAAATCCTGGTAGCGCCCAGCGTTCTGGCAACGCACTTGATGGCTTCGATCAGAAAGCTTCTGGGCCGCAGCCCTTCAAAGTCCTTGGTCAGGTCCCGGTAGATACTCAAGGACCTTTCACTGTCGATGCCTTTGTGAATGCCCTGCACCGCGCCAATGAACAGGCACAGTCCATCCGAGGTGCGAGACAAGGTGAAGGCGATTGATGCCACGCGCAAATCGCCTTGAAACACGTTCAGCACCAACTCCCCTTCGCGCTTGAACCAGATTGGCCGATCCAGAACCAGGGTACAGGCGCTGGAGTAGCTCGACAGGTCGCACAGGGTCAGACGTTCGTCACGCCCCAGCAGCAACAGCGCGGGAAACTGATCGCTGATCGCTTCATAGTGCGAAGCCACCGCAGCAAGTCGTGCCGGGGCATTCCAGCACTTGCTGATGTAGGGCCACTGCACCACGCCAATGCAATCCTCCCCCAGTTTCTCGAAGCCGTCACTGCCGAGCGCATTCGACATGCGTGTCATGAACGAGCGCAGGTCTGACCACTGCCTGGTCATCACCAGCACTAACTTGAACTTGTTGTTCAACGCCCGTAATGAATATCCGGGCTGCAACGTGAGCACACTTTTCAATATCGATCGATAAATCATCGGTTTCTCACTTGTATTCGATCAATACCGCTTTGCCGGCACCGAATCTGTTCAATAGGAACTTCACCTGCCCCAGCATCTCGGGAAACTTGCCAAGCACCAGGAACACTGCCTGCAGCCAGTTTTCGCGCGCCGACCTGACACCCCGGCGTGCCAGGCGCACGGCCTGCAGCGGGTAGATCAACAGCAGCAACAGCCCCCACCCTCCGAGCCATGCACTGGCCGCAACAATCGCCAGCGGGATCGCCAAACCCCAGATCCAGATACGGCGTGACTCTCGCTGCCAATGCCGCTCCGGCGCAGCCCCATGCAAAAAAGCACCTTCGGCAAAGGCATAGCCGCCACGTAGACTGCGCTGCCACCACTGGCCAAAGCGGGTCATGGCGGCGTCGTGCAGGGTCATTTCCTCAGGCAAACGCCAGATCTTCCAGCCTGCAGCGCGCAGCCGCACACACAGTTCGGGCTCTTCTCCGGCAATAAGGCTGGCGCGATACCCGGACACGGCGGCAAAGGCATCCGCGCGCATCAGCGCATCACCGCCACAGGCCTTGGTCTCACCAATCGGCGTGTCCCACTCCAGATCACACAGCAGGTTATATACCGAACGTTGCGGAAAGCGTTCGCGGCGCCGCCCGCACACCACCGCGACCGCAGGATGGGCATAAAGAAACGCCTGCGCCTTGGGCAACCAGCCGGCAGCCACTTCGCAATCGCCATCGACAAACTGCACATGACGCATTGTCGGCAACAGGCGTTGCAAACGGGCAAAGCCTTCGTTGCGCGCACGTGCTGCAGTGAACGGGCGCGTCATATCCAGCGCCAACACCTCGACGCCGCGCTGGCGTGCCATCTGCACCGAACCATCCACCGAACCCGAGTCGACGTAAACGACCTTGTCCGCGCTACCCTCCAGCGAAGCCAGGCAGCGTTCAAGCCGCTGGCCTTCGTTCCGACCGATAACCACAACGCCAATGCCTTTCACCATGGGCCTCACTCGCGACGATCAACTGGCTGACTCAGGTGTATTCCATTACTTCAGTGGGCTTTCTCACCTTTATAGTCGCTGGCACGCCAACGGCCAGTGAATTGTCCGGCACATCGATCAATACCACCGCGTTGGAGCCGATAATCACATTGTTGCCAATGCGAATATTGCCCAGCACCTTGGCGCCGGCGCCGATATCCACGTTGTTGCCGATTACCGGTGCGGTGGGTTCATCGACATTTTTCAGGCCGACCACTACGCCGTTGCGAATACGGCAGTCATCACCGAATTGCGCATAGCCGCTGATAACGATGCCGCCAAAATGGTCGATGACGAAGTTGCGCCCGACCACCACCTCACAGGGCAATTCCACCCCCGTGACGATCTGTACCAGCTTGAACAGCACTTTGTAGACAAACGAACACAGCTTGCGCAGCAACGCCGGACGCACGCCGTAGCGCCAGCGTCCAAAGCGATACACCAGCATCACCCAGAAGCCCTGAGCCCCCCAGTCGCCACGGTATGCACGCAAGTCCGCACGTATGTTTTCGAACATGAATTCACCTACCTTGTCGGTTGGCTAGCGAAGCGGGTATCGAACAACAGCGACCAGGTGGCACGGGTATGCTGCCAACATGCCCTGATGGCGGCCCGGCCTCGTCCTTTCAATAGCGCCTTGAGTGCCAGCAACAGATCCCCCAGGCACACCAGCAACATATGCAGGGCCAGCCCTGGCACGCCATGATGTTTGCGGAAATACAAAAGCTCGCTTTCGATCTGGTAGTTCGATATCTGGCGGCTGGCCGCCTCCAGTTCGGCAACCGACTTGGAGCTTTCGCCACCAATGTGCACGACCGTGGTATGCGGATAGAACACCACCTTCCAGCCGGCCTCTTTAACGCGTTTACAGTGGTCCACCTCCTCGTAATAGAGGAAGTAACGCGGGTCGAACAGGCCAACCTGATCGAGCACTTCCCGACGCACCAGATAGAAGCAGCCTGGCAGCCAGTCGCACTCCCGGACCGCGTCATGATCCCAGCTCATTTCGTCGACCATTTTCAGCCACGGGAAAAAACGCCTGAGTCCGGTGCGGGCAACAAATACATTCAACGGCGTTGGAAAGTAGCGGCAGCTGGGTTGCAGATCACCCTCGCGCCCTACCAGGCGAACGCCCAGGACACCGCAATCAGGGTGGGCGTCCATGTATTCGATGGTTTTGCCCAGGCTGTCGGCGGCCACAAAGGAGTCGGTGTTGAGCAGCAGCGCGTACTTGCCTTGCAGGTGTTCAAGCAATTGATTGTTGGCACGACCAAAGCCGACGTTTTTCTCATTGCTCAGCAACTTCGCCTCAGGGCATACCTTGGCCAGGCACTCCAGCGAATTGTCGACCGAGGCGTTGTCCACCACCAGATAGCTGGCAAGCTGTTCGCTATCGGCCTGACGCAGCGCGTCAAACATCGGCTGCAACAAGGCTGCGGTATTGAAGTTGACCACCAGCACGTCGACGGGCTTGCTAGCCATTGTTTCCTTCCCCGAAAAAGTACTGCCGCCTTGCCGCCACAAGGGTTGGCTCCAGCGCCGGGTCGAAAGCCCCATTGCGCTGCCTGACCAGGTCCATCCACGGATAAGCAACGCAGCGCGCTTCAATCCTGTTAACCAGTTCTTCGGTGGTGCAAATGACCTTTGCCGGATTGCCCCCGACCACCGTGCCGGGTGGAACATCTTTGGTAACGACAGCACCCGCAGCGACAATCGAGTCAGGCCCGATGGTCACGCGCGGCATGACAATGGCGCCATGGCCGATAAAGCAATTGTCGTGGATATCGATGTAACCGACCGAGTCGAGGTGCTTGCCGTAGCGCACTTCAATTAAAGCCACCACCGCGTCATGGCCGATCAGCGTGCAATCGGACAGCCCCACATAGCTGCCGATGCGCACCATCGTAGGGTCGGTGATGTTGCACCCGCTGCTGATATGTACATGGTTGCCTACCGAATGAAACTTTCCCCATCGTTTTAAATACAGGCCCCACTCGCAGGCATTGGGGTTGCACACCTTTTTGTAGAGTGGGCTGCCACGCCCGGTTGAGTTGACGTAATAGGTTATTGCGCTCCTAATCCATCCAAACATTCTGCAACCCTCGCAAGTGAAGCTGTTTCGGACTGTCCCTGAGTTGAATCCGGTCTCGTTCTTGTTGGTGCTGACCAGATTGCACTCGTCACTTTCAACCGCGCTGTTTCTCAACCTTCAGACCTGCAACGCTGTGCTGCCTGATTCAAACAACCGCTTTGCTCGCCACCTTCATCTTGTCATTCAGGTGATCCGCCAGCCGCAAGGCAAACTGCAGCAGTGGCATCGTCGGGTTGGAGGCGCCGCCCTTGGCAAAAATGCTGCTGCCGGCAACGTAAAGGTTTTCAGTGCCGAACACCTTGCAGTTGGCATCGACCACACCGGACTCCGCCGAGGCCGCCATCCGCGTGGTCCCCATATGGTGGGCATGCGGTGCTATTTTCAGTGGCACGGCGGTGTCATAGACGTAATCGTTGAGCTTGACGAAACCCAGCCCCGCTTCGGCAAACTGCTTGGCGATTTCACCGCCGATGCACTTGATGGTGTGCCTGTCGTCGGGGCTCAAGGCCCAGTTGACATTGACCTTGGCGACACCCAGCGGGTCTTTTTCGTCCAGCAGCGAGATACGACTTTGCACGTTGGGAAACTGCTCGAGCATGGTGCTGATAACGCCGTCCCCCGGGCAACTGAACTTGGCAATGAATTCAATTTTGCTGGCGACGCCCATTTCACAGGCGAGGTTTTCAAGAAAGTGTTTGACCTCGGCGGTTCGGCCGTAAGTGCGCACATCCGATAGCACCGAAGTGGCGACATTGCCTTTACCCGAACGGTACTCCGCGACAAAGGCATCGGTGGTGTAATACTCGCGCGGCTCGGTTCCCTGCCCTTCTTTCAATATGAAGGTGCCCATATCGATGTTCAGGTGTTCCATGAAACACCCGCCCACCAGACCGTTGCGATTGACGATACCGGCTGCCAGCAGCGACTCACTGTTGAGTAATTGCCGGGCATTCTCGATGGCGCCCGTGGCCAGAATGAAATGGCCTGCCAGCAGTCGTTCACGGTGCAGGTCGTAATCCGACACCAGCGCAGCCACCAGGCGGCCTGAAGCCTGATCGAACTCAAGATCGACACAGTTGCAATTGATAAAGACATCAAGCCCCGGCGTCTCGTTGAGCGCCGCAGCATACTTTTGCGCAAAACGCGTCGGCGGGCTGAGCAGGAAACGGTCAGCATCGAACTCGCCGCCCTGCAAACCGGTGTTGCGCGCCTGAAAGCTTGCCCCTTGCGGAAGGTCGACGATATCCATCGCCGCCGGCAGATAGCGCTCGATTTCCGCGTACGGGATGGGCCAACCGGGCAGGTTGCCAGGCGGCGAGACGGCGAAGTCTGAGGGCTCGAACGGGCGGCAGCGCCCTGCCCAGTGATTGGACGTGCCGCCCAGATAACGCAAGCGCGTTTCCTCGGCGTACATCTCAAGGCCTGTCGATGTGCAGGCGTAGAACGCTTGTGACCGTGGTGAGTACTCGTGCCCTCCGCCCTCGACCAGGACCACGCTCCACCCGGCCCGGGCCAGTTGCAGGGCCAGGGTGATGCCAGCCGGGCCTGCACCGATGATGGCAAAGTCATAAGCGTCACGCAGCGCTTTTTGCGTTTGATAGTCCTTGATCATGCTTGTGCGTTCCGGAAGTACTCAGAAGGCAACACCCAACCATTGATCACGACAAACCCGGTCTTCTCGGCAGGTTTGTGTGCAACGCCTGCAGAGAAGCCAAACAGCGCCCCGCCAACGCCCAGCACCACACAACTGCCCAGAAAGCCCCTGCGACCTAATAGTGGAGTACAAAACTGCAGCTTCCCCATGATCCCAAGACCTATGCCATTTGTCGTTTTTAGAGGAATAACCGGACACGCGTCAAAGCCAGTTGAAAAAGCTCGTTGCCAGCGCGCCACACAACGCCCCGACGGCCACGATCGGGAGCACCGCAAGCTCGCGCTTGAGGTCGAAAATGCCTAGCTTGCGGTTGACGTACACAATCAGTACAAGGGTCGGGAACGTATGCAGGGCCACCCCCCAGATCGCATAGTTCACGCCACCAATGGCTAATAATAACGGTAGCAGCCCCCATAACGAGACGAGGCGAATAATGTTGTCGATCGCCTGGTATTTCGTCAGACCCATGGCAAGCCAGACCTGGTGCGCCAGGGTGTAACGCAAAACCAGAAACGACAGCGACAATATCGCAAGGATAGTGCCTGCATCGGCATACCGCTCATCGTACATCCAGCCAATGAGCATCGGGCTTGCGGTCAGCAGCACACCGCAGGCAAACAGCGAGACCAGGTCAACCAGCAACTTGAAGCGCATGTACAGCGCCTTCAGGCGTTCGCTGTCGCCCTCTCTGGCGGCTTCGCTGAAGGCCGGCAGGGCCACGGCGCCGAACAGCTTCATCAGGCCGGTCTGGATCGAACCGAGAATCAACACGGCAATCGAGTACACGCCCAACTGCGCCGCGGTCATGCTGGCACCGAACCAGATACGGTCGCCATACATGGCCAGCACGCCGACGACCGACGACACCAGGATCCAGCGACCGAAATTGACCAGCTCGGTCAGTGCCGAGCGATCCCATTGCAGGCGGTTACGCGGCCCCTGCAGCGCCACATGGCCAAGGACAGTGCTGGCCAGGGACGCCAACACGCTCGCGATCACCAGCGACCAGATCGAGCGGGTGAAATAGCCGATCAGCAACATCACCACCAATCCGACGACCTGCGACGTCAGATCGATCAGCACCACGCGCTTTTGTTGGAAAGTTCGCACAGCGACATCTATCTTTGTCGACTGGAAGCCGAAGATGATTGCCGATATGCCGGTGATCGCCAGCACCAACGGCAGCTCCGGTGCGGCATAGGTGGAACCCGCAGGCCACAGGTTGGCGAGCTGGGCAAGCCAGGAAGCGATGGCCAGCAGCAGGGTCAGGGAAAACAGCACAAAGCCGCGGATGATCTGCACTGTCCAGGCGGTATTGAGGAACAGCGGATCGTCGCCACGCCGGCTCTGGATGATGTTCTGGCGTAAACCGACATCCGATAGCAGGTGCAGGAGTACCGACACCGTGGTGGCAATGACCATCACCCCGAACATTTCCGGTACCAGCAGGCGGGCAATGATCAGGTTGCCGCCCAAGCGAAGGACTTGCGATAGCACCAGCGACAACACGTTCCAGGCCCCGGCCCAGATTGCACGTCTTTTGAGGCTCACCGGTGCTGACACATCAATCGACGGCATGACATCAATCTCTGACTGAATGGCTAGAAGTCACTATAGTTTCAATTAGCCATGATGCTAGCCGTCATCCACCAAGGGACAGGTGCCCATCGCCAATGCCTGAACATTTTCGTGCGCTTATCGTCATTCTGTTTCTGGCTGGCATCGTTTTCATCCTTGCGCGCCGGCCAGCCACAGACCTGATCCCATCCCGCGACTTCAAGCGGCGACGTAACCTGTGGTTCGCTGTAACCCTGCTGGCCTTTTTCTCCCACAGCTTCTGGCTGTACGCCGGCGCCATGACGATCATGCTGACGTTCGCAGGACGACGCGAACACAACCCCATGGCGCTGTTCTTCCTGCTGCTTTTCGCTATCCCGCCGGCATCAGTACAGATCCCCGGCTTCGGGCCAATCAACTATCTGTTCGAACTCAACCACATTCGCTTACTGACGCTGTCTGTGTTGCTCCCCGCTGCCCTGTACTTGAGCAAACAGAGCGACACCCTGGCCTTCGGCCGCACCTGGTCCGACAAGCTGCTGGCTGCCGGCCTGGTGCTGATGAACCTGCTGTACTTGCGCGAAACCACCCTCACCGACACTTTGCGCCAGACGCTCTATCTCTACGTCGATGTGTTCCTGCCGTATTACGTCGCCAGCCGGGCACTGAAAGATTTGAGTGATTTCAAGGACGCCCTGCTGGCCTTCGTGCTCGCCGCTTTCGTCCTGGCGATCATCGGCGTCGCCGAGTTCACCCGCCACTGGTTGCTGTACAACGCCCTGACCGACGCCATGGGCGTGCAATGGGGTATGTCCAACTACCTGAGCCGTGGCAACTCATTGCGCGCCAGCGCCACCACCGGTCAGGCGATTGCCCTGGGTTACGTCATCAGCGTGGCGATCGGCTTTTTCCTCTTCGTGCAGGGCTATGTACGCAGTCGCTGGCAGCGTTATCTCGGCGCCCTGCTGTTATTTGCCGGGCTGATAGCGCCGCTGTCGCGTGGCCCGTGGATTGGTGCGCTGATCATCGTTGCGGCGTTCATCGCTACCGGCAGGGGCGCGGTCAGACGCCTTACCCTGCTCGCCCTCGCGGGTGTGCTGGCGATTCCCTTGCTGACCCTGGCGCCCGGTGGCGACAAGGTGCTCGACCTGCTGCCCTTCGTTGGCAACCTGGAAAAAGAGAACATCACCTACCGCCAGCGTCTGCTCGACAACTCGTGGATCGTCATCCAGCGCAACCCGTTGTTTGGCTCAT
Source organism: Pseudomonas sp. GW821-FHT10B02 (assembly GCF_059415665.1). NCBI lineage: Bacteria > Pseudomonadati > Pseudomonadota > Gammaproteobacteria > Pseudomonadales > Pseudomonadaceae > Pseudomonas > Pseudomonas sp. GW821-FHT10B02. The sequence continues at coordinate 191,859 of NZ_JBWKNR010000009.1, read as the reverse complement.
TCGATTATCGCAACACCCCTGAAATGCTATCGATGATCCAAGGCCAGGGCATCATCGACATCGTCAATACCTACGTGAGCCTGGCGCTGCGCACCGGCCTGGTCGGGTTGACGCTCTTCGTGACGTTCTTTCTCAGCGTATTGCTGGGGATCCGCAAGGCAATGCGCGCGTTCCCCGACAGGGACGATGAACAACGACAGCTCGGGCGAGCGCTGCTGGCAACGCTGGCCGGGATCCTGGTGATCATTTTTACCGTCAGCAGTATCACCGTGATCCCGGTGGTGTACTGGTCGGTCGCCGGCGTGGGCGCGGCCTATGTGCAGATGGTACGCAGGCTCAGGTACACCCAGAGCGAAAACCTTCTCCGTACTGGACTTCAACCCAGGTAATGTCAATGACCTCACGTGCTCTACGCCCCTTCCTGCGGGCTTCGGCATTCGTTTGCCTGGCCATCTTGCCGCTGGCCAGCGGGGCAAGCGACTGGACCGTCAGTGTAGAAGAGCAAAATGGCCTTCCGGTGCTGACCCGCGGCGGCGGCCCGGCGATGGTTTCCAGATTCGACTTCTGGGCCGCCGACTGGGGCTGGACGGGTTTTCCCACTGCGTTCAAGGTCAAAGCGCCCTACCGCTATACGCTGTCGGGCAGCAACAAAAGCCTGGACTTCGATCTGCAGGCCGATATCCAGAAGCAGTCGTCGCAGACATTGACCTGGACCTTCGACCTCAATGCACACAGCCAGAAGTCGAACGTTGAGGGCGGCGGCATCGTTTTCCAGTTCGACCCGGAGCTGATTGCCGGGGAAATGGGGGATCCTGTGCTGCTACCCGACAACCGCGGCTGGTCGTGGGGGAAAAGCCAGGGGCGGCGCCTCGAGATGCGCTTCGAACCAGCGCTGGCGAAGGTGTATTTCGAGCAGGGCAACAGTGCCCAAGTACGTGCGTTCTTCTACAAGGGCTCGATCCCCGCCGGTCGCCAGCAGGTCAAAGCGGTGTTGAACCTCACCGGTGACATTGCCCTGGGCCAGACCCCGAGTGAACGTTTCGGCCTGGCAGACCCTGCCACATGGCCAGACGGCCAGCTCGACTGGCGAACCTCGCCGGTCGATCTGTCATTTCTCAATGCGCCAGAAAAACCGGCCGGCAAGCGCGGCTTCGTCAAAGCCGCCGGCGAACAGCTGCTGTTTGCCGATAACACCCCGGCGCGCTTCTGGGGCACCAACGTGTCGGCCTATGCGATCTTCAATACATCCGACGAAGAGATCAAACAACAGGCCAAACGCCTGTCGGCACTGGGCTTCAATCTCGTGCGCCTGCACCACCATGACTCTCCGTGGGTCAGCCCGAACATGTTTGGCAAGGCTGACGCCATCGAGGACACCCAACAGCTGAGCGCTGCATCGCTGAAGAAAATCGACTGGTGGATCAAGTGCCTCAAAGACGAAGGCATTTATGTCTGGCTCGACATGCACGTGGAGCGCGCCCTCACTGCCAACGACAACATCTATGCGTTCCAGGAGTTGCCACAGGACCAGGGCAGAGCCGGCCTCAAAGGCTATGCCTATGTGAACATCACGCTCCAGCAGGCCATGAAACGCTTTGCCGAGGATTACCTGACCCATGTAAACGCTTTCACCGGCCTCGCCTATAAAGACGACCCGGCGATAGCTGCGGTATTGATCACCAACGAAAACGACATCACCCAGCACTTTGGCAATATTCTGCTGCCGGACAAGGATGTACCCAAGCACAGTAAACTCTACATGGATGAGGCCAGGGCCTTCGCCAAGCGCCACGACCTGCCGGCCGGACAAACCTGGCGGGCCTGGGAGTATGGCCCGTCGAAACTGTTTCTCAACGATCTGGAGCGGCGCTTCAACGTCGATATGATCGAGCACCTGCGCAGTATCGGGGTGAAGGTACCCATCGCCACCACCAGCACCTGGGGTGGTAACGGGCTTAGTGCCTTGCCAGCCCTCACTGCAGGCGACGTGATCGACGCCCACAGCTACGGCGGCGCAGGCCAGCTGGAGAAGAACCCGCTGACCAGCGACAGCATGATCAACTGGCTCGCCGCCGGCCAGGTCGTGGACAAGCCACTGACGGTCACCGAATGGAACACCGAGCCCTTCCCCACCCCCGACCGCCATTCTCTGCCGCTGTATGTTGCCGGTACCGCCAGCCACCAGGGCTGGGACGCACTGATGCAATATGCCTACAGCCAGCAAGCCTTCGATGCCGGGTGGATAAGGACGGGCAACTGGAACGCCTACAACGACCCGGCGATGATTGCCACCCTCCCCGCTGCGGCCTTGCTGTACCGCCGCGCCGATGTCCACGAAGCCACCACCCGCTATGTCTTCGCGCCGACACCCGACACCCTGTTCAACCAACCGATCACCGCCAACAACTCGGTGCTGCTGCGCACCGCCATCGAGAAAGGCAAGCTGCAAATCGCCATGCCCGAAACAGCGGAGCTGCCGTGGCTACAGCCAGGCACCAAGGCCCCACAAGCGCAGGTACTGCTTGACCCTGGCCAGTCGCTCCTGGACGTCGACGCCAGCGAGTCCACCAGCGACACCGGTGAACTCAAGCGCAACTGGCAGCAAGGCCTCTACACCATCGACACACCGCTGACCCAAGCCGCCACCGGCTGGCTGGGTGGCAAGTCGATCAGCCTCGCCGACATTCAGCTCCAGGTGACAACCGCCTACGCCAGTGTCGTGGTGCAAAGCCTTGACGCAAAGCCGCTCAGCCAATCGCGGGAGCTGCTGATTTCACTGGGCACCCGGGCGGTGCCGAAAGCCGATGACATGACGCCTTTCAATGTCGAACCCCTCGAAGGCCGCTTGAGCATCAAAGCGCCTGCTGGCTTGAAACTGTTCGGCTACCAGGCACGCGGGCCACTGAAAGAGTTTGCCGCGACCTACCAGGATGGCCGTTACCTGATCACCTTCGACGGCAAGCAAATGTCCAACTGGCTGTTCTTGAAATAGGCCATTTCGCCTTCTACAGTCACAAGTGACTGCACCGTTCGCGCACCAACAGATGCCAGGAGGTTTGGATGAAGTTTTTGGTTGTCGGCGGCGCAGGCTATATCGGTTCGCACATGGTCAAGCACCTTTCAGGTGCCGGTCATGACGTGGTCGTCGCCGATAACTCTCCCACCCGGCGCAATGTCAGACGGGTAGAACTGGACATCGCTGACGGTCGAGCCCTCGATACCCTGTTCGCCGAATATCAGTTTGATGCGGTGCTGCACTTCGCCTCTTTTATAGAAGTGGGCGAGTCTGTCACTGACCCTGGCAAGTACTACCAGAACAACGTGGCGGCGACGCTGACACTGCTGCAGGCCATGGTGCGAGCAGGCATCAACCAGCTGATTTTTTCCTCGAGCGCCGCCGTCTATGGCAGCCCGCAGTATGTTCCGATCGACGAAAGTCATCCCAAGGCCGCGATCAATCCCTATGGACGCAGCAAGTGGATGGTGGAACAGATACTCGAGGACTTCGACCGTGCATACGGGCTGAAATCAGTCTGCTTGCGCTACTTCAATGCCGCCGGAGCTGACCCTGACGGAGAGCTGGGCGAATGCCATGAACCAGAAACTCACCTGCTGCCTTTGATCCTGCAGGCCGCTTCAGGGCGGCGCAACGATGTCACTGTCTTTGGTCGCGATTACGAAACACCCGATGGCACCTGTATTCGTGACTATGTCCACGTCGCCGACCTGGTTTCGGCACACTCGCTGGCCGTGGACTATCTAGTGGCGGGCGGCGCAAGTACGGCGTTCAACCTGGGCAATGGCCTGGGATTTTCCGTGCAGCAAGTGATCGATGCCGCCTGCGCCGTGACCGGTCGCCAGATCATCACCCGCGAAGCGCCGCGCCGCGCCGGCGACCCGCCTCGGCTGGTGGCGGATGCCAGCAAGGCCAAGGCTGTGCTGGGCTGGCAGCCGCAATTCGCATCGCTCGAAAAGATCGTGAGCCATGCCTGGCACTGGGAACAGCTGCATCCCTGGCACTAGCAACTGTCCGTTACTCGGCTAACTGTGGGAGCTGGCCTTGCCAGCGATGCAGACGCCGCGCAACACCTGACTCCGCGGCGATCCTATCGCCGGCAAAGCCGGCTCCCACAAAGACAGTTGAACCCAATGGTTGTAGCTTTTACCCGCCCCTGCCTAATAGTAAGAGCGCGGTTGCGGGCCCGCCTTGTTCAATACCGTACCGATCAGATTGGCCGTCGACAGATGGTACATACAGTCTTCGATCTCTTTCTTGTTGTTCGCACCGTTAGCCACCACCAGCAGCACACAGTCGAACTTGGGCAGTACGTTGATGGCGTCGTCGGAACTCAACAAGGGTGGTAAATCGAAAATGCAGATACGCGAATCGTAGCGCTCGCGCAGCTCGCTGATCAGGTTGCTGACCTTGGGGGATGACAGCAGCTCGGTGGAGAGCGGAATGGGCTCGCGTGTCGGCAGCACCACAAAGCGCGGCAATGTCGGGTTGACCATGACTTCTTCCAGCCCGGCCTTGTTGGACAGCAGCTCATTGAGCGACTTTTCCATCGACAGCCCCAGGCTGGCGCCGACTCGGGGCCGACGCAAGTCAAAGTCCACCAGCAACGCCGTCTTGGTGGTGTGATGGGCAATGCTCATTGCCAGGTTGATGGCCAATACCGTCTTGCCTGCTTCCGGTGTTGGCGAGGTAATAGCGAGCGTACGCCAGCCATTCTCTTCCATCGTCTGCAGCACCTGCGTGCGCAGCAGGTCGAACGACGTACTCAGGTTCGAGTTCTTGTTGTAAGCCACAATCCGATGGCGTTCCAGGTGCTCTGCGCGCAACGGCACGACCCTGGTTTGCACATAATCGAACTGACCGGGTACTTCCGGTTGCCCGGCCGGCGGCGAGACGTCCGCTGCCGACGAGGCATCCGGGTTGACCTGATGAATATTCTTTCCAAAAACCGAGGTGATCCTGTCCATCACTGCTTTCCCTATTCAAATCTAGCCATAGCTTTAAATAGCAGAAGATCCAAAGGCATGTAGAACACGTGCACCAACACCAACAGAATAGCCATCAGCACCAGGCCTGCGAGTAACAGCAGCATTCGCCACTTCTTGCGCTGAGCCAGGTCTGCCTGTGTAGGAATGTAGGGAATGGCCACCAGCACGCGCCGGCCCACCACACTCTCCAGGGCCCCTACACCGCGTACGCGCTGATTCAACAATTCCAGGAGCATCACCAGCGCTGCACCACCGGCTGGCGCCAGTACCAGGCCCAGCGCAGCAATTTTCTTGCGGTTAGGTTTCTCCGGTTTCTCCGGCATCATCGGCGGCTCCAGCAGCACAAAGCGTTCGGCTTTGTTCTCCTGTTCCAGGCTTTCGGTAATCTTCGCCCCCATTTCCTTGGCGCGGATTTCCTCGTACTTTTTGCGGGCGTTGTCGTGATCACGCATCAAGGTGACCAGGCCGCGCTCGACTTGCGGCGCTTCAAGAATTTCCGCCTCGTAGCCTTCCATCTTCTTCACCAGTTCGCGCTTTTGCTCGGCCAGTGAAGCAATGCGCTCCTGCGCAGCGCCAATCCGGGTACGGACCCGGGCAACGTCCAGGCTTTCGGTAGACGCCCGAGTGCCACGTACGCCGGAGGCTTCGAGCGCCTGAATCTTGCGTTTGACGGCGACCACATCCGGGTGCGCGTCGGTGTATCGGGTCAGCAGTCTGGTGTACTCGGCCTTGAGGCTGGGCAAGTCCTGAAGCTGATCCGCAGTGGATTTGGCGCCTTCCGCCTTGGAGGTCAGTCCGGCATTGGCAGCAGACAACTCAAGCTCAAGATAACGCAGCTCTTCCTGCGCCGTTTTGTAGTCGCGGTCGACTTCTCTGAACTCCAGTTCCGAACGTGACAACATCCCCATGCGCAACGCCTGATGCTCGGGCAAGGCGTTGGCATGGGTTTGCTTGAAGTCGGCCAACTGGTTTTCCAGACTGGCCAGCTCGGCGCCCAGCTTGTTCGCTTCCTGCGTCAGGAACACGGTGGTTTCGCTGGCACGCTCGGTGCGCTGCTTGATGTTCTCATTGAGAAACAGCGTGACCAGCTCGTTGGCCACCTCTTTGGCAACCTCCGGGCGCTTGTGCTCGAACGATACGTTGAAAGCAACCGTCGCCTCGCCACGCCCTTTGATGAAGGTACTGAGAGTGGCCACAACAATGGAATTGCGCATCAGGTCGATCTTGTCGAACTCGCTGAAGCGCCCGCCCTTGTCGGCAAACAGGTTGTACTTGTCGATGATCCGCAGCAGGTTCTCGCGGGTCATTACCCGCTGGCGAATGACTTCAATACGTTCATCGGCATAACTGTTGTTGTTCGCCGACACCAGCTCCGGAGAAATCTGCTGCGATTCCACCAGAATGGTGCCGGTCGACTGATAGATCGGCGGGACGGTAACCGCGACCACCGCAGTCACCGCAAGAATGACCACGATACTCACCCCCAACAGCAGGGCCCGGTCCTTGATAATGGCTATGTAATCGTTGAGGGACAGCTCGTATTCAGATTTCATAGGGGCCACTCTGCCGAAGTTCAGAGGTCGGGAAATCTATAGGTCAGGGTCATACCAATGATCGTGCCTACAGCATCTGGCAAACCGTCTTGCTGGCGTTCCTTGTACATCAACGATAGGCGCAGATCGCAAAAAGGCGAAAGTTCTCGACTTGCCCAGGCGCCGTAAGTTTGCAACGTGTTTGGCGTTTGCCCTTTACTGTCTTGCCAGGCCGCATCAAGGCCGACACGACTGGTCTCGTTGACCGCGTAGCTCCAGCCACCGCGCACCGAATCGACCTCGGTGAAACCACCCTCGGCGCTGGCGACAGTGCTGCGTTCGGCGTCGAGACTCAAACCGGTTCGCTCCCCCGTGTAATAAAGAGAAAGCCCGCCCTCCCCGCGGCGACCGCCACCGTCGCCGGAGACTTCATTAACGCCCAGGTGCACATCGCCCTGCAGACGCTCGGAGAACTGGTGCTTCAACCCGACTACCGGGGTGTAGCTATTAGAGGCGCTCGCCAGAGTTTCATCATCCGGCTCATAGCGCTTGGCACCCACGCCGGTGTACAGATCAGTACGTTCACTCCAGGCGTAGGTCCAGGTCAGAACAGTCGCAAGCTCTTCATAATCGGTGAGCGTATCGATGTCGTAACTGGCGCTGGAGTACTTGGTTTCGTTGGACAACGTGCTGCGCTCAGTCAGCGCCCGGTTCCAGTTCCCTGTCAGCACGTACAGTTTCTGCGTGCCATCGGTGGTGGTGACCACGCCGGTGTCCTGAACAGCAGAAGACAGTGTCGAACTTTCATTGTATTGCGCCGACAGACCATAACCGCCCGTTTCGGTCTCGCGCTGCCAACCCAGAATCACGTTGGGGTCCTCACGGTTATCGACGACATCCGTGTCAGACGAGCGCAGCACCCGTACCCCGAGACCCAGGCGCAACTGGTCGCGATCGAAGGTGCCGACGAGGCTGTAGTCGGGGGCGATGATCGTACGCGTCACACCCTCCTCCCCAGACGTCAAGAGCAACGGGTTGCTGTCGTATTCGACAGTGGTCGGCAATGCTGCCGAGGACTGCCAGGTGGAGGCTTGGACCATGCCCGAATACGGCAGGATCAAGAATGCTGTGGCTACGCCGGTTGTTCGCAATAGAGGCACTGTAATTCTTATTAGGTCAGGCAAGTTAAGGTACGACCAGCGTATCGCCGGCCTGGAGCTGGATATTAGTGGACATATCGCGCCCGGAAATCAAATCTTTATAGTTCACGGGCAATATTTGTTGGCCACGGACCACCTTGATGGCGCTTCGGTCCGCGAACTTGTCCAGACCACCTGACATGCTCAGTGCCTGCAGTACCGCCGTCGGGCCGGCCATCTGCACCGGACCTGGCTTGATCACCTTACCCTCTACATAGAGCAGATTGCCGGCTGCGTTTTTGACGACAACACTGACGGTTGGATCGGAAATGAATTTTTCAAGTTTGGCAGCGACTTTCTGTTCGACAGCGCTGGCATCGAGCCCGGCAACATCAATGCGCCCTGCCAACGGGAAGGTGATACTGCCATCGGGAAGCACGCTGACCTCCCCTTGCAGTTTTTCATCGCCCCAGACGGAAATGGACACCACGTCGCCGGGATTGAGCAGATAAGGGGAATTTTTTTCGATAGCGTTGCCAGTACCAGACCAGACCACCAGCACGCAGAGCACAGAAGTCATCAAACGTAGCATGAGGATCCCTCCGGCCAAGCGGCCAAATGAGCACTAATTGAGAACAGCACACAAACTCTCGCTCTCTTCGCAACCCTACAACCCGCTGCGCTGGCTTCGATCTTCCGCGAAGCCGGTACCGCGTCCTTCGATCAGTGCGCCCGAAGGCGGCAGACCAATGGAATATAGCAATGGCTTGAGAATAAACAAGCCGTTAGCAGATGCCGCGGCACTGTATTAATACAATAGTATTAATCGTGATACTCATTAACTTCGCCTACACTTTTCGTCTGTTGGCGACGGCAATAAAGCCAATCACTGCAAACGCAAAAAGCCAGCCCGCCGTGCCAATTGGCACAACACTTGTTTTATTAATATAAGAATCGGCAGCCCCCGCCGCACCACTCATAAGCACCAACAGGAAAATCGATTTAATCAACAGTGTCGAGCGCATGATCCCCTCCAGAAAGGCCTGGTATAGAAAAAGAAACCAACAGCGTGCGGCGGGTGAAAGATTCTTGCGTTGTTGAATTGAGCTTATGAGCACAATGACACTACGTCAACGATCCGACACCATAATAAATCTCAATGGGAAGCGTCGTATCGCGTCAAAATGCCGTCAGCGGATTTATTCAGTTTCAGGGCTGTCCGACTGAACGCTCTAGAACGCCATTCTTCAGAGAATGCTGGGGATAACGGGTGTATTGAGGGGCGAAAAAATCACCCGTCGTACTCCCCAAAATTCGCTTGATAAAGGCGACAGGTAACCGACGCCAGCACGATCCTGGCGCCGAATGAGAGAGTGTGTGTTTCAACGCTGAGAAATCAAATACGAATATTTCTGCTTCGTAACCTGACGTATTGCCTCGGGATTCGAGTGTGCGCGGCTATACCGGAAACAGATCCAGCGTGCGCTCAACCTCTTCAATATCGATTTTGAAGCCATCGCCTTCCGGCGTTCCGACCACAAAGCCGAAGTGCTGATTGTCGCGGTCAGTGAGGAACTTGTAGTAGCTGACAAAACGGTTCGGCGGTTGCAGTACCAACAACGCCCCACCCGGCTGCAGTACATTGACACCATGTACCAACTGGCTCCCCTCAACCCCCATCACCACTCTCGCCCCGGCACAGGTCGCGACAATGGTCGGAACATCCGTTCTCAGCGGGTCGAGAATGCGAAACCCGCGGGTTTTGTGCAAATGCTCGGCGATGGCAATTTCATTGCGCAACAAACGCAAGTCACCATCCCCGCCGCGAAGAATGAACACGCCAGGGTGAGAGGCGTAGTTCACGTGCGAGAGCAGTTTTTCCCCCATCGCGCGGTAGCGTAAATGTCGGCTGCGGTTGTTGCTCAAGTCATCGAACAGCACCAGCTCACGAAAAAACGCACTGCGTAAGCGAACCGGCTTCATGCCGAGCCAGTTCTCATAGGCGGGGGCCTGGGAAAAGATCGGAAACCTGGCGGATGGCGCGGTGGTCACCGGTACCCCTTCGTTGCAGGCCAGTGCGTAGGTCACGCAGTCTTCCATCAACCACGTACCAAACCAGGTATTGCCATTTTGCGTGCAGTAAGCAGCCCCACGCTCGATCTCGGTGTCCACAACGATGCGTGGAAGCTTGGTGGGGTTCAGCGACAACCACAGGCTGGCGTTGCCCTTGTACAGGGCTCCATCGATCAGCCAGACGTCCTTTATCAGGTGGCCACGTGTCGGGCCGTGGTCCATGCTCAGGCGCCCGTGCATGGTGCGGGCAGGATGCTCGAAAGGAAAAAAACGCGCCTCCCAGGCGCTGACACGCTCCAACTGGCCGGGCAGAAAAATAGCCGGGGGCGAAACCGTTGTTTCTCCTGGGGCAATATCCCAGCTTTTCGCCGCCACATTTTTCAGGTTGATTTCCGTTTTGCGTGCAAACAGTTTTCTCGCCATGAATTTATAGGCGGAAAGTGAGATTCTTTTTTGTTTTCCAGCGCTCGACGCGCTGAAATTCGAAAGATTACTTTCCATGAAGATCACTCCCCTCAAGGCACGGTCAATCGACAGGCGCACAGCGCCCGCGTTGACCTCGACCCTGAATATTGCTTAGTTGGAAGGAATCCGTTCCATCAATGGCGGGGACTGCAAGTTGGCGTAACGACTTCGCAGCGTTTCCACAAACAGCTCACCCGAACTTTTACCACCGTATAGATAAATCTTGTGCAATCCGCCAAACACCATTTCATGATAACGATTGGCAACTTCATCATCACTTGCGCCGTCCGGTAAACCCAGGTGAAGCGTTAACTTGTCACCTTCAACAGCAAATAGCGGCGTGTCCCACAAGAACTTGGCCGTGCCTGTCTTTGGCAACCGTACAAACATATAAGCGTGATTACCCAACGAATCGATATCGCCGCCGCGCCGCCGTTTCCACTTCAACAGCCCGTCATCCGGGCGCGCCAGACAAAGGCCTATGTCGTAATAGTCAAAACCATTTTCCACGGCCCACTCCAGGGCCATGTAAGTGTTGATCGAGTTGGCTTCTTTGAGTTTTTTCGCATCTGAAAAAACCGCTTCGCAATAGCCAAAACGCAACGTGCTCCAGTAACGTTTTGTGCCCCGTGTGATTTCGCAGCCAAGGTGACAGCCAACTACTTCGTCCCCCTGCATGATCAGGTCGAGCCGGCCGACGGTCTTGGCCAGGCGAAACACGGTCTCGGTGGAAAACTGTGCCGCATGCTCACCTTGCCTGGCCGTGGCATAGGCGCGCAGCAGGTGTTTGTCGGCCATCGCAATCTCTTCATCCGACAGCGCCTGTTTCATCCAGTACAGCGGTCGGTGCTTGCGGATGCTTCGACGCAACTCGCTGTCGTAGCGGGCGGTGATCTCTTCCAGGGAGCGCCCCAGCAGCGGCACCACAGCACTCAAATAATGAGGAACACTCAAGGCCCCGGAGGTCGGCATCTCACTGACCACCACCACATGACTCGATGCGGCCGGTACCGCCTGATCGGGCGCCACGGGCGAATCCCTCAGCGACTTCCCGCCGATGAGCACCTTGGCCACATCCCGGTACTGCTTGCGGCCGACATACAGAATTTCGAACGGGCTTTCCTGCTGCAGCCGAAACCTTGCGATCTCCCAGCGCCAGAAGCACGCGCGCCCGAGGATATCGTGCAACTTGTTCAACGCAGTTCTAATCTCATAACGCATCGCCGGTGATACATGCTTTCGGACAACCGCCACCAAATTCGCTTTCATTTCTTCGTCCTGTGAATTGTTGCCTGGTGGCAGATCAGTAAAGCATCAAGTAGCACCCGAATAGATATTCTTGAACGACATGAGCCCTATGGCGAACGATTTGACTTGTTCACATTCAGTAACAATTAAAGGTGCTGGGTAGCGACTTTGCAAGCCGAATACTTCGGGACGGCGCACGTATTTTATGACGCCAATTTTCCTTCGGAATCGAGCGCCCCTGCCGCCATAACATGGGCCACATCCTCGACCAGCGCCTTGGCCATCCCGCTCAGGTAATGTGCCGCCCACACCAGCGTGTAGTCCTGATCGACCGCGGCTTGCAAGGTGAGCTTGTGGACGCAACTCATCAGCACGGAGGATTGTTCCAGTGCATAGTCCAGATCATGACCTGCAGTGGTGCGGAACAAGCGGTCCTCGATTCGCCCGCCGATGCCTTCGCCGAAACTGCCGATGCCACAGGTTTCGAGCAGCCCGCTGTTGTCTTTCGATTTTTTACTGTCTGTCATCACCACGTCCTCATACCCGCCCCACGTGTGGGAGCGGGCTTGCCCCGCGAAGGTTTCAACTCAATGGCGCAACTGCACCTTGCTCAGCGCCAGCTCGACCAGGCTGCGGGCGCTATCGATTTCATGCATGGTCGCCAGCGTCAGCACCTGCCCGGGCGGTTGTGGGTGCAGCAGTACCGTCTGCTGGGCCACGGTCAGCGCGCAGACGAGATACTCCGAGATCTGCACGAGGAGGTCTTCAAGGGAATGGTCATGGGGATGGAGGGGTGGATCGGGGACGATCTTGAGCATATACACCTCGGAAGTCAGTGGTACTGCTACAGACCTGCTGTCAAACAGGAGGGTGGCAGCTGTACGCGGGTTGACAGACCGAGGACTCCCGAACTCGGCGCACACGAGGTGCCCCACGTACAACCGCCATAAAGCGTGCACGTGTCGGGAGAAGTTTTCAGCCTGTCAAAGCCGGTCGTTGAGTGCCAACGACCGGCAGAGACTAGGCTGCACTCCAGAGCAGTGCAACGGCTCAAAGGCGCTGCAAGTATCTTTGGGAAATGGACTACAAGGAAGAGGGATAATCTGAAAAGGTGCTGGATAAATCATTGGCCCTCTATCGCGGGGCAAGCCCGCTCCCACAGGGTCATTAACAACTATTTACCACCTCGCCCGCCCTCGCCTCCCGCTTCCTGAGTGCCCCTTGAACAGGAGCACCGCAGATGCCATCCATAGACCTGGAAAACCCGCACCAACAACTGATCGAGCGCCAGCTTCCGGCCTGGAGTCAACACGCCTCTCCCGAGCAGTGGCAAACCTTGCACGAAACCCTGCTGCCCGCCCAAGGTCTGCCCGGCGAAGAGGCCGACTGGTTCGCCAATGCCGCACCCGATCTGCGCGAGGCCGTTCAAGCCAGCCAGGCACGCCTTGCGCACTCACAAAAAAACCTGGCCCGCGCACTGAAGGGCTTGAAGAACATTGCAGAATTCGCCGAACCTCTGCTGGCGCAAGCGCTGGCAACCCACCACCAATTGTCGGTCCCGTTACGCAGCAGCGAACTGATCCACATCCATCACCTGTTTACCTGGCAAACCTACGTCAGCCAGCACGAACGCCGAAGCCTGCTCGAAGCCGCCCTGCACAACTTCGAAGACGCGATCGAGTTCAGCCGCGAAAGCGCGCTGGTCCTGGCTGGTGATGTGCAGGTTGAAAAGACCGTGGTGATTGGCAAGACCACACTGGGTGACAGCGAAACACTGGTCGACATCGAGCTGGAATCCGAGGCCTACGCGATCAAGCCATTAAGTCTGTCCCCGGAGGATTTTTCCCGTACCTGCCGATCCCTGGACCTCGGTCAGCGCTACCAGGCACACCTGGCATCCGTCTTCGCCCCCGCGCAGGTCGCTACGCTGGCGATCAGGGTTCACCAGGATCGTCTGCGCCTGGCTGCGGAGCTCGCCTTCCTCCGCCACCATGTGAACGGCAAGGCACTGGACAAGGTGCAGGCATTGCTCGACGAAGGCACGACACTGACCTGCAGCCAGCTGAGCCTGTTCGGTATCGACTTGCATGAGGTGCTGATCCTCGACCTGGGCGAAACGGGCCTGCTGCTGCACTTATCGGGCCACGGTATTTCGTTGCGCCAGTTCGCGAACCTGTCCGCATTGCATGACCATTTGCGCGATGACCTGCGGCAGGCGGACTTCCGCCAACGCTTCCTGGCCTACGTCCCGCGCGATCAGCAGCAAACGTTCCTCAGCCGTGTGCGACAGAACCTTGATGCCAACGGTGACGCGTCGCTGTACCTGGAGTCGGTCGCCATCGAAGGTGAACTGTTCAGCTTCCTGCACCAGGACCATGTCGCCCGGCTGAAAACCGAGGCCCGTCAGCTCGCGGTGCCGACCGCCGATGCCGACGAGCAGGCGCGCAAACGGCGTCAGGCACTGTACGAGAGCCTTGGTCTGAATGCTTTGATGGTGGCCGGTCTGTTCGTTCCCGGTGTCGGCACGCTAATGACGGCGGTGATGGTCTGTCAGTTGCTCGACGAGGTGTATGAGGGTTACCAGGCCTGGAGCGTCGGTGATCGTCAGTTGGCGCTGCGCCACCTGGAAGCGGTCGGGTTGAACCTGGCACTGATCGGCGGGCTGCATGTGGCCGGCAAGATGGTGCCAAAACTGTTCAACAGCCCGCTGATGGAAAGTCTCGAACCGGTTCGCAGCGCCGCAGGTACGCAGCGCCTGTGGCGTCCCGAGCTTGTTTCCTATGCCAGTGACGTTGTGCTGCCCGAACAGCTGCAAGCCAACAGCGCCGGGCAGTTCGAGCACCAAGGCCGCCGCTTTATCCGCTTCGACGGCCGCGTCTTTGAGCAGCGCCTGGACCCTGCCCTGGAGCGCTGGCGCATCGTTAACCCCAGCGACCCGCAGGCCTATCAGCCGCTGCTGGAACACAACGGCGAAGGCGCCTGGCGCGCAGAACACGAGCAACCCCATGCCTGGTCCGGCGCGCGCCTGGTACGACGGCTGAGCCCGAACTATCAGGGATTGGCCGATGCCGATCTGCTCAAGGCGCTGCAGGTCAGCGGCACGAGCGAGGAACACGTGCTGCAGATCCACCTCGGCAATCAGCCCATCCCCGAGCCGCTGGCCTATACCCTTGAAAGTCTGCGCACCGAGGGCCCGTTATCAGCAACGCTTGAGCAACTGGCCAGCGACCTGCCGCTGACCCGCGCCGCCCTGGGGTTATGGCTGCCGCGGCTGGTCAGTAACGACAGCGAACGACTGTTGCTGGTGTGCCTGAAGCGCCTGCCCGGCTGGTCGCCAGAGCTGCGTCTGGAGATTCGCGCCGGCAGCCCGCACGGTGCAGTGCTGCACGCCATCGGCGAGGTGCAGGCGAGCGAGCGGGTGGTGGTGGTTAAATCGCTTGATGGTTACGAGGCCTATCTTGGTGAGCGCCCTGCTCCCGGGGTGATCGACCATGACCTGTGTCGCGCGGTCGAGGCGGCACTGCCCAGCCAGAAGCGACTGGCCATGGGACTTGCGAGCAATGGTGGAGAAGCCTTGCGCGAGCGCGTATTGACGATGGTTGCCAGCGACCGCGACGCACTGATTCGAAGCCTGTGGGGGTATCAGCCAAGCCGTTGGGGCGAAGGGATGTTGCGCGGCGGCGAAGCGCCCCGGGGTTACTCGCGGCAGTTCCTGCACACGTCGGTGGCGGTGCGCTATCGGCGGCTGTTTCCCAGCACCTCCGATCTGCACATTCAGGCGGTCATCCAGAACTGGCGGAATCGGGGCCTGTCGCCGACGCTCGAACTGGATCGACTGGAAGATCGACTGCAGGAACTGCGCCGTGACCTGGTCGACTGGGCAGTGCCGGTACCGAACCGGCGGCGAGCCTTCCAACGCATAGAGAATGCCTGGCGGCGTAACGCCGGGCAGACGCTGATGAACGGCAATGCCCTGCATACCCTGGACCTCTCGGCCCTGGATCTGAATGACCAGGACCTTATCACGCTGGCGCTGCCCAATGACTTCACCCATATCGGCGAACTGGACCTTTCCGGCAACCCGGGTGTGACGACCTTGCCGGCAGAACTGTATGAGCGCTTCCCCGCCCTGGAGCGCCTGCGGTTGACCCGCTGTGGCGTCAACCAGATGCCCCGCGTGGGCATGCCACAGGCGCTGGCATGGCTGGACCTGGAGCACAATCCACTGGTCTGGGACGCCACTGCCCAGGCTAGGCTCGACAGCCTCGTCAACCTGCGCGTACTCGACCTCTCGCATTGCCCGCTGGGCCGCGCTCCGGATTTCACCGCGCTACCCCATCTGCGTACCGTGTTCCTGACCCGCTGCGGACTGAGCGAATTGCCCAACGGTTTGCAGGGGCTGGTCGACCCCCTGCTGCTGGATTTCGCCTACAACCCGCTGGTAAACCTGCCGGCGGTAGAAGCCATTCCACACCCTGTTGCGCGGGCATTGCGACTGGAGGGCAACGCCTTGGGTGCACAGGTCTGGGCGCAAATCGACAGCTACTACCAGGCCACCGGTATAGATTTATTGATTCCGGAGGTTGACTACGAGGAGCTGCTCGGCGGCGCCAGTGCGGACCAGCTGGGCATCTGGGAGCGCCTACCACTGCAGTATCGCCGTGACCTGCGAGCACTGGTCGAGAGCAACTGGTACCGCGACACCCTGCCCGACTCGCATGCCGAAACCTGGCGACGTCTTACGCGCATGGACCAGGATCAGTACTACCGCAGGCGCATGCTGGCGCTGCCTGCAGAACGGCTGCTGGACCTGGAGATTGAACACCGCTGACTCAATCAATCACCAGGTGCTGGCGCATCTGACGATCAGCCAGCCAGGTCTGTAACGCCTGCGCTGGCATCGGCCGCGCCATCAGGAAACCCTGGCCCTGGTCACAGCCGGCATTGCGCAGGAAGTCATACTGAGCCTGGGTCTCGATGCCTTCGGCGGTGATGTGAAAGCCCAGGGCATGGCCCAGGTCGATGATCGCCCGGGTAATCGCCACCGCGTCATCATCAGCGGGCAAATCCTTGATGAAGGCGCGGTCGATCTTCAGGTGATCGATGGGCAGCGACTTGAGGTAGGCCAGCGACGAGTAACCGGTGCCGAAGTCATCCACCGCGGTTGCCACCCCCATGGCCTGCAGCTGGGCCAATGCCGCACAGGCCTGCTGCTGGCTTTCCATCAACAGGCTTTCGGTGATTTCCACTTCCAGCAGGGTCGGCGGCAGGTCATAACGTTTCAGGCTGCGCGACAGGCTGGCGACGTAGTCACTGCGCTCGATCTGCAAGGCTGCAACGTTAATCGCCAGCGGGCCCGGCAGGCAGTCGGCAGCGCGCCAGGCGGCGATCTGCTGGCAGGCAAGCTCAAGCACCTTTTCCCCCAGGGGAATGATCAGACCGGTGCGCTCGGCCAGCGGAATGAACTGTGCAGGCGATACCAGGCCATAATCAGGATCGCGCCAGCGCAGCAACGCTTCGGCGCCTTCGACACGGCCACTGAACAGGTCGATCTTCGGTTGGTACCAAAGCTCGAATTCATTGTTCTGCAACGCCCGGCGCAGGTTGCGTTCCAGGCACAGACGCTCCTGCAGGCGCTCGGTCATGTCCGGGTGATACAGCCGCCAGGCATTGCGCCCGCTCTCCTTGGCGGCATACATGGCAGTGTCGGCATGGCGCAGCAGACGGTCGCTGCTCTGGCCGTGTTCAGGGTGCCAGGCAAGACCGATGCTACCGGTGACCAAGGCCGCGTTGCCATTGAGGTCGAAGGGTAGCTGCAGGGTTTGCAGCAGGCCTTGAACCCGGTCAATACAGGCGTGCTCAGCGCCAACCAACAGGAACGCGAATTCATCCCCGCCCAGGCGGCAAAGGCCATCCTGATCATCGATCACTTGCACGAAGCGTGCGGTGGCCTGTTGCAGCAACAGGTCGCCCATGGGATGCCCGAGGCTATCGTTGACCTGCTTGAATCCGTCGATATCCAGAACCAGTACGGCCAGGCGCTGCTCAGCGTTGATCGCCTCTTGCAGGCGCTGGTTGAACAACACCCGGTTAGGCAGACCAGTGATCACGTCATAATGGGCCAGGCGCTCCAGCTGCGCCTGGGACTGTTTGAGTTCGCGGTTGCGCAGGTTGATCAGGTGGTTGCTGCGGTTGAGCTGGGCGACAAAGACACTGAAAAGCCCGGTACAGGTCAATGCAAACAGGAACAGGGGTGAGGCAAACAGGCTCATGGACGGCCAGCCACCCAAGGGGCTCGCCGCCAGTTGCCACAGCCCGCCGGGCACATCGACATTGACCGTTACCGCATGCTCTTCAAACAGCTTGGGGTTACCCCAGATCATCGCACCCGCCGAGCCCTGGCCATCGGCGCCGCGCAGGGCCAGCTCAAAGCCCGGGTCAAGGTCCAGCCCTGCGGCACTGAGCAAGCGGTCAATGTCTGCCACGATCGAGACATTGCCCCAATACAGCTTGACGCCCTTATGCCCCTTGAGAAAAACCGGGCGCCGGTAGATCAGCCCGCGACCGCCCTGGTACAGCTGCACGGGCCCTGCCAGCACCGGGCTGTAGTGGTCGCGCGCGCGTTGCAGCATCGGGTACTGGTCCGGCAGGTGACGGTAGTCGACGCCGATGATGCTCTGGTTGCCCTTGATCGGATAGACATCGTCAATCACATCGCCCGGCGCCACCGAGATATGGCGGATATGCGGTACCGAGGCAATGGCCTGGCGTGCCATGTCATGAAAGTGCTCGGGGCTGATCTGGCCATCGGCGCTGATCAGCTGGGCAATGCCTTCGGTTTCGCCAAAGGCCGAGCGCAATTGCGCCTCCAGGGCGGCGCGCACCCCGGACAGACGTGCGCCGGCGTTGGCCACCAGTTCGCTTTCCTGACGCTGCACGTCCAGACGGCCAAGCGCCACCGACAGACCGATGCCGATCAGCGCAAAGCCGATCGGCAGCAAGCGATTGAGGGTGGTGCCCAGGGTCGCGGGCAGGACCAGTTTGTCATCAAGGGCGAGGATTCTTGTGCTCATAGGTCCGTTGTTCGCGTCGGCATACCGCTTTATCGGCGTGTCGGGCGCAATGTTGAGTGAGGCTGGCTTTTTTTAGCGCGCTGGCGTTATGCTCGAACTGAAACGTTTCACCCATCATAGAAAAAGAGGTGCTGCGCCCATGGACCGTCTGCTCGATTCGCTGTTTCCCACCGCCAACGAGATCCCCGAGGCGTATCGCCTGGGTGAACCGCTGGTGCAACGCGAGTACCTGGTCAACGGCCAGTTGCAGCGCTGGGACGGGCCGCTGGCCACCGTGCGCAGCCCGGTATGGCTCAAGGAAGGTGATCAAGAGCGCCAGGTGATCCTCGGCAACACGCCACTGCTCGATGCCGACACCGCCCTCACCGCCCTGGACGCCGCCGTGCACGCCTACGACAAAGGCCGCGGTGCCTGGCCGACCCTGCGTGTGGCTGAACGTATCCAGCACGTCGAGACCTTCCTGGGCAAAATGCGCGCGCAGCGTGAGGCAGTGGTCAAGCTGCTGATGTGGGAGATCGGCAAAAACCTCAAGGACTCGGAAAAAGAGTTCGACCGCACCTGCGACTACATCGTCGACACCATCAATGCCCTAAAAGAGCTGGACCGCCGCTCCAGCCGCTTCGAACTGGAACAGGACACCCTCGGCCAGATCCGTCGCGCGCCGCTGGGCGTGGCACTGTGCATGGGCCCCTACAACTACCCGCTGAACGAAACCTTCACCACCCTGATTCCAGCGCTGATCATGGGTAACACCGTGGTGTTCAAACCGGCCAAGTTCGGCGTGCTGCTGATTCGCCCGCTGCTCGAAGCCTTCCGCGACAGCTTCCCGGCGGGGGTGATCAACGTTATCTATGGGCGCGGCCGCGAGACCGTCAGCGCGCTGATGGCCAGTGGCAAGATCGATGTGTTTGCCTTCATCGGCACCAACAAGGCGGCCAGCGACCTGAAAAAGCTCCACCCACGCCCGCATCGCCTGCGCGCCGCTCTGGGCCTGGATGCGAAGAACCCGGGGATCGTGCTGCCCGAGGTCGATCTGGACAATGCCGTCAACGAGGCCGTTACCGGCGCCCTGTCGTTCAACGGCCAGCGCTGCACGGCGCTGAAGATCCTCTTCGTCCATGAGCAGGTGGTCGACAGCTTCCTCGACAAGTTCCAGCGCAAGCTGGCCGCGCTCAAGCCAGGCATGCCCTGGGAACCTGGCGTAGCCCTGACGCCGCTGCCCGAGGCGGGCAAGATCGACTACCTCAACGGCCTGGTGGCCGATGCCGTCGAAAAAGGCGCGCAGGTCATCAACCCAGGAGGCGGCAGCAGCCGTGGCTCGTTTTTCTACCCGGCGCTGCTGTACCCGGTGAATGCCGGGATGCGCGTGTACCAGGAAGAACAGTTCGGCCCGGTGGTGCCGGTGGTGCCCTATCGCGACCTGCAGAGCGTGATCGACTATGTGCTCGACTCCGACTTCGGCCAGCAGTTGAGCATCTTCGGCACCAATCCGGCTGAAGTCGGGCGCCTGGTCGACACCTTCGCCAACCAGGTCGGACGGATCAACCTCAACGCCCAGTGCCAGCGTGGCCCGGACACTTACCCGTTCAACGGCCGCAAGAACTCTGCCGAAGGCACCTTGTCGGTACACGATGCGCTGCGCGTGTTCTCGATCCGCACACTGGTGGCGACCAAGTTCCAGGAGAGCAACAAGCAGCTGATCAGCGACATCATCCGTAATCGTGATTCCAGCTTCCTGACCACCGATTACATTTTCTGATTGCCGTCCGTCCAGCGCCGCAGGTTTTGATTTGCCCAATCGCCGAAACTGTACAAACATACAGTTTCGCGCCATCCACCCTGCGGCGCGCTAAGGAGGATTCATAAAATGGCCGTCAAACCAATCCCCGAAGGACAACACACCATCACCCCTTACCTGGGCATCAAGGATGCCGGCAAGGCCATCGACTTCTACAAAGCCGCGTTCGGCGCGGTCGAGATGTTCCGCCTGGACAGCCCGGATGGCCGGGTCGGGCATGCGGAGCTGAAGATTGGCGATTCGTCGCTGATGCTCGCCGACCCTTGCGACATGGAGGGTGGCCTGGTCAGCAGCCAGTCGCTCGGTGGCGCAGCGATTGGCCTGCACCTGTATGTCGATGATGTCGATGCGCGCTTTGCCCAGGCCCTCAAGGCCGGTGCTACCCAGGTCAGGGCCGTGGAAAACCAGTTCTACGGTGACCGCAGCGGCACCTTGAAAGACCCGTTCGGCAATCTCTGGTTCGTCTCGTCCCACGTTGAGGACGTCTCGGTGGAAGAAATCCGCGCCCGCGCCGCCAAGCTGTTCGGCGGACAGTAATTCCGGTGGTTCCCGGCTGGCGAGCCATGGCCGTCAGCCGGGCTTTGCATTAAGGTGGCGGGCACAGGAAGGCTGGCCAGGATTGCTCATGAGAATCATCGAAAAAAACACTGCGCTGGTGCGCACGCTTACCCCTGCCGAAGATGAGCTGCTGCATGGTTTTGTCCAGGGCAACCTGGCCGGCCCGCGTCTGCTGCAGGCCAATCAGCTGTTGCTCAAGATCCGCGCCGCCGGGCACTGGCTGGCCTGTGACTGCCAACCGCGGGCAATGCCGATTCTCAACGTCAATCTCAACGGCAATACCGGCACCCTGTTTCTCAAGAACAACCCAGGCACCGCCGAGCATGCCCGCGACTGCGCGTTCATCAAGGATGAGCGCGAGGCTGCTCGCCCAGAGGATGCTGAGGTAATCCCAGCCGCCTGGTTACCCCCCGACACGCCCTTGCGCCTGATCGGCGATTTTCGCCGTCCCGCCCCTGGTAGCGCTGGCGAGGCTGGCAATGGTGGTGACAAGCGCGAGCAACACCGGCTGCTGTCCTTGCTGCTGACGCTGATCGAGGCCGGTGGCCTGAACGTCTATGCCAGCCACCTGAAAAAAGACCTCAGCGGACAATTTGCCGAGCTGCGCAGCGTCGCCAGCCGTTACCCCTTGATCGAGCGGGTGCCGGCCAGCAACTACCTGGAAACCCGCCTGGACATGAAGCACATGATGATGCTCAAGGCACGCCTGCGCGACTCCAGCGCCTTTGGCAATCATCGTCGCTACGGCTTGATGCTCGACTGCGTCAGCCAGATCAAGGCACGCAAGGTGTACAACGAACGCAGCGAAGACGGCTTCGACTTTCAGGGGCATCACCTGTTGTGGGGCGGCAGCAAGACCGCGGGGCCGCTGCTGGCCCTGGCCATCTACTCACCGGCCAGTGCGGGCAGCCATTTTTACGAACTGATTCATGTCGCCAGCGTCCCGGTGCTGTCGCGTGGGCAGCTGTTTCCGGTGTATCGCGATGAAGAGCGCGAGCCGTTGAAGATGCTCATCTCCTTGATCGACTGGATGGCCAGCAAGGGCGTCAGGGTGATCATGCGCCGCCCGGTGATTGGTGGTCAGGGCATGGATGCATTGGTGCTCAGCTCCGATCAGGACCGGGTGCTATCGGTATCGCTGACCGAACAACCGCTGGGGCCGGAGCCTGAAGGCGAAACGTTCAAGCGCTATGCCGACTTCAAGAGCCTGGATACCTTTCGCAAGTATGTTGCGGGCTTCTTCATGCGTGGGCGTGAGTAATCGCGGGGCAAGGCCCGCTCCCACCGGAATCTGTGGGAGCGGGCTTGCCCCGCGATGATCACCACTGCCGCTTATCCGGCCGGGTCAGCCCAAGCTTTTCGATCCGGTAACGCAACATATCCCGGCTCAACCCCAAAAGCCGCGCCGATTTGGTGACATTCCAGTCGGTACGGTCAAGCATCTTGCGCACCATCTCGCGCTCCACCTCAGGCAAGCTGGTGGAAGCCGGAACCTCAGCACTGCCATGATGGTTGTCATGATACGCCGGCGCCGGCATCTCAAACGGCTCATCGACCAGGCTCATGCAGACATTGAGCTGATGCGGCGCAATCTCCTCGTTAGGCGCAAGCAATACCGTCTGCTCAAGCATATTGCGCAGTTCCCGCACGTTGCCCGGCCAGCTATAGTTGAGCAGCAGCTCCTCAGCCTCCGGGCTGAAATACAGGTGCGACTTGCCATAGCGCTTGCCATGCAGGGCGAGGAAGTGCCGGGCCAGCAGCAGGATGTCTTCACCCCGGGCATACAACCTCGGGACCTTGATCGAGATGATGCGCAGGCGAAAGAACAGGTCACGGCGAAACTTGCCCTGTTGCACCATCTGCTCCAGGTTGCAGTTGGTGGCACTGATGATGCGCAGATCGACCTTGCGTTCCTTCACCGCGCCAATCCGGCGAATGGTCCGGTCTTCCAGCAACTTCAGCAGCTTGGCCTGCAGGATCAGGTCCATTTCCCCGATTTCGTCGAGAAACAGCGTGCCGCCATCCGCCGCCTCCACCAGGCCGACCCGGCGGTCCTTGGCATCGGTGAACGCGCCCTTCTCATGGCCAAACAGCTCCGCCTCCAGCAGGTTGGCCGGAATCGAGGCGCAGTTGAACTCGATAAACGGCCCCTTGCTGCGTGCGCCGTCAAAATGCAGGGCTCGGGCCACCAGTTCCTTGCCCGTACCGGTCTCGCCTTCCACCAGCACCGGCGGCAAATCACCGCTGGCCATGCGTCGTTCGGCATCGAGCAACTGCGTCAGCGTGTGCTTGAGCCCGAGCATCGCCGGCGACTCGCCGATCAGCGACTGGCCACCGGATTTTTGTGCTTCGCGCTCCTGGTAGAACGACAGCGTACGTTCCATGCGCTCGGCCGCCAGGGCTTTGTCGAGCATCAGTTTGAGTTCGGCCAGCACCACCGGTTTGGTCAGGTAGTGAAAGGCGCCCTCCTTCATCGCCAGCACGGCATCTTCGACGTTGCCGTAGCCGGTCATCATGATCACCTTGAGCTCCGGCGCCCGCTCGGCCAAGGCCTTGATCAACTCATGACCGTTCATGCCCGGCAACGAGTTGTCGGTCAGCACCGCATCGGGTTGACACTTGGGCAGTTGCTCCAGCGCCTCCTCGGCGCTATGACAAACCGTGACCTCGAACCCTTTGCGCTCTAGATAGGTCTGGATATTCTCAGCAAGGATTTCATCATCCTCCACCACCAGGATGCTCTGCTCCATGATCCCCTCCCGCTGCAACATTGAAAATCAGGCATACGCGGGTTCCTTCCTCTTCGCGACTGGTCAGGCTGACCGCGCCGCCGAAACGCTCCATTATTCGTTTGACCAACACCAGACCGACGCCCAGGCCGCCCTGTTTGGTGGTGAAAAAAGGTTTGAAAACCATTCGCTCCTGTTGCTGGCTCATGCCTTTGCCAGTATCACTCAAGGTTAGCTGGACCTTGCCTTCGCCGGTCAGCTCAAGCACCTCGAGGGTCAACCGGCCACCGCCTGGCATCGCCTCAAGGGCGTTGGAAAACAGGCTGTTGAGGATCTGCGTGAGCAATACCGGCTGGCTCACCACCAACGCTGACGGCGGCGTGCTGACTTGCAACTGCACCTTGTTGCGCTCGGTCTGCTGGGCAAAGGCGCTGCAGGTGTCTTCAACCGCCGCAATCAGGTCAACGGCTTCGGCATCGTCCTTCAACGGCCGCAACGACACCAGTAGCTCACGCACCCAACGCGACATACGGTCAACCTGATTGATGATGTCGCCGATGTTTTTCTGCGAGCGCTCACTGGCAATTTCCTGAGCCAGTTCAGCACTGGAGCGGATGGTGGCCAAC
The DNA here is from genome assembly GCF_059415665.1 of Pseudomonas sp. GW821-FHT10B02. Lineage (NCBI taxonomy): Bacteria > Pseudomonadati > Pseudomonadota > Gammaproteobacteria > Pseudomonadales > Pseudomonadaceae > Pseudomonas > Pseudomonas sp. GW821-FHT10B02. The sequence goes on along the minus strand of NZ_JBWKNR010000009.1, from coordinate 167,614 downwards.
GGATTGCGCAAGCTGTGGGCCACCGCCGAGGACATCTCGCCAAGGGCGACAAAGGTTTCGCTGGCCACCAGCTTGGTCTGTTGCGCATGCAGCAAGCCCGCCGCACGGCGCACGATCCAGAACAGGCCGAAGTAGATCAGCGCGCCGCCAAGCAAGGTCGACGTCCAGATCAGCACATAGCCACGCTGAATGCGCCGCACCAGGTCCTGCGGCTCCTTGTACACCTCCACCATCGACAGCACCTGAGTGCCACTCTCGTCGAACATCGGGATGTAGTTCTCGATGAACAGGTACTCCGGCTCACGCTGGAACTTCTGTTCTTCGCGGTCTTCATCGGCCTTGTGGTAACTGGCCGATACCGGTACTTGCGAATGGAACGACTCGTCGAGGTCGTCATCGCCGACGATCTTCTGACCAATCAGCAACGGGTTGGTGGACCAGACAATGGTCCGGTCCAGGGCATAGACATTGGTCAACAGGGTGTCGGGCAAGTGCTCGACGTGGTCGAGGAACTCGATACGCGTGGACGCCGCCAGGTCGGCGCTGATCCCTGGGTGCTGCTTGTCCATCCGCGGATCAAGCAGTTGCGCCATGGTGGTGCCCGGCGGAATCCGTGAATGGCGCACCTCGGCCTTGGCCATGGCCTGGATGAACTGCGCGGTGAGCATGGCATCACGTTCGACGCTGTCTTCGACCACAAATTGCGTCGAGACATAGCCCAGTCCTACCGCCACCGAGGCGATGATCAGCAGACTGACCACAGAAAACCAGCGCAACAGGTTGAACTCGCGCAAGGTCCGGTCAGGTGAAGCCTGGTTTGGGTGGCCCTCATCGGCCAGTTTCTTGTTCAGCACCTGCATCGATCGTTCCTGGCGGGCTGTTTTTTTCTTACAACTTATAGCCCAGCCAGGTGACGACGTTTGGAATCAATACTAATGGCCAGTCGCCCACTGATAGTATTTTGCCTTTACTGCGCGCTGCCCGCCCCGTCGTTCGCTGCGTGCGCCTGCTTCAGCGTCCCCTGACGCTCGGTTTCCTGCTGAAGAAATTCAAGCAGGTTGTCGGCATCCTGCTGGTTCAGACGCAGGTTGGGCATGGCCACCCGGTTGAACTGCTGATAGAGCATCACCGCCAAAGCATCGCGCTCCGCCAGCATGCGATCAGGCTCACGAATCCAGCGGCTCAGCCAGGCCCGCTCGCGGCGCTGGGTGACGCCGAGCAGATCCGGTCCGACGCTGCGCATGCCGATGCCTTGGCCATCTTCCGGGCCCAGGCTGTGACAAGCAGCGCAGCGCGTGCGAAACAGCTCCTCGCCGCTGCTGGGTGGGCGAATATCCGGCGCCTGGGCATAGCTTTGCTCGGCACTGGGGGTCTTCCAGTTCTGCAGGCTGTTGGCCAACTGGTCGGCGAGGATCCAGGGGTTTTCGAACGGCGAGGCCTTCATCCAGCGCCCGGTTGCCTGGTTGCCGACAATCAGGCTCAGGTTGTGGTCGCGGCTGCGGCCATTGTCGACCCCTTCGATGAACAGGCCCAGGCGCCGACGCAACTGGTCGATCTGATCCTTGTCACCGGTCAGAAAACGCCAGCCCGGTCCGACCTTGAACCGGGCGGCGTAGGCCTTGAGCACTTCAGGGGTGTCACTGAGCGGGTCGATGCTGATCGAATAGAAAAACACATCACGCCCGACTCTATCCCCCAGCAGTTGCTGGACCTGGCGCAAACGTGCGGTTTCCAGCGGACAGGAGTCGCCGCAGCCGGTGAAGATGAAGTTGATCACCACCACCTTGTCCTTGATCAGGTCATCGAAAAAGTGCACCTGTTGTCCGTCCTGATCCGTCAGTGGTGTGTTCGGAAAATACCCCTCCCCCCAGGGCGTGGCGTCTTCTGCCAGCACCTGGAAGGTCCAGCACAGCAATGCCGTGCCTAGCCAGATTGATAAACGCCCCATGGCCCACTCCCCCTCGGCTAGTTGCTGATCTTGACTTGCGGGCCCTTGCCATCCCCGCTGCGCCAGGTCGGCAGCGCGGCGGAATTGATGTACTTGACGCCGTCCCAGCTGGGCAGTGGCGTGGGCATCAGTTGCAACTGGCCGGGATGCTCGATGTCCCAGCGCAACAGCATCGAGTTGTCCTCATGCTGGGTGTTGTGACAGTGCTCCATGTAGGTCCCGGCGAACTCGCGGAAGTTGATCGCCACTTCGACGTTATCCAGGCCGTCACTTTCGCTGCCGATGCGGTAGACGTCCTTGCGCGCCCATTTTTCCCATTCCGGAGGGGCCTTGCCGCCGCGGCTGAGGATGATGCCTTCCTCGAAGTGCACATGCACCGGATGGCTCCAGCCATTGCCGCCGTTCTGGATCTTCCACACTTCCAGGGTGCCGACGCCGGCGTAACCGCCATCCGTGGGCCCGCTGGCCAGCTGTGGCGCGGCACTGAGCCGGCGCGGGTCCATGTTGTAGCCCAGGCCGCCATCGGACTTGATGGTCCACGGCACCTGGTCTGTGCCGTCCGAGCGTCCGAAGACAAAGGTCCGGTGCCGGGCCTGGGCCAGGCGTGCCAGATCGGCCGGGTTATCACGGTGCAGCTTGAGCGGGATCATGATTTTGCCTTCGGCCTTGCCCGGTTTGGCCGGCTCATAGGCCGCCGGGTCCATGGCCAGGTCCTGGCCGCTGTAGGCTTTGACGTTGAGTTGCAGGACCTTGCCCACCGCAGGGTCACCCCTGTCCCATTGCGGGCCCTTGCTGGTCTGTTTGATCACCGCCAGGTACTTCTCCGACAGCACGTCAGCCAAGGGGATGTCCTCTTTCGGACCTTTACCGGTGTCGTGCGCCTTGAGATTGACGAAGAACAGTTTGTCGCCCGGTTTGATTCCGTTTTTGGCGAAGTTGACGATGATGTCGAAACGCTCGGCGATCCCCTGGGTCGGCAGAATCGCGTTGTGGTTCTGGCGGTCGCCGTCGGCATCCAGGTCCATGCTGCCGTCAAACGGCACCGAGTGTTCCATGATGTTGCCGTCGTTGGCGATCATGTGGAACGGCACCCGCGCATACGACAGGCCCGAACCCTTGGGCCCGGCGAACTCACCGCCACTGCCCTTGATCTCGCGCACCAGCGCCAGTTTGAAGTAGCGTGATACCGAGCCGTTGAGAATCCGCAGGCGGTAACTGCGCGCGCGCACGTCGAGGTACGGTTTGTACTGCCAGTTGACCAGCACCTGGTCACCGAGAAAGCCGTCGGTGTTGAACGGGTTGAACCACAGCTGGCCGTCCGCCCCCCAGGCCTTGTCGGCGATCAGCAGGTTGACGTCATAGTCGCGGTTACCCCAGGACAAGGCCGAGCCGCTGGGCAAGCGCAGGTTGACGCCGTCTTCGAAGGCTTCGTTGCCGCGATCCAGGGCGCTGTAATAGTTCATCATCGCCGCGTTGCCCTTGTAGACGTTCTGCGCGGTGAAATCGAGCATGTGGTCGTGAAACCAATGGGTGCTCATGGTTTCGCGCCAGTCGCCACGGATACGGATGCTGCCGTTGTTACAGGTTTTAAGGCCCGGCTCAGCGTCGTTGACCCACAGTTTTTCGCCGGGCGTGCACGGGAACGCCGCCCGCGGATCTTCGGCGCGGGTGTTGATGCTGTCGTAACCGGCCAGCTGGATCGGCCAGCGGTAGTCGTAATACTGCCCGGGAAAGAAAAACGCGTTGGCATAACCGTCGCTTTCCGCCGGCGCGTGCCCGTTGTGCTCATGGGTGCTGATGGTGTGCAAGCCAAAGCCGTGGTTGGCGGCCGGATCAATCGGCAAAGCGTTGTAGTGACGCATCAACAGCGGCTGGCCGTAACGCACCATCAACAGCTTGGCTGGCAGGGTGCCGTCGAAGGTCCATAGCGATTTGTGATCCTGCAGGGGCATGTTGGGATGAAAGCGCGTGTCGACGCCTTTGGTCGTGCCCAGAGTGTTGGCCTGCCCGGCAGTGTTGTAATACAGGCCACCGGGGCCGAATTCACCGACGCTGTAGTGGTGCATCTGCATCGCATCACGCAGCCCGCCGTTGATCCGTGCGCCGGCCTGCGCAGTCTTGTACGCCGCTTGCGGGTAGAACTCGTTCCAGCGCTGGTGCGACCAGCCTTTTCCTGGTGGCCGGCCTTCGGCGGAAGCGCCGATATGGCGATTGAGAAACCCCTCGATCTGCACTTGCCAGGGGTTGCGATCGACCACATTGGCATACTGGCTGGGATACGGGGTCAGCCCTGGCTCTTTGAGAAAGGCATCGAGCAGTGGCCCGTTAGGTGCACTGCGCGACACATTGACAGGGTCCTGCTGCGGCGCGGGCCCGGTGCTGGGCGCGGGAAACACCTGTAGACCAGACGGGGTGGTGGGGTCCAGACGGGTCGGACCGAATTCTTCGAACAGCAACAGCTGTTGACTGAAAGGCTGAGCGCCGAACATCGGGCTCGGGGCACCGTTGGTGGGGTAGTTGAAGGAAGTCTGCAATGCCGGTGGCCGAGAGTTGTCCTGACGCGGCGTATTACGGTCGCCTTCGACACCATCCGGCAGGTCGAAGGCACCGACATTGGCCTCCGGCAGCAGGCGCAGGTTGTTCAAGGCAGTAGCAGGATCGGCGGGCACATCGTTGTAAGCCGACGGATCTCCCGGCTCCGGCTGCTCGACATCGTCAATCGGACTGGCAGGCACTTCAGCCGCCAGCAGCAATGCCAGAGCGGCGCTCAGGCACAGGGGGTAATGCACACGCTTGCTCATGATCTTTCACCCAGTGTTTGCCAACCGGTAATGTCGAAGTGCAATTACCCGGCCAAAACTGTTTCAAGATATGTACAAGCTAGTTATCAATGACTTAGCAGCAAAATCTGTCAGTGTTTGTTAAGAAAAAATGGGGGAAACCTCCCCCAGATTCGGGTTTCACCAGCACCACTACCTTCAGCCCGACACTACTCCCGGGCCACGCGAAAGCTCAGCTGCACACGCGTGCCCTCGCCTTCGCGGCTGCTCAGGCGCACCGTGCCGCCAAAGCGCTCCATAATCCGTTTGACCAGCACCAGCCCTACGCCCAGGCCACCCTGCTTGGTGGTGTAGAACGGCCTGAAGGCCATGCGCAATTGCTCGTCGGTCATACCCTTGCCACTGTCACACAGGCGCAAGGTCAGGGTTTTTCGGCTTTGGCGAACCTGTTCAACACGCAACGTCCCACCGTCGCTCATGGCTTCCAGGGCATTGGCAATCAGGCTGTTGAAGATCTGCCCGAGCAAAACTGCCTGGCTGAGCACCTGGACATTGGCCAGCGGGTCAACCTGGACCTCGACGCCCTGGCGCCTGAGTTGCAGCGAGAACGCCTGCAGGCTGTCCTGCAGCACCCGCTCCAGTTCCACCGCCTGCGCTTCGTCATTGAGCGGGCGTAACGACTGCAGCAATTGGCGCACCCAGTGCGACATGCGATCGACCTGGCTGATGATGTCGCCAATGTTCTTCTGCGCCGGCCCTTCCTCGACCTCCTGAGCCAGTTCGGCACTGGAGCGAATGCTGGCAAGCGGGTTGCGCAGGCTGTGCGCCACCGCCGAAGACATCTCCCCCAGCGCGACAAAGGTTTCGTTGTTGATCAGACGCTTTTGCTGCTGCTGCAGGTGCCGGTTGGCACGGTACATCAGCCAGTACAGGCCGCCATAGACCAGTGCAGCCCCCACTGCGACAGCCATCCAGATCATCAGCAGGCCGTGCTCGATACGCCCGATCAGGTCACGGGGTTCCTTGTAGATTTCAACCATGGCGGTGACGTTCACACCGTCAGCATCGAACAGTGGAATGTAGTTTTCGATGAACAAGCTCTCAGGGGGGGTGATGAATTTCTGTTCGGCGCGCGCCTGATCGACGTTGTGGTAACTGGCCGAGACCCGCACTTTGTTATCGAAGGCGTGATCAAGGTCTTCGTCCGACTCGATCATCCGGCCAACCAACGCCGGGTTGCTTGACCAGATCACCGTGCGGTCCGGGGCATAGATGTTAGCCAGGAGCATGTCGGGCAAGTGGGCAACATGATCAAGAAACTCACCGCGAGCATTGCGCCGCGCCTCGGGGTTGACCTCGGGAAAGCTCTGGTCCAGCCGTGGATCGAGCAGTTCGCCCATGGTCCGCACATTGGGAATGGACACATGGCGTACTTCGGCCGATGCAATGGACTGGATGAACTGCGCAGTGAGCAGCGCATCGCGCTCGACGCTTTCGTTGATCACGAAGCGGCTGGAAATCAGCCCCAGTCCTACGGCCACCGAGAGGATGATCGCCAGACTGACGAACGCATACCAACGCAACAGGTTGAACGGCCGCTTGGCTGGCGCTTGGTCATGCGCGGCTTCGTGTACGGAGGGTGAATCCAGGCGTGATTGCAAGTCCATCGCGAACTCCTGGCAAATGACTTCTTAGGTTATAGCCCAGTTGCTTCCACTTGCCCCGCAAGCTTGCCCCAATTGCCCCCAACCCTGGGTCATCGGCCCCGCCATTACTTGCCTCCAACAGCACGAAATTTCCTTGCAAGGCGCGCCGTAGAAGGCTTTTAAAAAACTGGTACGGAAGTTGCCGAGCCCTGTGCAGACGACCCAACCCCCATGGGCCCGATTGCAAGAGGGAAGACTCATGCACCGTCCAACGCCCCACCCACTGGCTTTGCTGATCCTGGCTAGCCTGACTCAAGCGCCGGCTCAGGCCGCGCTCTTTGAAGTAGACCCCGGCCCTTACCTGCCGGCAACTGGTGGATTCGCCGCTTGGTACCAGGACACCCACGGCCGGGTGCTCGACCTATGCTTGTCCAAGGCTGTCAGTTCGCGGGTGGCCGGCGCTCCCGGCGCGCCCTCGTACATGTGTGTACTGAACCCCGCACCCGGGGTGTTCGACGACACCCAGCCGATCAGCTTTCCCACCAACTACCCCGACGAGACCTTCTGGTTCACTGCCGACGCGGCAATTGTCGACGCAGCACGCGGGATTGACTTGAGCTACGGCACCGCCATCGAGGCCGCCTTCGCCGCCGAAGATGTGGTTGATGGCGATCAGGTCAGTTTCGCCCGGGTACGGATTCGTGTCGATGTACCGACAGCAGGCACTTACATCGTCACTCACCCCTACGGTGTCGAAGTGTTCGATGTCCCTGCGGGCGGCACGCGGGCGATCAACATGACCCGCGACATCGGCATCGGCTCGCCACAAACCTACACCGGTGCGCTCAAAGGCGATGTCGGCCCGTTCCTGCGTGGTGTCGGTGGTCCTTACACTGAGACCAATCCGCAATCCGGTGCCAGCGAGCGTTACATCGGCGACCCGAACCTCAATGAGGCGGTGACCGGCAGCCCGTTCAACACCAACTTCGTACGCATCGAAGGGCCCAATGGCCTGGACCTGCGCACCACACTGTTCTCGGTCTCCGGCAAGCTCTCTGAGGTCGTGCGGCCAACGCCGGTGATTGCCCAGCGCAGCACGTTCTCGCGCCACAGCGAAAACGGCGACCTGCGCGCCCAGCAGGATGTCTTCGTGCAGGCTCCGCCGCCACCGGGCACCGCCGCTCTGATCAGTCAGACCCCGAACCTGAACCTCACCGAAGCCAACTCCACCGGTGCCTGGTATGGCCAGTCGGCCCTCAACCCGACACTGCCGTTGACCCTGCAGGTAACCGCCGACAACCAGTTGGCGATCCCCAGCAGCACCCCGACCACGCTGAGCCTGCCGTTGACCGACCTGGTCGTGATCCAGCGCGCCGAGTACAGCCTGAATGCCGGAGAACTGACCCTGGTCGCCTCGACCAGCGACGAAACCAGCCCACCGTCGCTCACCGCCACCACCGGCAACGGCGCGCTCATCGGCACCTTGAGTGGCACTGGCGCGGTCAAGACACTCACCGCCGGACAAACGCCACTGCCACCGGCCACGGTCACGGTGACCAGCGCCTATGGCGGTAGCGACAGCGAAGAAGTGGTGCTCGTGCCATGAACATCATTACGCCACGTCCCGTAGCAGGAGGCAGCATGAATAACTGGCCACGCCTGGCGCTCTGCGCAGCCGGGCTTTCCCTCTCGCTGGCCGGCACTGCCTGGGCCGGCCTCAAAGCGGTCGATCCGGGCCCCTACACCCTGGCCACCGGGCGTTACCCGATGTGGTACCAGGACCACAACGACCTGTCCATGGAGCTGTGCCAGTCAAGAGCGGCGAGTTCGCGGGTGCCGGTATCGGTACCACCGGCCTACATGTGTACGCTGCTGCCTGAGCCTGGTATCTACGATGATGCCCTGCCGCTGGTGTTCCCCGATAACTGGCCACCGGAGATGTTCTGGTACCTGGCTGAAACCTCGATTCCGGCAGTGGGCAACAGCGGCTATGAGATGGATGTTTATGTCGCCGGCATCGAAGCGGCGTTTGCCAGCGAGAACCCGATCGACGGCGACCAGCAGAGCTTTGCCCGGATCCGCATTCGTGTCTCGGTGCCCCAGGCCGGCACCTATGTGATCACCCACCCCTACGGTGTCGAAACAGTCAACGTCACCACGCCCGGTCGGCGCGCAATCAATATCACCCGTGACATCGGCATCGGTGCTCCGGGCGATTTCAGCGGTGTGCTCAAAGGTGCCTTGGGGCCGTTCCTGCGCGGCGTCGGGGGGCCTTACACCGAGATCAACCCGGATACCAGCGCCAGCGAAACCTTCATCGGCGACCCGAACATCACTGAAGCGGTCATCGGCAGCCCGTTCAACACCAACTATGTGGAGATCAAAGGGCCGGCCGGCACCATCCGCACCGACGTTTTCACCGTGTCCGGCAAGGTGCTCGATGCCCGCAAACAGACCCCTGCAGAGCTTGAACGCGCCAGCTACCGGCGTACTTCAGACGGTACCCGGGTAGAGGTGTTTGCCAAGGCACCGAACAACGCCACCCTGTGCTTTCGCGAAACCCTGGCACTGGTCCCCGGCACCCCGGCTTCGCCTTGCCAGTTCAACCTGTTGCCTGACAACAACGGCCTGTTCTTCGCTCACCGCTTGAGCCCTGGCGCGCCACCACCGGTGATCGTGGTCACCGCCACCGACCCTAGCGGGGCTACCCGCCCCACCGCGCTGTCGCGCAAGCTCAGCGATGTGGTCAAAGTCACCACTGCGCGTTACGACTGGGCCAACAAACGCCTGCGGATCGAAGCCAGCTCCAGCGACGAAGTACAGGTGCCCGACCTGGTCGCCCAGGGCTATGGCCGCCTGTCCAAGTCCGGCACCGTGCAAAGCCTGACGGTCAATGGCCTGGCACAGCCTCCGGCCAGTGTCACGATCAAATCCGCCGCCGGTGGCAGTGATACCGAAGCGGTGGTGATCGTCGGCAATGCGCCGGTCGAAGCCGAGAACCAGGCGCCGGTGGCCGTTGCGGATCAGGGCAGCACCAGCTTCGGCGTGCCGCTGACCCTGAACCTGCTGAGCAATGACCGCGACCCGGACAACAACGTGCCGCTGAGCATCGCCGACCTTACCCAGCCGGACGCTGGCCTGGGCAGCGTTGCCCTCAGCGGCAGTGCTGCCGTGCTCTATACCCCACCACCAGTGGTCAACGGGCCGATGACCGCCACTTTCACCTACCGGGCCCAGGACAACAAAGGGCTGAAGTCGCAGGTGACCGCGGTGACCATCAACGTCGCCCCGAACCAGGCGCCAACGGTGGTCAACGACACCGCTGCAACCCTGGGTGTCGCCCTGCCGATCAACGTCTTGCTCAACGACAGTGATCCGGAAGGCAACACGCCTCTGGCGGTCAACAGCGTGTCGCAACCTGTGGACGGCCGCGGCTCGGTGAGCACCGATGGCAACCTGGTCACCTACACCCCACCGGCAACGATCCCGGCGCCGTTCACCACCAGCTTCACCTACATCGCCCGCGACAGCCTCGGGGCCCTGTCGACACCTGCCACCGTCACGGTACAGGTCTCGCCACGGCCGGCGGCAGAAACCTTCGCCGTCACCACCGCGACCGTCACCGCGCGCTCCAACAACCGCTACAACTGGGACCTCTCCGGCACTTCGTCGGTGACCACCGGTAACACCGTCACCGTGCAGGTCACCACCCCGACCGGGCTGGTCACTCTGGGCAGTACCACGGTACCGCTGACCGGACGCTGGCGGCTGACGGTGAGCAACAGCACCACGGTGATCCCGACCGCAGCACCGTCGGCGACCATCCGCACCAGCCAGGGCACTGTCCGTACCGTGCCGGTCAACGTGCAGTAGAACGCAGGAGAAATGACCATGGCGCGCCTGACCACCTTGCTGCTGTGCCTGACCTTGCTCGGTCAGGCCGCCCTGGCCGACGACTTGATGGACAACGCCGACCTCGGCCCCGGTGGCGACCTGGGTGAACCGCTGTCGCTGCAACCGCTACCGGCCAGCACCGGGCAGCAGGCGCAGATCGAGCAGAACGGCCAGGCCAACCGCGCCGCTATCGGCCAGGACGGTCAGGCCCTGCTGGGCCGTATCGTGCAGTCGGGCGGTGCGCAGGAGGCGTACATCCTGCAACAAGGCAACGACCTTATGGCCAGCATCAACCAACAAGGCTATGGCAACAGTGCCTCGATTGCTCAGAGCGGCAGCAACAACCGCGCAAACATCGAGCAATACGGCAACAGCAATAGCGCCAGCATCAAACAGGACGGCACCGGGCTGCAAAGCTCGGTGGTCCAGGCCGGCAACGGCCAGCGTGTGCAAGTCAACCAATACCGTTGAAACCTGGAGGCACCACCATGTTCAAGCTCGCTCCCTTAAGCGCCGCCATCGTACTGTGCCTTGCAGGCCAGGCGATTGCCGATGAAAGCCTGTCGACCCAGAACCAGTCGGGTACCGAAAACATCGCAGAGGTCAAACAGACCGCTGCCCCGCTCAGTGTCACCACCCAGGACCAGGTTGGCCTGGGCAACAACCACGCCGCCAAGCAGGAAGGTGGCAACAGCAATATCCAGCAGAGCACCACCGGTGAATACAACGCCGGTTACGCCGAGCAACTGTTCGAGTTCGGCAGCCAGATCAAACAGCAATCGTCCGGGTCGCTGAACAACACCCATGCCAGCCAGTCCCTGGGCACCGAAAACGAAGCCGAGCAAACCCAGGAAGGCAGTGGCAACTTCTCGTTCGTCTACCAGGACACCCAGACCGGCAGCACCGGCACTACGGTGCAGTACGGTAACGATAACCGCGCCTTCGTCGAACAACTGATCAGCGGCGCTGCCAACAACGCCTTGAGTATCCAGACCGGTACCGACAACTACAGCGCCGCCGAACACATCAACCATAACGACGGCCAGATCGGCATCTATCAGACCGGTGAAAGCAACTGGGCCTATGGCGACCAGCGCGAGGGTCAGGGTGGCACCGTCACCATTACCCAGAACGGCACCGGCAACTCCACTGAAGTCTGGCAGGACACTCAGGCGGGCAGCCATGCAACGGTAACGCAATATGGCATGACCAACGAAGGCGTGATCGACCAGAGTTTTGGCGAAAACAACATCGCCAGCATCTTCCAGAGCGGCAACCTCAATGCCATCTATGCCGACCAGTACGAATCGACAGGTTCGCTGTCGACCCTGGCACAGTCAGGTAACGGCAACGTCAGCTTCACCTACCAGACCGGCGACAACCATGTGCTGGAAGTCACCTCCAACGGCACCGGCAACAAGGTGCTGGCCAGCAACTGGAAAGGCGACAAGACCGGTGGCCAGTTCGGCACCAGCCAGACCGCGGTGATCAACCAGAACGGTAACGGCAACAGCGCCAACCTGACCCAGAAGGACGTCGCGCAAATGGCACGGCTGGACCAGTACGGCACCGGCAACACCGCCGAAGTGACCCAGATCGAAAACAACAACGAGCTGTACTTTGAACAGAACGGCACTGACAACCTGCTGATCGCCGATCAACGCGGTACCACCAACTACGCCACCGGCTCCAGCGCTGGCGAGAGCAACGTTGTCAAGCTGGACCAGTCCGGCACTGGCAACCAGAGCTCCACCTGGCAGCTGTACGGTGACCACAACAGCGCCACCATCAAACAGACCGAAGGCGTCAACGTCGCCTACGTGACTCAAGGTGGCTCCTACAACCAGGCATCGGTCGACCAGAGCGGCGCGAGCATGAACGCGACCGTCCAGCAGTATGGCTACGGCAACCAGGCCACTGTGTTGCAGCAATAGCATCACCGCCGGCTTGTACCAGCGGCGGTGCAACTTGCCCGACGATTTTGCTCACCGGATTTTCCCGCTTGGCCGCAGTTACCGATGGGGGTGACTGCGGTCCTTTTTCCTCTCCCCCAGGCGTCTGTTTGCCCACCCTCCCCGCCAGAACCCTCGACTCAGAGCCTTCGCTTTCGCCCCCTTAATATTTTATTTCTCGCCTGAACGCTTTACATGTAAATGCTAATCCTTATCATTCTCGACGCCTTGAGCAAGGCCTGTCAGTCCCGGGCCCTGCTCACCCTTTGTTCAAGGAGACATTTGACATGGCGTCGCGCTTCAACCTCAGCCCCTTGAGTATTGCCTTGCTGGCAACACTGGGCTCCTCGACTCTCACCGCCGCTCCCCTGCAACTGCCCGCCGATGAAGTGCAGATCCAGCCTACCGACCTGCCGGTCGCAGGCACCCGCCAGGCTATAGAGCTGGAAGACACCAAAGTGCTGGGCACCGCCGAAGAGGAGCTCAAACAAGCCCCCGGTGTGTCGATCATCACTGCTGAAGACATCAAGAAGCGCCCGCCGGTCAACGACCTCTCCGACATCATCCGCCGCGAACCCGGGGTCAACCTTACCGGCAACAGCAGCAGCGGTGCGCGCGGCAACAACCGCCAGATCGACCTGCGCGGCATGGGCCCGGAAAACACCTTGATCCTCATCGACGGCAAGCCTTCCACCTCGCGCAATGCCGTGCGTTATGGCTGGAGCGGCGACCGTGACACCCGCGGCGAAACCAACTGGGTACCCGCCGAAGAAGTCGAGCGCATCGAAATCCTGCGCGGCCCGGCCGCCGCTCGCTACGGCTCCGGGGCCATGGGTGGCGTGGTGAACATCATCACCAAACGCCCGACCGAGGACCTGCGCGGTTCCATGACCCTGTACACCATGCTTCCCGAGGACGATGCCGAGGGCACTGGCAAGCGTGTCAACTTCAGCCTCAGCGGGCCGCTGACCGACAGCCTGATCTTTCGCGTGTACGGCAACCTGAACAAGACCGACGCCGATGACATGAAAATCAACTCGGCGCACCAGGCCTATGAAGAGTCCTTGATGGCCGGCCGTGAAGGCGTGCGCAACAAAGACATCAACGGCATGCTGAGCTGGAAGATCGACCCGGCCAACACCGTCGACCTGGAAGCAAGCTACAGTCGCCAGGGCAATATCTTCGCCGGTGACACCATGCTCAACGCCGGTGGCGAATTCGTCGAAAGCCAGGTCGGCAAGGAAACCAACGTCATGCAACGCTCCAGTTTCGCCGCGACCCATCGCGGTGACTACGACTGGGGCACCTCGACCGCATCGCTGTCCTACGACCTGACCCGTAACGGTCGCCTCAATGAAGGCCTGGCCGGCTGGGGTGAAGGTGCCCCCTCAGGCAGTGCCGGGCGCTTTGAATCGCGCCTGCGCAACACCCGCGCCACCGGCGAGGTCAACCTGCCGCTGAGTACGGGCCTTGAGCAAGTGCTGACCCTGGGCGGCGAATACCTTTACGAGTCGCTCAACGACCCAGGCTCGCTGCGCCCGCAAAGCTATGACCCGGGCGCCGAACTGCCAGGCTTCGACCGCTCCCAGACCAAATCCACGGCACGCAGCTTTGCCCTGTACGCCGAAGACAACATCGAAGTCGGCGCCAACACCATCGTCACCCCCGGCCTGCGCTACGACCATCACGAGGACTTCGGCAGCAACTGGAGCCCGAGCCTCAACGCCTCGCACCAGATCACCGAAGCCTTGAGCGTCAAGGGCGGTATCGCCCGCGCCTACAAGACCCCGAACCTGTACCAGGCCAACCCCAATTACCTGCTCTACAGTCGTGGTGGTGGCTGCAACTCCAGTGAGGTCAACGAAGGCGGCTGCTACTTGCTGGGCAACGCCAACCTCGACCCGGAAACCAGCGTCAACAAAGAGCTGGGCCTGGCATACGACAAAGGCACCTGGCGCACCAGCGCCACCTACTTCCGTAACGATTACAAGAACAAGATCGAGGCCGGTAACCAGACCTTGTTCCGCCTGCCCAACGGCCGCCGCATCCTGCGCTGGGAGAATACCGGCAAGGCGGTGGTGCAAGGGGTGGAAGGCAACCTGTTCATCGCGCTCACGCCAAGCCTGGACTGGAACACCAACTTCACCTACATGATCGAATCAGAAGACAAGAAAACCGGCGAACCGCTGAGCATCATCCCGGAGTACACGGTCAACTCGACCCTGGACTGGAATGCCACCGACAAACTCTCGTTCCAGCTCAACGGCACCTACTATGGCAAGCAGGAAGCACCCAGCTACAACGCTCGCGCCAATGAAACACTGGACCCCAAAGTGCAAAAGGACGTCGACCCTTATGGGCTGGTCGGCATCAGCAGTGGCTATGAATTCAACAAGCACCTGAGTGTGCGGGTCGGAGTCAACAACCTGTTCGACAAGCGCCTGTACCGTGAAGGTAATTCTGACGAAGCCGGTGCATTGACCTACAACGAAGCTGGACGAGCCTACTACGCTTCCTTCACTACTTCGTTCTAAAAACCTACAGGGGCCGCACAACACTGTGTCGGCCCTGACTAGATCCAGCCAGACGAAAACTCTTCACGTGTAGGATTTTTCGTCAGCGCTACCCGATAAATTCAACACAACTACACCCCCCGTACTATCGTTCCTTGATTCGACGTATCGTTGGCGCCCTTCCGGCCCAGGCCAGAGCCGCCCTCCTGAATGACTCGGGATTTTGCTTACATACTCGACAAGGAGCTGAACTTTGACCTCTGTGTTGATTGTTGACGACCACTCCACTGTGCGCTTGGCCGTTCGCATGCTGCTTGAACGCGAACACTTCACTGTCGTCGGTGAAGCCCACGACGGTGAAACTGCAGTGCAGATGGCACGGGACCTTCGCCCTGGTGTGGTGATTCTCGACATCGGTCTGCCAGGTATTGATGGCCTGAGCGTATTGAAACGCTTGCAACAACTCGAACCTGCGCCGCGCGTGATGGTGCTGACCGGCCAGCCCGCCAATCTGTTTGCCCGCCGCTGCCTGGACGCCGGTGCTTCAGCCTTCATTCGCAAGGACGAAGACCTCGAAGCCCTGTTGTCGGCATTGAAAGCCATGATCAAGGGCTACTCGGTTTTTCCCGACCTACCGATGCAGCACGGTCCAATGCTGAGCGAACAACAGCGCTTGAAGAAACTTTCCGATCAGGAGTTAGCCGTACTACGGCTGCTGATAGAAGGACAATCGAACAACGCCATCGCTGACTGCATGCACCTGAGTGCGAAAACCGTCAGCACCTACAAAACCCGGATCCTGGACAAACTGGAGCTGCGATCCTTCGTGGAGCTGATCGAACTGTCGCGCCGTCATTCGCTCTGAGCCCGCCATGAACCGGCTCACAGCCTTACTACTGGGTTGTCTGCTAAGCCTGCAGACACTCCTCGCCTTTGCCATTGATGTCGGTGAGCCTCGCCAGCTCCTGGCGCGCTCGATCAGCAGCACGATGTTGACGCTGTCGGCCGAAGACCGAAACTGGCTCAAGCACAAGCATCACTTGCTGCTCGGCACCACCAATCCCGACTACCCGCCGTTCGATATCAATGTCAGCAGCAGTGACTATGAAGGTTTGACTGCCGATTACGCCGGACTGGTCAGTGAGCTGCTCGGCATTCCGATCGAGGTCCGACGCTTTGCCGATCGCGCCCAGGCGATTGCCGCGCTGCATGCCGGCAAGATCGATCTGCTGGGCAGTTCCAACGCCTTCGAAGCCGCCGACGCGCAGCTGGTACTTAGCCGCGCCTACACCGACGACCAATCAGTGATTGCCATCGGCTCAGGGAAATCCCTGGGGCTCAACGACAAGCTTGCAGGGTTGCGCCTGGCGATGGTCGATCATTATCTGCCAACCCCTGTGGTCACCGCGCTTTACCCCCAGGCCAAGCTGCAGCTTTACAGCTCCAACCTGGCCGGCCTCTCGGCCGTATCGCTGGGACAGGCCGACGCGTTTCTCGGCGATGCGGTCAGCAGTGACTACCTGATCACCCGCGTGTACCTGGGCAGCGTGCAGATCGATCACTTCATCAAGAACCTGCGCGGCACCTTCGCCTTTGCCGTGTCCCGCAACAACCCTGGCGTACTGCGCCTGGTCAATCAGGCGCTCGACCGCATCGGCGACAACGACCGTTTGAACATTCTGCGCCGCTGGACCAGCGGCAGTACCCGGGTGCTGCTCAACCGCAGCAGCCTGAGCCTGAGCGCCGCTGAGCGCAGCTGGATCGAGCAGCATCCACGGGTGCGGGTGGCGATCAACAAGTACTTTGCGCCCATGAGCTTTTACGATGACCGTCATCAGTTTCGCGGCATCACTGCCGATGTCCTTGACCAGATCAGCCTGCGCACCGGTCTGAAGTTCGACATTCAAGTGGTCGATTCGATAGCGCAAATGATCAGCCAGGTCGAACTAGGTCATGTCGATATTGCCGGTGTGCTGCCGCCCACCCCGGCTCGCGAAGGCACTTTGCGCTTCACTCGCCCTTACTTGATTACCCCGCGAGTACTGGTCACCCGGACTGACAACTCCAGCCTGAGCGGCGCCGCACAGCTCAACGGCAAGCGCCTGGCGTTGATACGTGACGTCTCCCCGGTCGAAGCCGAGCTGCGTCTGCGCTACCCGCAAACCACATTGGTAGCCGTCGATAACCCGTTGTCGCTGATGGAATCTGTGGCGCAGGGCAAGGCCGATGTGGCCTTGAGCTCACAGATCAACGCTGCCTATTTTGTCAGCCGCATGTTCAAGGATCGTCTGCAGATTGCCTCTATATACGGTGACCAACCGGGCATTTTCTCCTTTGCCGTGGGCCGTGACGCCACACAGTTGCACTCGATCCTCGACAAAGCCCTGCTCAGCATCCCCCCCGACGAAATGACCGAACTGACCGGCCGCTGGCGAACCAATGCGCTGATCAGCGACAGCCTCTGGTACAACTACCGCGGGCTTATCCTGCAGATCCTGCTGGGCGCAGGGGTACTGATCGCGGCGGTGATTGTCTGGAACCGCTACCTGCGCAAACTGATCCAGCAACGCAGCGCGGCCGAACAGGCCCTGCAAACGGAGCTGGGTTTCAGCAAGCGCCTGCTTGAAGAGTTACGCCTGGCCAAAGAGCAGGCCGAAGACGCCAGTCGCGCCAAAAGCACCTTCCTGGCGACCATGAGCCATGAGATCCGTACGCCGATGAACGCGGTCATCGGTTTGCTTGAGTTAGCCGTCCAGGATGCTGAACAGGGCCGTGCCGACCGCGCGTCCCTGCAGGTGGCATTCGAGTCGGCCAATGGCATGCTGGAACTGATCGGCGACATTCTCGACATCGCCCGTATCGAATCCGGGCACATGTCTCTGGCGCCGCAGCCGACCGACCTCAATGCCCTGGCCAGCGCGACCGTGCGGGTATTCGAAGGCAATGCCAGGCTCAAAGGGCTGAGACTGGAAAGCGATCTGCAGCCCACGCAGCAGCTGGTCCTGGTCGATTCGCTGCGTCTCAAGCAGATCCTCTCGAACCTGGTAAGCAATGCGATCAAGTTCACCGATCAGGGCAGCGTCAAGGTCAGCCTTCGGCTTCACCTGCGCGAGGATGGACAATTGCAGGTTCTGCTGGAGGTCATAGACAGCGGCATCGGCATCAGCAGCGAAGATCAGCAACGTCTGTTCCAGCATTTTGCCCAGGTCGGTACGCAAACGGCGCGTCAGGGCACAGGGCTGGGCCTGGTCATCAGCCGCAGCCTGTGTGAACTCATGGGCGGAACCTTGAACCTGCACAGTGCCCCGCACCAGGGCACACGTGTGCAGGTCAAACTGAACCTGGCCCTGGCCGAATCTGCCGCTCACACCGACAGCAAACCGCAGGCCAGCGACAACGGCATGCCGACGCAGTCCATTCTGGTAGTGGACGACTACCCCGCCAACCTGATGCTGCTCGAACGTCAACTCACAGTACTTGGCCACCGGGTCATTCAGGCCTGCGACGCTCAGCAGGCGTTGGTGCTGTGGCAAGAAGGCGCCTTCGATACGGTGATCACCGATTGCCACATGCCAGACATGGACGGGCATCAACTGGCCCGGCAGATCCGCGCCCAGGAGCAGCGGCTGCAGCTACCCGCCTGCCTGATTCTCGGCTTGACCGCCAATGCCCAGGCCGAAGAACGCGAGCGTTGCCTGGCCAGCGGCATGAACGGTTGCCTGTTCAAGCCCATTGGCCTGGCCGAATTGCGTCGTCATCTGCAGGCCGGTACTTCCCAGACGCCGCTGCCGGAAACTGCCGACGATGATGGACACCCCAGTGGTTTCGACATCGACAACCTCCAGTACCTGACCTTGGGCGACCCAGCGCTGATCCGCCGCCTGGTCGGCGAACTGGCACGCAGCAACCATGAAGATCTCAGTGCCCTGCGCGCCTTGGGCCCGCAACCTTCACGCAGCAGCCTGCGTGCCCTGGCCCACCGGATCAAAGGCGGCGCCAAGATGCTCAAAGCGCGCGCTCTGGTGCGCAACTGCGAAGCGCTGGAGCAGGCCAGTCTCGGTGATGCCACGGATGAACAGCTCAATGTATTGCTCAATACCCTGGAGCACAGTTTGCTGACCCTGGAAAAACAGCTGAGCCAACTTGTCAGTGTAACTGCAGGGTCGAGTTGATCTGACTGATGGCATCGACCACATGCTGAGAGCCCTGCTGGATTTCCCGGATCACCTCCCCGGCCTCGTTGGCCAGCTCCACGCCAATCCCGGTGCGGCTCAGGCTCGATTGCATGCTGGCCACGGCTGTCAGCGACAGGTCGTGGTTCTGACGCACCACCTCGACAATTTCCAGGGTTGCCTTGCTGGTACGCGCCGCCAGGCTGCGCACCTCATCGGCGACGACAGCAAA
Source organism: Pseudomonas sp. GW821-FHT10B02 (assembly GCF_059415665.1). Lineage (NCBI taxonomy): Bacteria > Pseudomonadati > Pseudomonadota > Gammaproteobacteria > Pseudomonadales > Pseudomonadaceae > Pseudomonas > Pseudomonas sp. GW821-FHT10B02. The sequence goes on along the minus strand of NZ_JBWKNR010000009.1, from coordinate 148,477 downwards.
CCCCCGGCCGTGCTCACCGGCGCGGGCCGCCTCGATGGCCGCATTGAGTGCCAACAGGTTGGTCTGGTCGGCAATGCCGCGAATAGTCTGAATGATCTGCCCGATCAGTTCCGACTGTTTGCTCACCGCATCGATACTGCGCGCCGCCGCATTGAGGTTTACCGATATCTCCTCGATCACCTGCACGGTCTGCTGCACGACCTGCGTGCCTTTGCGGGCGCAGGCATCATTTTGCACCGAGGTGGCATGGGCCGCCTCGGCGGCCGTCTGCTGGGTACAGACCTGCGAAGTAATGTCGCTGGCGAACTTGACCACTTTGTACAGGCGGCCTTGGGTGTCGAAGATCGGGTTGTAGGAAGCCTCGAGGTAAACCATCTGCCCCAGCTTGTTGACCCGCTCGAAGCGGTGCGAATGGTATTCGCCACGATTGAGCGAGGCCCAGAAGGCCTTGTAGCTTGCCGACTCGCTTTCGCTTTTGTGGCAGAACAGGCTGTGATGCTGGCCGACAATCTCTTCGTGACGATAATGCATGGTGTCGAGAAAGTTCTGGTTGGCCTTGATCACCTTGCCTTGCGGGGTGAACTCGATCATCGCCATTGAGCGGCTGATGGCCTTGATCAGGCTTTCGCTCTCATGCTCGTCTTTCACCCGGCGGGTGATGTCGGAGGCCACTTTGATCACGCTGGTGACTTGCTGCTGAGGTCCCAGCACCGGCATGTAGCTGGCTTCAAGCCAGAGCTCGCGGCCTTGCTGGTCTATCCGGGCAAAGGTGCCGCTTTGCGCCTCGCCCCGCGCCAGGTCCCGCCACAGGTGCCGGTACGCTTCACTGTTGGCGTAGCCCGGCTCGCAGAAAATCCGGTGGTGTTTGCCACGAATCTGCTCAAGGCTATAGCCCATGGCCTTGCAGAAGTTGTCGTTGGCTTCAAGGATGATGCCATCCGGGCTGAACTCGATCATCGCCATGGAGCGGCTGATGGCGGCCAGTTTGGCATTGATGCCGGCCAAAACCCGGTTGCACTGCTCAATTTCAAGCAAATCGGACTTGCGATGAAAATCAAACATCGAAGCGCCCTCCAGGCTCAGGTGTTGCTGAGCATAGATAGGCTTTGGCGCCGTGCAAGCACTTTGATGTCACCCCACCCTTCATGGGAGGGGCAACGCTCAACTGCTCTCGCGGACCACCAGTTCAAAGCCCAGATCCTGGTTGTGCACGGTGCCACGCTTGCCATCGAGCAAGCCCAGCAAGGCCTGGGCGGCGCACCGGCCAATGGCCGCGCGCGGGGTGCGGATCGAGGTCAGGCGCGGAACCATGTGCGCCGATGCCGGCAGGTCGTTGAAGCCGACCATGGCCACTTGTTGTGGCACCTTTACACCCAGGCGCAGTGCCTCAAGAATCGCCCCTTGGGCCAGGTCGTCGTTGCAGAAGAAAATGCCATCGACATCGCCATGTTCGGCCAGCAACTGCCTGAACAACTCACCACCCAGACCGATGGATGATGGCTGCGGCGACAGTACCTGCAGTTCACTGGCATAGCTCCCCGCTGCAACCAGGGCCTGGCGAAAACCTTCGGCACGCTGCATCACCCGCGGGTCGAGCTGCGCGGCGATGAAGCCCAGGCGCTGGCAGCCGCGCTCAAGCAAGTGCTGCGCCGCCGCCGCACCGGCCTGCTGCTGGGAAAAACCCACCGACATGCCCTGCTCCTGCAGCCCCAGCTCCATCATGTGCACACAGGGCACGCCACTGGCGCTGAGCATCTGCTTGGACGCTTCGCTGCGATCAAAACCGGTGAGCAGCATGCCACGCGGCTGATAGGCCAGATAGTTGCGAATCAGGTTCTCTTCTTCGGCGATATCGTAGTGATAGTTACCGATCAGCACTTCAAGGCCGCGCGGGCGCATGACCTCGTGGACGGCCTCCAGGGTCTCGATGAACAACTGGTTGGACAGCGACGGAATCAACACCACGATCGACTCGCTCTGCGCCGAGGCCAACGCCCGGGCCGCCGGGTTGGCGACATAACCGAGGGTGGTTGCTGCCAGCTTGACCTTCTCGACCAGCTCCGGGGCAACGGTGCTGACCCCGCGCAGGGCGCGCGAAGCGGTAATCGGGGAAACCCCGGAAAGCCTGGCCACTTCAGCCAGAGTGGGACGACCGGTAGTACGGGAGCCGATGCGGGTCATGGGGAATTGTATTTTCGACTTGCAAAGAATGGGGAACGGGCACTAAGGTAGCGCTGTCTCACTACACAGGCAATGCATAACTGCAGGTGACCTGAATTGAGCATCCAGACTGCTGAATACAAGATCAATAACATCCAGGAAAGAAGCGCCCGAGGCTAATTCAGTCGCGGCTAAAGATAGCGCTATCTTGCCCTGCAGGAGGTACCGATGAACCCACCCCTATCCGCGATCGTGGTCATGGGCGTAGCTGGCTGCGGCAAGAGCTACGTCGGCGCCGCCATTGCCGGCTTGAGCGGCGGTCGCCTGATCGAAGGCGACGACTTCCACCCTGCTGCCAACATCGAAAAGATGAGTGCCGGCATTCCCCTGGACGATGACGACCGTGCCGGTTGGCTGATCCGTCTGGGTGAAGAGATGCAGGCCACCCTCAAGTCCGGCGAACGCCCGATCCTGACCTGTTCGGCGCTGAAAAAGCGCTATCGCGACGCCTTGCGCCATGCCGTGCCCGACCTGGGTTTCGTGTTTCTCGATCTCACCCCTGAAGAAGCCAGCCGCCGGGTGCTTGCCCGCCCTGGGCACTTCATGCCGGCCAGCCTGATCGACAGCCAGTTCGCCGCCCTCGAACGCCCCAACGGCGAAGCCCTGACCCTGCCCCTGGATGCCACGCTGCCGGTGGCACAACTGGCGGTGCAGGTCGACCTGTGGCTAAAGCCTTGCGGTGAGCCGGTGCTGGCGCGAACGGCCTGATCAGGCGGTTTTCCGGCTCACCAAAGATAGCGCTGTCTCGATACGTAAACGCTGCAAATGCTCCGCCCACAACAATGACAAGATGAGGCACTGAACCATGTTCGGTTTGGCAACTGATACCTACCTGCTGCTCGATGCAGTGGTCACCATCGTCGGCCTGGTGCTGCTGATCACCCACTTCAAGGTCCACCCCTTTGTCGCCCTGACCCTGGCCGCCGGTTTTCTCGGCCTGACCTCGGGCATGCCGGTGGCCAAGGTCATGAAATCCTTCCAGGACGGTTTTGGTGGCGTGCTTGGCTTTGTCGGTATCGTCCTCGCCCTGGGTACCATGCTCGGCAAACTGATGGCCGACTCTGGCGGCGCCGACCAGATCGCGCAGACGCTGATCCGCGCCTTCGGCAAACAGAAAGTGCACTGGGCGATGATGTTCGCCGCGTTCCTGGTGGGCATTCCGCTGTTCTTCGAAATCGGCTTTGTGCTGCTGATTCCGCTGGTATTCATCGTCGCCCGGCGTTCCGGGGTGTCGCTGATCAAGATCGGTATTCCGCTGCTCGCCGGGCTGTCGGTGGTGCATGGCCTGGTACCGCCGCATCCGGGGCCTTTGCTGGCCATCGGCATTTTCAATGCCGATATCGGCAAGACCATTTTCTACGGCCTGATCGTCGCCCTGCCCACCGCGATCATTGCCGGCCCGTTGTACGGCAACTTCATCTCCCGCTACATTCCGGGATCGCCGTCCCAGGAGCTGATGGACCAGATCGCCCGCGAGTCCGAGCAAAAGAACCTGCCCAGCTTCACCGTGACCCTGATCACCGTGCTGCTGCCAGTGTTCCTGATGCTGCTGAAGACCTTCGCCGATGTGGTGTTGCCGGCTGAACACATCGTGCGCCAATGGATGGACCTGATCGGCCACCCGATCACCGCCCTGCTCGCCGCGCTGCTGCTGGCGTTCTATACCTTTGGGGCAGCCCGGGGCTTCTCGCGTCAGCAGATCATGAAACTGCTCGACCAGAGCCTGGCGCCCACCGCAGCGATCATATTGATTGTCGGCGCCGGGGGTGGTTTCAAGCAGATGCTGGTGGACACCGGGGTAGGTAATGTCATCGGCCAGATGGCCGTGCAGGCGCAGATTTCTCCGATCATGCTGGCCTGGCTGGTGGCGGCAGTGATTCGCATCGCTACCGGGTCGGCGACAGTGGCGACCATTACCGGTGCCGGTATCGTGGCACCGGTGATCGGCATGATGCCGGGGGTCAACCGTGAGTTGCTGGTGCTGGCTACCGGTGCCGGTTCGTTGATTCTGTCGCACGTCAACGACGCCGGTTTCTGGCTGGTGAAACAGTACTTCAACATGACCGTGGCCGAGACCTTCAAAACCTGGAGCATGATGGAGACCATCCTTTCGGTGGTTGGCATCATCTTTATCATGCTGTTGTCGTTGGTGGTCTGAAGGCCCTTATCGCGGGGCAAGCCCGCTCCCACAGGTTTGTGATAAACCTGTGGGAGCGGGCTTGCCCCGCGATGTGCTTAAAAGGCAGCCTTGAAGATACCCTCAATCTCCTCCTGACTGGCCACCCGCGGGTTGGTCAGGCCACAGGCATCTTTCAGCGCATTACTGGCCAGGGTCGGCACATCCGCTTCTTTGGCGCCCAACACTGCCAGACCGGCCGGGATATCGATGTCCCGCGACAGGCTCTCAATCGCTGCAATCGCCGCATCACTGCCCTGCTCCGCACTCATGCCGGACACCTCCACACCCATCGCCTTGGCTACATCACGCAAACGCGCGGCGCTGACCTTGGCATTGAAGCGCTGTACATGCGGCAGCAGTACGGCGTTGCACACACCATGCGGCAGGTCGTAGAAACCGCCCAGCTGGTGCGCCATGGCGTGCACATAACCCAACGAGGCGTTATTGAAGGCCATGCCGGCGAGGAACTGCGCATAGGCCATGTTTTCCCGCGCCTGCAAGTCGCTGCCAACGGCCACGGCCTGGCGCAGGTTCTGGCTGATCAGTTCAATGGCCTTGATGGCACAGGCATCGGTAATCGGTGTGGCGGCCGTGGAGACATAGGCCTCGATGGCGTGGGTCAGCGCATCCATACCGGTCGCTGCGGTCAGGCCCTTGGGCATGGCCGCCATCAATGCCGGGTCGTTGACCGACAGCAAGGGCGTGACGTTGCGGTCGACGATGGCCATTTTCACATGGCGCGCCTCGTCGGTGATGATGCAGAAACGGGTCATTTCACTGGCTGTGCCAGCCGTGGTGTTGATGGCAATCAACGGTAGCTGCGGCTTGGCCGAGCGGTCGACCCCCTCATAGTCGCTGATCTTGCCGCCGTTGGTCGCGCACAGGGCAATGCCCTTGGCGCAGTCATGGGGCGAGCCGCCACCGAGGGAAATCACACAATCGCAGCGCTCGCGCTGCAACTGCGCCAGGCCTTGCTCGACGTTGGCGATGCTGGGGTTGGGTTTGGCGCCGTCGAAAATCGACGAGTCGATGTCACGCATCGCCAGCAGTTCGGCAATACGCTCGGCGACCCCGGCCTTGGCCAGGCCGGTGTCGGTGACGATCAGCGCCTTGCGCAATCCGTAGCCGGCGATGGCGGCCATCGCTTCGTCGAGGCAGTCGATGCCCATGATGTTGACGGCGGGGATGAAGAACGTGCTGCTCATGGCGAAACCCTCGTGCAATATTCCATTGCCTTCAGGATCCGCCTCTATGCCCCACTACGTGTTGATCTGGGGCAAGCCTTGCTCAGCCGAGGAACAACCGGTAGGCCGGGTTGTCGGTTTCATCCCAGTAGCGATAACCCATGGCATCGAGGGCCGCAGGCAAGCCGGCCTGCTCTTCTTCCGGCACCTCCAGCGCCGCGAACACCCGTGCTTCAGCCGCACCGTGGTTGCGGTAGTGGAACAGGCTGATGTTCCAGCGTTTGCCCAGACGCTCCAGAAAGCCCAGCAAAGCCCCTGGACGCTCCGGGAATTCAAAGCGCATCACCCGCTCTTTCGCCCCCGGCCCGGCATGCCCGCCCACCGTGTGGCGTACGTGCAGCTTGGCCAGTTCGTTATCGGTCAGATCGAGCACGCTGTAGCCCTGGGCACTCAGGCTGGCCAGCAACTGATCGCGCGGATCATGCTGCGGGTGAGTCTGCACGCCGACAAACAGCCGCGCTTCCTTGCCCGGGTAATAGCGGTAGTTGAACTCGGTGATCTGGCGTTTGCCCAGGGCCTGGCAGAAGGCGCGGAAACTGCCGGGCTGCTCCGGGATGGTCACGGCGATGATCGCTTCGCGCTGCTCGCCCAGCTCGGCGCGTTCGGCGACATGGCGCAGGCGGTCGAAGTTGACGTTGGCCCCCGAGTCGATCGCCACCAGGGTCTGGCCTTGGGCCTGCTCGCGAACGACGTACTTCTTGATCCCGGCCACCGCCAGGGCGCCGGACGGTTCGGTGATCGAGCGGGTGTCGTCGTAGATATCCTTGATCGCGGCGCACAGCTCATCGTTGCTGACGGTGATTACCTCGTCCACATAGTGTCGGCATAGCTCGAAGCAATGCGCACCGATCTGCGCCACGGCAACGCCTTCAGCAAAACTGCCGACCTGCGCCAGCACCACCCGCTCGCCGGCCAGCATGGCGGCCTGCAGGCAGTTGGAGTCCTGGGGTTCGACGCCGATCACCTTCACTTCAGGGCGCAGGTATTTGACGTAGGCGGCGATCCCGGCGATCAAGCCGCCGCCCCCCACGGGAACGAAGATCGCATCCAGTGCGCCCGGCTGCTGACGCAGGATCTCCATGGCCACCGTGCCCTGGCCTGCGATCACGTCCGGATCGTCGAAGGGCGGGACAAAGGTCGCGCCTTCGCTGTCGGCGAGTTTCAGCGCATGGGCCAGGGCATGAGGAAAACTGTCGCCATGCAGGACCACTTCACCACCGCGTGAGCGTACCCCGTTGACCTTCAATTCCGGTGTGGTGGTCGGCATGACGATGGTGGCGCGCATGCCCAGTTCACGGGCCGCCAGGGCCACCCCCTGGGCGTGGTTGCCGGCCGATGCAGTGATTACTCCACGGCCGCGCTGAGCCGGGCTCAGGCGGCTGAGACGGTTATAGGCGCCGCGGATCTTGAACGAGAAAGTCGGTTGCAGGTCTTCACGCTTGAGCAGCACCTGATTGCCCAGGGCCGCGGACAAGGCTGGCGCCAACTGCAGGGGCGTCTCGATTGCCAGGTCGTACACCGGTGCAGCAAGAATGCGCCGCACATAGTCGGACAGCAGGTTCAGCGACGCGGACGGTGTGCGAGGGCTAACGGCAAGGCTGGTCATCAGTGACTCCTGGTTTTTTAAAGTGCCCAGGAGAGAGAGAAAGAACCCGCCTCCAGGGCGGGTTCGGTGCAAGTGCCAGCTAGCCCGCCAAAACGATAATGGCGGTAATAATGCTTTGCTGAGGCGACTGCAGGAATGTGTTCATTGCGAGGAAACTAGCGCAGGCCAGCAGTCAAAGTCAAGCGGGCTCGCGCGCCGACTCAGGCACATCGAATACCCGGTCGAAACCCCACTGAAAGACAAAGGCATAGACAAAGAAGAACAGGAACAGCGCCAGGTTAGTCAACAGTGCCGCCCACAGGCTGATCTGCAACCAACCGGCGACCACCGGAAGGAGAATCAGCACCAGGCCGCCTTCGAAACCCAAGGCATGCAGGAAGCGCCGCCACAGGGTACGCCGGCGTTGCTGCTGGCGGGCTTCCCAGTGTTCGAACGCCCAGTTGTAGAACATGTTCCAGGTCAGGGCCACGGCCGAGAGGATCAACGACAACGCCGTGGAGTGGGCCATGCTGGCATCGAAGGCCCAGGACAGCACCGGAGCGACACACACCACCGCGATGGTTTCGTAGAGGATGGCCTGAACCACTTTACGCGCCTTGCCTTGCATGACCGGCTCCATTCGGGAAATGAGCCACCACCCTAGCTGCGTTGAGGCGCCGGTTCAATTGAGCTAAATTGAGTCTCCCTCAATTGGCTTGAGCACCGTGTTCGCCAAACTGCCCCTGACGGCCTTGCGCACCTTCGAATCGGCGGCTCGTCTGGGCGGCTTCAAGGCTGCCAGCGACGAACTGGCGGTGACCCCGGCAGCCGTCTCGCACCAGATCAAGCGCCTGGAATCGCACCTTGGCCTGCTACTGTTTCAACGCAGCGCGCAAGGGGTGATGCTCAGCGAAGCCGGTGAGCGCCTGTATCGCCAGGTGCATCAGGGGCTGGCCGACCTGCAGCGCAGCCTCGGCGAGCTGCAACCACCTTGCGATCGCCAGCAACTGACCCTGACCACCACCGCCGCCTTTGCCAGCCTGTGGTTGATCCCGCGCCTGGGCGACTTCCATCGCCGCCATGCCGACATCCAGGTACGGGTGCTGACCGGCAGCGAGGTGGTCGACCTGCAGCGCGACCACAGTTTCGACCTGGCCTTGCGCGCCGAATTCAACCCCGACCCCGGGTTGCAGCGTTTGCCGCTGCTGGCGGAGTATTTTTCGGTGTACACCCCGCCCGGCTGGCAGGAGCCGCCTGCCGATCAGCCCTTGTCGTTGCTTGCAGTGCCCTGGGTATCGGTCAGCGGGGTGATCATCGACTGGCCGCGCTGGTGCGCCCTGGCCGGTTGCGAAGACTGGCTGCAGCGCGCACGCTTTCATCACTATGACGATGAGCATTACGCCTTGCAGGCAGCCGCCGCCGGCTATGGCCTGGTGCTGGCGAGCAACGTGCTGGTGGCCGACAGTGTCAGGCAGGGCCTGCTGCAGCCATGGCGCGAAGACGTGCGCCTGGCGGCGGCGCAGTACAGCGCGGTGTGGCTGCCGGGGCGCCAGCGCGAACCGGCGCTGCGGGCTTTTCTCGATTGGTTGCAAGGTCAGTTGAACACCTGAATCCGCTCCTACAGTCAGTGGACAACCCGGCCTTCTGCTGCTTGTATCTAAAGCCTACAGAAGCGGAAAAAGCGCACAACAATGGCCTACAAAGTCATGATGGTGTTCGGTACCCGTCCTGAAGCGATCAAGATGGCCCCCTTGGCGCAAATATTGCGGCTGTGGCCGGACATCGAGCTGAACATCTGCTCCACCGGCCAGCACCGGGAAATGCTTCAGCAGGTGCTTCGGGACTTTGGTCTGAGCGTGGATGAAGACCTGCGGGTAATGGCCCAGAACCAGACCCTCAACAGCCTGTCACAGCAATTGCTGGCACAGCTGGACGCCACCTACGCGCGGATCCAGCCAGACATCGTCCTGGTCCATGGCAGTACCACCACCAGCTTTATTGCCGCCCTCGCCGCCTTCAACCGGCAGATCCCCATCGGTCATGTCGAAGCCGGATTGCGCTCCGGCAATCTCAAGTCGCCCTGGCCCGAAGAAGGCAACCGGCGCCTGACTTCAGTACTCGCCGACCTGCATTTCCCGCCCACCAACCGCGCCCGCGACAACCTGTTGCATGAAGGCGTGGCGCCCGAGCAGATCGAAGTCACTGGCAACACCGTCATCGATGCCTTGCTGTGGATGCGCGAACACTTGATCAAGAGCCGCTGGAAGCCGGGCGCAGGCTCCCCGCTGGCGCAGTTGCGCGATGACCAGCGGCTGGTGCTGATCACCGGCCACCGTCGGGAAAACTTCGGCCCGGGCTTCGAGCGCATCTGCCTGGCCCTGGCGGAACTGGCCCTGCGCTACCCGGACATACAGTTCGTCTACCCGGTGCACCTCAATCCACAGGTGCAAAAATCGGTGTACCCGCTGCTCTCGCGCCATTCGAACATGCTCTTGGTACCCCCTCAGGACTACCAGCATTTCGTCTGGCTGATGGACCGCGCCTACCTGATCCTCAGCGACTCCGGCGGCATCCAGGAAGAGGCACCGGCGCTGGGCAAGCCGCTGCTGGTACTGCGTAAAGTCACCGAGCGACACTCGGTGCTCGAAGGCGGCACCGTGAAACTGGTGGGTACCCAGACCGAGCGGATCGTCAAGGAAACCTGCGTGCTGCTCGACGACCCTGAAGCCTACAAGCGGATGAGTCGCGTCTTCCTCCCCTATGGCGATGGCCATGCGAGCGAGCGTATCGCCGAACGGCTGAGCCGCTGGCTTGAGGAAAACCCTCGCGAACGTCCCGAGCCATGAGGTTGGCGTTGGTCGATGTTACCCCTGCGTAGCGGGCCTGCTAATCTTGAGCGGCAATGGAAGCACTACAAGAACTCATCGAATACGCAAGGCCGCCATGTACAAGACCATCGAACAACAGGTGCGCAGGAATATCGCACCGCCCGAGCTGCGCCGGGAGTTTCGCCAGCATGATTTCGAAAGTCTGCATTCGTTCTGCCTACTGATCTTCGGCATCAGCATCGGCATCTGGCTTCTGTTCGACCTGATCGTCAGCTACCTCGGCCAGCAGGACTTCACCTGGAAGTCGATGGCCTTCATCACGGTCATGGCGACCCTCAGCATCATCCTGGCGTTTACCCGCAAGGCCGGGCACTTCGACCTTCTCAACCTGGTATTCATCGGCATCATCACCCTGGCCATGCGCCTGGTGATCGAAGGCCTGCCGCAGGAACTGCGCCCGGCCTGGCTGATGCTGGGCGCCTCCAGCGTGCTGTACAGCGTGTCGGTACTGCCGGTGCGGCGCTGGTCGTTTTTCGCCGCGCTGGTGATCACCTGGATCAATCTTCACCCCTTCCAGGTACCCGGCTTGCACCTGCTGGATCTGCGCGGCGTGATGTTCATCTGCTACGCCGTGTTCATCAACGGCCTGATCCTCTACACCTACCTGAAAATGCGCCGCGCCAAGCTGTACAACTTCTACATGTCCAAGGTGCTGCTGGACCAGGCCTACGTCGACGCCCTCACCGAGATCCCCAACCGCCGCTCATTCATGGCCAAGGCGCAGACCCACCTGCAGGAAGACGACGAGCAGAGCCGCTACCTGGCGATGGTCGATATCGACAATTTCAAGAAGGTCAACGACCAGTTCGGCCACGACATCGGCGACGTCGTGCTCAAACGTACCGCGGCTAACATCAAGGCCTCGATGACCGAGTTCGAGTACGCACGCCTGGGGGGTGAAGAGTTTGCCATCTACCTCTGGGGCATTAATCAGGCTGACGCCGAGCAGCGCGTCGATGCGCTGTGCCAACGGGTCCGCGAAGATGCCGCCGAGCACCCGGTCACCATCAGCATTGGCCTGACCCGGATACGCCGCGAAGACAACCTGAGCAATGCGCTGGTGAAGGCGGATGAAGCCCTGTATCAGGCCAAGCATGGCGGCAAGGATCGGTATGTGTTGTGGCGGGAAGCCACAAATCCCCTGCTCAGCCCCGCGGCAGACGAATCCTGAACTGCGCGCCGCCCAACGCCGACTGGCTCACGGTCAAGGTCCCACCCTGTCCTTCGATCGCCCGCCGGCTGATCGCCAGCCCCAGGCCAAAGCCACCGGTGGCGCGATCACGGCTGCGGTCGAGGCGGTAGAACGGCTGAAAGATCAATTCACGCTGGTCCGCTGGAATACCGATGCCGTCATCCTCGACAGTCAGCAGGCAGTGACCCTCGGCATCCAGGCTCAGGCGCAGCAACAATTGCCGGTCGCAGTAGCGCATGGCATTGCGCACCAGATTCTGCAAGGCCCGGGCCGTGAGGCGCGGGTCGAGGATAAAGCGCGGCAGGTTGTCTTCGGCACGCACCTGCCATTCGATACCGCGGCCATCGAGTTCTTCGGCAAAGCTGCCGAGAATGCTGTCGACCAGCTCCAGCAACGACACCTCGACGCGTTCGCGCGCCTGATCGGCGTTCTGCAAGCGGCTGTAGGACAACAGCTCAAGCACCAGTTCGTCCAGCTCACGCACATGCCCGACCAGTTCCAGCAAGCGCTTGCGGCACTGCGGCGGAACTTCGTCGAACAGCAGCACCAGGCCAAAATCAAGGCGGGTCAGCGGCGTGCGCAGTTCATGGGAGACGGCGTTGAGCAGTTCGCGTTGCTGGGTCAGCAACCGTTCGACATCCTGGGCCATGGTGTCGAACACCTCGGCCAGTTCGCCAATGTTCGAGCGCGCCGGGATCTGCGTACGTTCCGACAAGCGCCCCTGGCCCAGGCTGCGGGCGGTTTCCTTGAGGCGCTCGAGGTCACGCCAGTGCGGCCAGACCCACAGCAGCAGGCAGCCGAGCAAGGCGGCAACGATCAGCACCGTGACGCCCCAGGAAATCAGGTTGATATCCAGTGGGTCCGGGGGATTGCGCAGTTCCACCGCCCAGGTCGCGTCCAGAGGTGCCAGAGCCGACTTGTAATAGCCCCAGTCGCCCAGGCGCACGACATTCTCGCCAGCCGCCAGCCGCGCCCGGTCGGCATGCGCCAGGCCGATCTGGTCCTGGCGCCGCAGCTCGATCTGCAGCGGAGCGAAGTCCGCCGCCAGTTCACGCTCCACTGCCGGCCAACGCTCGGCCGGGACCTGTTGAAAGCGCTCGACAATGAGCTTTTGCACGCCCTTGGCCTGGTTCAGGTTGTAGGCGATGAAGCGCTCATGAAACGCCCCGACAATGGCGTCGGGGATCAGCAACAGGGCACCGGCGTACGCGGCGATGATCACCAGGTACAGGCGAATCAGGATCTTCAGCATACCGGTGTCAGAACTCCCACTCGAGGCGGCTGAACAGATAGCCCTTGCCCCACACGGTCTTGATCTTGCGCGCTTCGCCGGCGCTGTCGTCGAACTTGCGCCGCAGTTTGGAGATGGCCACGTCCACCGAACGGTCGGTGCCATTGAATTCGATGCCGCGCAGCTGTTGCAGGATGCGATCGCGGCTGAGCACCACGCCGGCATTGCGCGCCAGTACCACCAGCAGGTTGTACTCACCGCTGGACAGTTCCACCCATTGCTCGCGCCAGAACACATTGCGTTCGGCCAGGTCGATGCGCAGGCCGCCGACCACGATCAGATCGGTTTCCAGGCGCGGCTCATTGATGCTGCTGCGGCGCAGCAAGGTCCGCACCCGGGCCAGCAGCACCCGTGGTTCGCAGGGTTTGGTGACATAGTCGTCGGCGCCCATCTCCAGCCCGAGCACCTGATCATGACTGTCGTCACGGGCGGTGAGCATGAGGATCGGCAACGACTGCGACTCGGCGCGCAACAGGCGGCAGACCTGCAGGCCATCAAGGCCCGGCAGCATCAGGTCGAGGATCACCAGGTCCGGTTTGCTGCGGCGAGCCTCGGCCAGCACATGATCACCACGGGCAATCACCGTGACGCAGAACTCATTGCGCTGCAGGTAGCTGGCGATCAATTCGGACAAGGCGCAGTCGTCTTCGACCAGAAGGATATTCGGCATGGCTAGTTTGACAGGCTGGGAAAGTCAGGCAAGGATATAGGACCTTGTGCGCAGCCAGCGCAACCCTTCACACTTTTTCACACTCGGCCTACACAGCTTAACAGTTGGACGTTGGCCTCCTGCCTTAGCATTGCCGGGTCATTTATGGAAGATCCGCATGTTCAGTTCAAGCCCCGCCCGTCTGTGCGCCCTGCTACCGCTGTTTGCCATCGCGCTGTCCCTGAGCGCGTGCAATGACAGCGCCCTCGAAGAACAGCAGACACCGCCCAGCACCGTCAGCATCGAGACGGTGAAAATCCAGCCGCTGGCCATCAGCACCGAGCTCAATGGCCGTATCCTCGCCCCGCGTACCGCCGAGGTCCGCGCCCGTGTGGCCGGCGTGGTGCTCAAGCGCGTGTACCGTGAGGGCAGCGACGTCAAACAGGGCGACGTGCTGTTCCGCATCGACCCGGCGCCGTTCCAGGCGGATTACGACAGCGCCCGCGCGACCCTGGCCAAGGCCGAGGCCACGCGCTACCAGGCGCGCCTGCAGGATCAGCGCTACCGCGAACTGATCACCATCAACGCCGTCAGCCGCCAGGACCACGACAACGCCCGCGCCGCGCTGATGCAGGCCGATGCGGCCGTCGCCGAAGCCAAGGCCGCGCTGGAACGGGCGAAGCTGAACCTGGGTTACGCCACCGTCACCGCACCGATTTCCGGGCGCATCGGCCGTGCCCTGGTAACCGAGGGTGCACTGGTCGGCCAGAACGAGAGCACGCCGCTGGCAACCATCCAGCAACTGGACCCGATCCATGCCGATGTCACCCAGTCGACCCGCGAACTCACCGCCCTGCGTCGCGCCTTGCGCGCCGGCGAGCTGCAACAGGTCGGTCAGGACCAGGCCGGCGCAACGCTGATCCAGGACGACGGCACGCCCTACCCGCTGCCGGGCAAGCTGCTGTTCTCCGACATCAGTGTCGATCCGAGCACCGGGCAGATCACCTTGCGCAGCGAGTTCCCCAACCCCGACCTTGACCTGCTGCCGGGCAGTTTCATTCGCGTACGCCTGGAGCAAGCGATCAAACAGCAAGGCATCAGCGTGCCGCAGCGCGCCATCCTGCGGGACAGCGCCGGCAATCCACGGGTATTGCTGGTCGATGCCCAGCAGCGCATCAGCGAGCGCCCGGTAGTGCTCGGCGGCGTGCAACACGACCGCTGGATCGTCAGCGCAGGCCTGGCCCCCGGTGACCGGGTGGTGATCGAAGGCCTGCAGCACGTCAATCCAGGCGACCAGGTACAGGTCGACAACGCGGGCAAGGACGCCCCTTCCATCGTTCAGACCACCGGCCAGTGAGGGCCTGATTCATGCCGCAGTTTTTCATTGATCGCCCGGTATTCGCCTGGGTGGTCGCGCTGTTCATCCTGCTGGCCGGTGCCCTGGCGATTCCGCAGTTGCCGGTCGCCCAGTACCCCGACGTGGCGCCGCCGCAGGTAGAAATCTATGCCGTCTATCCGGGGGCTTCGGCGCAGACCATCGACGAAAGCGTGGTCAGCCTGATCGAAGAGGAGCTCAACGGCGCCGACAACCTGCTCTACTTCAGCTCGCAAAGCAGCCTGGGCAGCGCCACCATTACCGCCACCTTCGAACCGGGCACCAATCCGGACCTGGCCCAGGTCGATGTGCAGAACCGCCTGAAAGTGGTCGAGTCGCGCCTGCCGCGGCCGGTTACCCAGCAGGGCCTGCAGGTGGAAAAGGTGTCCACTGGCTTCCTGTTGCTGGTGACCCTCACCGCCGAGGACGGCAGTCTCGATGAAGTGACCTTGAGCGACTTCCTGGCGCGCAACGTGATGAACGAGATCCGCCGCCTCAAGGGCGTCGGCAAGGCCCAGCTGTATGGCTCGGAACGGGCCATGCGGATCTGGCTCGACCCGCAGAAGCTGATCGGTTTCAACCTCACCCCGGATGATGTCAACGAGGCGATTGCCGCCCAGAACGCCCAGGTCGCGCCAGGCAGCATCGGCGACCTACCCACCACCGGCAGCCAGGAAATTACCGCCAACGTGGTGATCAAGGGCCAGCTGAGCACGGTGCAGGAGTTCGAAGACATTGTCTTGCGTGCCAATCCGGACGGTTCGCGCTTGACCATTGGCGATGTCGCCCGGGTCGAGATCGGCAGCCAGGAGTATCAATACGGCACCCGCCTGAACGGCAAACCCACCAGTGCCTTCAGCGTGCAGCTGTCGCCCGGCGCCAACGCCATGGAAACCGCGACCCTGGTGCAGGCCAAGCTTGCCGAGCTGTCGCGTTACCTGCCAGCGGGCGCCAAGTTCGATATCCCTTACGACACTTCGCCGTTCGTCAAGGTTTCGATCCAGCAAGTGATTACCACCCTGCTCGAAGCCATGGCCCTGGTGTTTGCGGTGATGTTCCTGTTCCTGCAGAACATCCGCTATACCCTGATCCCGACCCTGGTGGTGCCGGTGGCGCTGATGGGCACCTTCGCGGTGATGATGCTGCTGGGCTTTTCGGTCAACGTGCTGACCCTGTTCGGCATGGTCCTGGCCATCGGTATCCTGGTGGACGACGCCATTGTCGTAGTGGAGAACGTCGAGCGGATCATGAGCGAAGAAGGCCTGGCGCCGCGCGAAGCGACGAAAAAAGCCATGGGCCAGATCAGCGGCGCGATTGTCGGCATTACCTTGGTGCTGGTGGCGGTGTTCCTGCCCATGGCCTTCATGAGCGGCTCGGTGGGAGTTATCTACCAGCAGTTTTCGGTGTCGATGGCGGTGTCGATCCTGTTCTCGGCGTTCCTCGCCCTGAGCCTGACCCCGGCCCTGTGCGCCACGCTGCTCAAACCCATCGCCAAGGGCGAGCACCACGAAAAACGCGGGTTCTTTGGCTGGTTCAACCGCCGCTTCGAAAACCTCAGCAATGGCTACCAGCGCTGGGTGATCCAGGCCCTCAAGCGCAGCGGCCGCTACCTGATGGTGTACCTGGTGCTGGTGGCGGGCCTGGTCTACGGCTTCAGCCAGTTGCCCTCCTCGTTCCTGCCCACCGAAGACCAGGGCTACACCATCACCGACATCCAGCTGCCGCCAGGCGCCAGCCGGGCGCGTACCGAAGCGGTGGCGGCGCAGATCGAGGCGCACAACGCCACAGAACCAGGGGTTGGCAACAGCACGCTGATTCTCGGTTTCAGCTTCTCCGGCAACGGTCAGAACGCGGCGCTGGGCTTTACCACGCTCAAGGACTGGTCCGAGCGCGGTGCCGACGACAGTGCCCAGTCGATTGCCGACCGCGCCAATGCGGCCTTCAGCCAGCTCAAGGACGCCGTTGCCTATTCCGTGCTGCCACCACCGGTGGACGGCCTGGGTACCTCCAGCGGTTTCGAGTTCCGCCTGCAGGACCGTGGCGGCCTCGGCCATGCGGCACTGATGGCGGCGCGCGACCAGCTGCTGGCCAATGCCGAAAAGAGCCCGGTGCTGGTCAACGTGCGTGAAAGCGCCCTGGCCGAAAGCCCACAGGTACAGCTCGAAGTCGACCGCAAGCAGGCCAACGCCCTGGGCGTGTCCTTTGCCGATATTGGCAATGTGCTCAATACCGCGGTGGGCTCCAACTACGTCAACGACTTCCCCAACCAGGGGCGCATGCAGCGCGTGGTGGTGCAAGCCGAAGGCGACCAGCGCGCTCAGGTCGAAGACCTGCTGAAGATTCATGTGCGCAACAACAGCGGCAAGATGGTTCCGCTGTCCGCCTTTGTCCAGGCCAAGTGGATCACCGGCCCGGTACAACTGACGCGCTACAACGGTTACCCGGCAATCGCGGTGTCGGGCGAGCCGGCACCGGGCTACAGCTCGGGCCAGGCGATGGAGGAGATCCAGCGCCTGGTCGATCAACTGCCGCTGGGAATGGGCCTGGAGTGGACCGGGCTGTCGCTGCAGGAACGCTTGTCTGGCGCCCAGGCACCGATGCTCATGGCGCTGTCGCTGCTGGTGGTGTTCCTGTGCCTGGCGGCGTTGTATGAAAGCTGGTCGATTCCGACCTCGGTACTGCTGGTGGTGCCGCTGGGTGTGCTCGGTGCGGTGATCGCCGTGAGCTTGCGCGGCATGCCTAACGACGTGTTCTTCAAAGTCGGCTTGATCACCCTGATCGGCCTGTCGGCGAAGAACGCCATCCTGATCATCGAGTTCGCCAAGAGCCTGGTCGATGACGGCCATGACCTGTTGGAAGCGACGGTACAGGCCGCGCGCCTGCGCCTGCGGCCGATTGTCATGACCTCACTGGCGTTCATCCTCGGCGTGGTACCGCTGGCGATTGCCAGCGGCGCCAGCTCGGCCAGCCAGCAGGCGATCGGCACCGGGGTGATCGGCGGTATGCTCAGTGCCACGCTGGCGGTGGTGTTCGTGCCGGTGTTCTTCGTCGTGGTCATGCGCCTGACCGGCAAGCGCCGGACCCGGGCACAACAGCCACAGGCCGCGCTCGAAGAGCACTGATCTGGACAGTTGACGGCGTGCATGGGAAGGTAAGCGGCTGACACTGCCAGGAACCCTGACCATGCCCGCCGCCACTCCACCCTGCTCCATTCTTCTGCTGGCCGGCGGTCGCGGCCAGCGCATGGGCGGCCAGGACAAGGGCCTGCTGCCCTGGCAGGGCAAGCCACTGATTGCCCATATCCAGGCGGTCGTGCGGCCCCTGACCGATGACCTGATCATTTCCTGCAACCGCAACCAGGACCACTACCGGCCCTTTGCCGATCAACTGGTCAGTGACGCCCAGGCCGACTTCCCCGGGCCGCTGGCCGGCGTGCTGGCGGGGCTTGCAGTGGCACGCCATCCCTGGATGCTGGTGCTGGCCTGTGATGCCCCATTGATCGACAGCGCGCTGATTGTTGATCTGCTCAGCCAGGCCAATGACCAGGGGCAACCGGCAATGATTCGCCAGGGTGGTTACTGGCAGCCGATGTTCAGCCTGATCCCTTGCGCCTTGCGCGATGACCTTGAACAGGCCTGGCAACAGGGTGATCGAGGGATTCAGCGGGCGTTGCTCAAGCATCCGGTGCGGGCGCTGGAATACCCGGAGGATGATCGGCGCTTGAGCAACTTCAATACGCCGGAGTTTCTCCAGGGCTGATCAAGGCCTGCATCAGCGCAACCGCGAACGAATCCGCTGGCACACGCTCAGCACCTGCTGCACCTCGCTCTCCCCAAGGTCGATCTTGCAGGCCATGCTATTGAACACTTGGGCCGCTTCGGCCTTGAGTTCACGGCCCTTGTCTGTCAGCAGCAGGTTGCGCCGACGGCGATCGTTCGGGTCGAGGTACACGGTGATAAAGCCATTATCGGCCAGGCGTTTGACAATAGGCGTCAAGGTACCCAGGTCAAACAGGGTCAATTCACTCAAGGCGCTGATCGACACATCATCCTTGCCCCACAATCCGGCCATCACCAGCAATTGCGGATAGGTGATGCCACGCTTTTTCAATGGCTCGGCATAATCGCGGACCATGGCGTTGGCGGTCGAGTACAGCGAGAAGCACAGCATCTTGTCGAAGTCGAAGGTCGGGTCAAGCATGCCCACCTCCCTTGACCCGACTGAACGCCTGCAAGGTGATTTCGGTATTGTTATGCAAGGACAGGTAACTCATGCTGGATTCGCGAGAATCGTGGGTAAGTCCGCTTATTATCAGGTGCGGTTGGTCACAGCGTCTGCAATCTGGCGACGCAAGGCCGAGATCGTTTCGCGGTAGTTGTCTTGGGCGAAGATTGCCGTGCCGGCAACGAACATGTCCGCGCCCGCCGCGGCAACCTGCCCGATAGTCTCCAGGTTGACGCCGCCGTCCACTTCCAGGCGGATGTTGCGGCCACTGTCATCAATCAGCTTGCGCGCTGCGGCAATCTTGGGCAACACCTGGGGGATGAAACGCTGGCCGCCGAAGCCCGGGTTGACCGACATCAGCAGGATCAGGTCAAGCCGGTCAAGCACGTACTGGGCAGCGTCCAGGGTACTGGCCGGGTTGAACACCAGCCCCGCCTTGCAACCCAGGTCCTTGATCAGTTGCACGGAACGGTCCAGGTGCAGGGTTGCCTCGGGATGAATCGAAATGTAATCGGCGCCTGCCTCGGCGAAGGCCTGGATCATGCCGTCCACCGGCGTCACCATCAAGTGCACATCGATCGGCGCGGTAATGCCGTGACTGCGCAAGGCCTTGCAGAACTGCGGGCCCATGGTCAGGTTGGGCACATAGTGATTATCCATGACATCGATATGGATGACATCGGCACCGGCGGCCAGCACCTGCTCGGCCTCCTCTCCCAGCCGGGCGAAATCGGCCGCCAGAATCGACGGAGCAATCCAGAAATCTTTCACACGCGTACTCCATTACTCATTGACTAAGCGTTGCCGCGGCCCCGAATCACCCTGTCCCAGCGCTGCATTGAGCTGTTCGATCAGCGCAGGCGTGGGGGCATCCAGGTGAAAATGATGACCGCCGTCGTGCCAGTGCACACGGGTATCCGCAGGCAAGGCGTTTTTTCGTTTGTCGAAGGCATTACCCATGAACAGCCCCTGGCGTCCGAGTAGCACATGCAAAGGGCAACTGATCTGCTGCAGGAACTCACAAGCCTGACGTTCGGTCAGTTGCAGCGGTTCGGGGAGCACCAGGCGCGGGTCATGGCGCCAGCGAAAGCCATGCCCCAGATTGAGCAGATCACGCAGGGCCAGCAAGCGTGCCCCTTCGGCACAGAGGCTGCCGTCGATGCTGTTACGCCGCTCGTTGATGGCGGCCTCCAGGCTGCTGAACTGAGCTTCTTCAGGCCCGCTGAAACCGTGCAGACGGGTGCGCAACGCCAACCGCAGCAAGCGTTGCGCCTTGCGCATGTGCTCGACGGTGTTGCCGTCGTCCACAGTAAACGGTGCGCCCAAGCCATCGAGAAACACCATGCTGTCGATACCCCGGCTCATCGCCGCAAGAATCGACGCCACGCCAGTGCCCATGGAATGGCCGAGTACGGAAAAACGCTTCCAGCCCAGGCACTCGACCAGGGCGTTCATATCGTCGGCGTGTTCCCACAGGTAGTAACCGCTGTCGGCCCGGCGATGTTGCGAGCGTCCGTGCCCGGCCAGGTCCGGGGCAACCACAAAGCAGTCGCGCAACAACGGCGCGATGCGCTCGAAGGAGGCGGCATTGTCCAGCCAGCCGTGCAAGGCCAGCACCGGATGCCCGCGTTCATTACCCCAGGTACGCAAGGCAAAGTGGTTGCCATTGACGTCCAGCGATTGGTCGCGACCGCTGTGGCCCGGACTCATGGGTGGCTCTCCCTGTGGGGCCGCCGTGCACCGGCTGTCATCCGGCCACCAGCGACTGTGTGGTGCGTGCCGAGCGCTGTAACTGCAGCAGGTCGATCTTGCCGTTGGCGGTGCGTGGCAGGCTGCTCTCGATGCTGATCGATAACGGCACCTTGTACGCCTCCAGGCCATGACGGCAACGTTCAAGCAATTGCTCGGCGCTGAGGCTCACACCTTGCCCCAAGGTAATGAACGCACACAGTCCCTCGCCGACCGAAGCGTGTTCGACACCGACCACGGCAGCGGCTTCGACACCGTCGATGGCGTAGAGAAAGCCCTCCACTTCACTGGGGCTGACCTTCATGCCCCGCGACTTGATCATGTGGTCCATGCGGCCGCGAAAATACAAATAACCGTCCTCGTCGAGGCTGCAGTAGTCCCCGGTATACAGCACGCTTTCCCCCGGATAGCGCCCAGGCTTGAGCTTGAGCGCAGTGGCTGCTGGGTTGCGCCAATAGCCGGCCATGACCGTGGCGCCACGAATCACCAGTTGCCCGACCTGATGAGGCTGATCGATACGCTGGTCCTGCTCGTCCACCAGCCACAATTCGGTGTTGGGAATGGCGATACCGACACTGCCCGGTTTGCTGTCGATGTCTTCAGGTGGCAGGTAGGTGCAGCGCTTGCACTCGGTCAGGCCATACATCGAGAAAATCAGCGCCTGGGGAAACAGCGCCTTCATCTGGGCGATATGCGGCGCCTTGAGCGCGGCACCGGTGTTGGTAACCATGCGCACATCGGCAAACACCGCCTCGCGCTTGCGCGCGTACTCATGCAGCAGCGTCAGCATGGTCGGCACGAACGGGATCACCGTCACCTGGTACTGACGGATCTTCCTGATCAGGAAAATCGGCCAGGTGAATTCCTTTTCCAGCACCAGGGTAGACCCGGCACTGATGGCCATGATCATCTGGTACAAACCGTAATCGAACGACAGCGGCAGCGAGCAAAGCACCTTGTCGGTGTCGTTGTACCCCAGGTAGGTGTGCAGTGAGGTCAGCGCCGCGAGCATGTTGCGGTGAGTCAGCATCACGCCTTTGGGCGCGCCGGTGGAGCCTGAGGTGTAGATGATCGCCGCCAGGTCGAGGTCAAGGTTGCCACACGGCAACGGCTCGCCGCCGCCCTGGCCGAGCAGGCTTTCAAAGGTCTGGGCCACGGTCGAACCGGCTTCGCCATCGAGCAGCACGATCAGCTTGAGATGCGCGAGGTCGGCGATGCTCGCCGGCAGGCTGGCGATTTTCTCGGTGGTGGTGATCAACACCGAGGCCTCGGCATCGCGAACGATATAGTCGAGGCAGTCGGCCGCAGTATCCAGGCCGACATTGACCACTACGCCACCGGCCTTGAGGATCCCCCAGAAGGCGCATACGGTTTCGACGCGGTTGCCCAGGCACACCACCACCCGCTCCTGGCGCTGCAGGCCATTGACCTGCAAGCCGGCCGCCAGGCGCGCGCTGGCTTCGTCCAGCTGCGCATAGGTGTAGGTTTCATCGGCATAGATGATCGCAGCTTTGTCCGGATGCAAACCGTTGCGGGTTTCCAGCACATCCTGCAGAAGGACTTCACGCACGCTCATGCTGCACCTCGACAACGCCCAGCGGGCGCCCCACCGAGCGGGTCTGTCGATGAGCATCGATGTAACCGGCCAGGGTCGCCA
Organism: Pseudomonas sp. GW821-FHT10B02; assembly: GCF_059415665.1. Classification (NCBI taxonomy): domain Bacteria; kingdom Pseudomonadati; phylum Pseudomonadota; class Gammaproteobacteria; order Pseudomonadales; family Pseudomonadaceae; genus Pseudomonas; species Pseudomonas sp. GW821-FHT10B02. Next base: position 126,224 of record NZ_JBWKNR010000009.1, on the reverse strand, counting down.
CGGTATTGAAATGCCCCGGAACAATGGTGTCCGGGTTGACGAAAAAGCCTTCGATATCGTCCTCCAGGCTGATCAGCAGCTCCATGGAGGTCAATGAGTCCAGCCCCAGGTCATCACGCAAGTGAGAGTCGGCCGTGATGATCGTGCCTTCCGGTAACTTCAGTACCACCCGCAGGATGTCGCTGAGCTGACGCTGGGTCGCCAGCTGGATTTCAGCGGCAGGTTCGGCTGCGGCGGCGGTACTGAGCATCGCTTCAAGCGGCACATCGGCATGACTGTCGCGAATGTCCACGGCGGTCTGCCGCGCCCTGGCGAGAAACAGCTGGTTGTTGCTGACCACCACTTCGGCCGGGTGACCATGACTGTGGAACAGGGTCGGCGAGGCCGAAGGGCCATACGCACCCGAGGCGGTCACGGCCAGAACATCGCCTTCATGCAGGGTTTCCAGGCGCACATCGCGCCCGAGCAGGTCATCGGGACTACAGAGCGGTCCGGAGATATGGTATTCGCGCAGCGGCGCACCGTTATTGCCGGTGGCCTTGATGATGCGGAAGTTGCGCTTGAGCACCTGACCGCTGCCCGCTGCAGCACCGTGGCAATTGGTGCCGCCATCGGTGACGGCAAAGGTCTTGCCGTGGTTTTCCTTGATATTGTCGACCGTGACCAGCAAGGCACCGCACTTACCGGCAATGAAACGCCCCGACTCAAGGATGATGCGCGTACGCGGGAATTGCTGATGGAAATCATTGAACAGCGGCGCAAGCAACTGTTTGAGCTGGGCGGTATCGAGCTCTGTTTCGTTTTCGTAGTACTTGATACCCAGGCCGCCACCCACATCGACCATGCGCATGTCCAGCTTGTGGCGTTCAGACAAGGTGCGGAACAAGCCGAGAATGTACGCGGCGTTATCGTAGACCGATTGCGCATCAAGGATCTTGGTGCCGTTATAGACGTGAATACCCTTGATCCTGATGTTGGGCAGCGCCAGGTACTCGGCGAAGTTGGCCACTGCGGTGTCTTCCTGGATACCGAAGTGAGTAGGCCGCCCGCCCATCTTCCAGGGTGAGCCGGCAGCCGAGAAATTCGGATTGATGCGAATCGCAACCGGTGCGTCGCAGCCCAGCTCCCCAGCCAGGGCAGACAACTTGCGCAACTCGCTTTCCGATTCGACAACGATGGCGAACACCCCGATTTCGAGGGCACGGCGATGCTCTTCAGGCTTCTTGTAGGGGCCTAGCAGAATAATGTCCTGCGGCGCCACCCCTGCCTTCAGGGCAATTTCCAACTCGCCCAGCGAGCAAACCTCAGTGTTACCGCCGTATGACCGGATCAGTTTCACCAGGGACAGATTGGGATTGACCTTCAACGCATAGAAGATATCCACGCAGTCCGGCAATGCGTCACGCAACTCGTTGAAACTGCTGCGCAGCACCGCTTCATCGTAGAGGTAGGTCGGTGTCCCGAACGTCGCTTTTGCCTGGATGACGAGTTCCTTGGAAAGCTTCATCTGTTGCTCCCATCGTTCTTATAGTGTCCCGCTCTGGCGGCGGTGCTGGTCCCGGCGTGTAAGCACCGGCGCACACGCTCGATGGCGGATTGGCTTCATTGTTGATTGCGCATCACTGACACGATCTTGCGGTAAAGCTTAAAACTTTGCGCGCAAAGTTTATAGAAATTTTGAGGGCGCCCTGAAGGTGATGTCAAGGTAATTCCACTGGCACAGGTATGCGGCAGAAAGCCACGGTATTCTGGGAATTTTCGGACAGAACAGGGGTAAATCGTCGCACCTTGTGCATATCAGAGAGGATTATCCCCAGTAAATACGGGGCTTTTATCTGATCCGGTGTTATGCCCAGTTTCTGAGTCTGTTTTGAATATCGGCAGGTTCCTACAGTCTGCGCCGGTGTCCTGCCCTTTTCGGCAGGACGAGCCTTACAGGAACTGTGGAAACTAGCCATGAGCACACATCAACAGGCCCAGGCCTATAACTACAAGGTGGTCCGGCAATTCGTCATCATGACGGTGTTCTGGGGCATCGTCGGCATGGCGATGGGCGTATGGATCGCCTCGCAGCTGGTCTGGCCGGAACTCAATCTTGAACTGCCCTGGACCAGCTTCGGTCGCTTGCGCCCCCTGCACACCAGCCTGGTGATCTTCGGTTTTGCCGGCAGCGCACAATTTGCCGCCAGTTACTATGCGGTCCAACGCACCTGCCAGGTGCGCCTGTACAGCGACAAGCTGGCAGCCTTCACCTTCTGGGGCTGGCAGGCGACCATCGTCATCATGCTGATCAGCCTGCCGCTGGGCCTGACCACCACCAAGGAATACGCCGAGATCGAGTTCACCGGTGCGGTATGGATGGCAATCGTCTGGGTCGCTTATGGCATCGTGTTCTTCGCCACCCTGATGCGCCGCAAGGCCAAGCACATCTATGTCGGCAACTGGTTCTTCGGTGCCTTCATCGTGGTGATCGCCATGCTGCACGTGGTCAATCACCTGTCGATTCCGGTCAGCTGGTTCAAGTCCTACCCGGTCTACTCCGGCGCCACCGACGCGATGGTCCAGTGGTGGTACGGGCATAACGCCGTGGGCTTCTTCCTGACCACAGGCTTCCTCGGCATGATGTATTACTTCGTACCCAAGCAGGTTGGCCGGCCGGTGTACTCCTATCGCCTGTCGATCGTGCACTTCTGGGCGCTGATCACCCTGTACATCTGGGCAGGTCCCCACCACCTGCACTACACCGCCCTGCCCGACTGGGCGCAATCGCTGGGCATGGCCATGTCGCTGATCCTTCTGGCACCGAGCTGGGGCGGCATGATCAACGGCATGATGACCCTCTCGGGTGCCTGGCATAAGCTGCGCAGCGACCCGATCCTGCGTTTTCTGGTGCTGTCGCTGGCGTTCTACGGCATGTCGACCTTCGAAGGCCCGATGATGGCAATCAAGACCGTCAACGCCTTGTCGCACTACACCGACTGGACCATCGGCCACGTCCATGCCGGCGCTCTGGGCTGGGTGGCGATGATCACCTTCGGATCGCTCTATCACATGATCCCGAAAGTCTTCGGCCGCGAGCAGATGCACAGCATCGGCCTGATCAACGCGCACTTCTGGCTGGCCACCATCGGCACCGTGCTGTACATCGCCTCGATGTGGGTCAACGGTATCGCCCAGGGCCTGATGTGGCGCGCCACCAACGAAGACGGCACCCTCACCTACTCCTTTGTCGAAGCGCTGGTGGCCAGCCATCCGGGCTTCCTGGTGCGCTTCATTGGCGGGGTGCTGTTCCTCACGGGCATGCTGCTGATGGCTTACAACACCTGGCGCACGGTGCGTGTAGCAGATGAAAAGCTGGCGTTGTCCAACGCCCAGATGGCCTGAGGAGAACACCCATGAACGAGTGGCTGTATGCGCTGTATTGCCTGAACGGGGTCGTGTTCTTCTACCTGGTCACCAGCGTCTGCCTGCGCGGCCATAGCCGCGAGGTGGACGACCAGGTCAGCCTGATGCCATTTGCCGATGACCCGGCCGCCGCACAGCGGGTCGAGCAGGCAATCGGCAAACCGGTGCCGGCGGTCAAGCCGGATGCGGCGCTCAAAGCCTGATCGTAACTTCAAACAGGAGCCGGCTCCCGAATCACTGTGGGAGCCGGCCTTGCCGGCGATGCTATCAACTCGGTGCCAGTAGTTGCGCGGCGTCTGCATCGCTGGCAAGGCCAGCTCCCACAGTTCACCCCGCAGCGTCACGGCCATCCTCGAAAAACACCTTGCGCCCATCCACCTGGCTCGATGCCCTTGGCAAGTTGGCCGCCTCACCCGTGGGTTTCTCCACATACCAATAGCAATGCCTGGCCGCACGCGTGATGGCCACATAAGCCAGACGCAACACTTCATCCTTCTGGGCGCTGTCGAACGCCAGCGGATCCCCCGCACGCCCGAGCCCCGCCTGACGGTACACCTGGTTCTTGTACGGCGAACTGGTCAGGTGCTGGCAATCACCGAGCATGAACACCGCATCTGCCTGCAGTCCCTTGGCACTGTGATAGGTCAGTTGGCGGAACCGGCGCTGGCTGGTTGGCAGCCCGGCCTCATGATTTACCAAAGGCTTAATATGCTCAGATATCAATAGCTTATCGCTACTTTTTCGAAACAACATCATCACCGATTCGCCGCGTCGGTAATGCTCCATCAACGTTTGCGCCAAGGCCGCTTCGTCACGCTCAAGCACTTTGACCGGCAGCGGATCCTCTGCCGCCGGACCACAGGCTCTGGCCTTCTTGCCAGTGATCGCCGGCGCCGACTTCACGATATGCTCGGCCGCGTCGATGATGTGTTGATGGCTGCGGTAGTTGTCAGCAAGCATCACCCGGGTATTGGCTGGGGACACGAACTCCTTGCTGAACTCCATGAAGAATTTCGGCGAACTGCCACGCCAGCCATAGATCGACTGCCAATCGTCCCCCACACACAACAGCGAGGAGTGCTGGGCTACTCGCCCGACGTTGAGGCTTGGGCCACGTCTGCGGATCTCGCGCAGGCAGGCCCGCAACCACGAGACGATCTGCGGCGAGACGTCCTGGAACTCATCGATCATCAGGTGTGCCAGCGGCCGCAACAGCGGGTCAGGCAACAAGCGCAGGTTCTCCGGGTTGTTCTCGCCAAACAGGGCAAACATGCGGTTGTAACTCATGATCGGTGGCGACTGGGCGAGCAGGTGCGCCTCCAGGGCCTTCCAGTACAGGCCCAGGGCTTCGAAGAACTGCGCATCGCTGTCGCCTGCGGGAAAGCTCATGGCGCCCACCGCCTGGTTTACTTCGAGCCCAAGGTTCTCGATAAAGCCTGCGGCGCCGACAAAGGCATCGAGCAGCGGCACCGCCGACAGCTCACCCTTGACTTTGTAATCGAAGCCCGGTCCGGCCACTGCATCACCCGCCAGAGAGGATGTCAGGCGCTTGGCTGCAGCATAATTTTCCAACCAAATCACAGGCTTATCGCAGAAAGCTTGAAACAGGGTGCGCTTGATCACCCACTCCGCCCAAACCGGAAGCTTGGCCCCGGGGCGCTTGTACTGCTGGTTTTCACCCGGATCGAAACCGAGCACGACCCAGGCATCCAGCTCGGCGATATGGCCATGGAAGTGGAACCGGCTGCCGTTGATCTCGACTGTCTCGCGGCTCGGCTCGATACCCTTGATCGGCCAGGCACCGGCGGCAAACCAGAGGTCTTCGAGGGTGTCGCACAGCTCTTCGTCACGACTGGCGGACAGCTGGGTGACTGCCACGCGCTTTTGCACATCCGGGTGATCGCGGTCCAGGGCCTTGAGCTGCAGGGCTTCGCGGCGCAGGCTGGCAATCAGCTCGGCAAACCGCGGGCTGCTGTTGAGCAGGTCGCGGTAGCACAGGTTGAGTTGCTGGCGCTGGGCGTCGTTGATGCGCAGGTCGAACGGATTACTCTCGGCGCTGGCTTCGCTGCCCCCCGGCATCTCGCTGCCCAGGGTCTCGAACGCACGCACCTGGCTGAAGCCCGGCAGACTACGCACCAGCGGCAGGATGCGCGAGTGGAAGGTGCGCACCAGTTCGCGGGCCTGGGCGGGACTCAGCTCAAGCTGCCAGAGGCCGAAGACCTGCACCAGACGGGCAATGAAATCCTTGCGCGACTCACGGGTGAAAGTCACCACGGTCATGGCGTCCAGCTCGTAGCCCAGGTAATGACGCAACAACAGGATGCGCAGCACCAGCGACGTCGACTTGCCAGCCCCGGCACCCGCGATCACGCAGGTGGAAGGCGTGTCGCTGAAGATCATCTTCCACTGCGCCGCGCTTGGCTGGGCATACGCTGGCAGGCGCTGGGCGACGTCAGCCTTGAAGCGCTTCTTCAACTCGGCCGTCAACGGCAGGCGCCAGTCGTCGAACAGGTGGTCATCCTGCCCCGGCACGCCATGGCCGTCGGGACGCGTATCACGGATCACCAGCACCTGGCGCCCGGCTTCATAGCCGTCCACCCGCCCTTCTTCGTAGCCTTCGCGCAAACCGTCGGCGTGCCCGGTGCGCTGGCCGGTGGCGTGGCCCTGGAACCAGGAATCGCGGTGCTGGGCCTGTAAACGGCTCAAGCCCCGGCCCAGCAGGCGCGCCGCCAGGCGCCGGATCCAGGGCAGTTGCGCAGGTGGAGTCAACTCCAGGGGTAGCTTGGGACGCTCTTCAGACACACTGACTCCAACAAGAAAAAACCTGCGCTCATGTTCGCTCCATCCGGCAGAAATCACCAGCTGATTGCTTGCAGATCAGTGAATTAGACGATGAAGCGTATAAAGCACCGTAGCTCTATATATCCAACAAATCGATGAGAATCAGCCGAAATTTACGCTTAATTTCGATCATAGATTCAGCGATGATTCTCCCATCAACCGACTCACCAGGAGAGCCCATCATGCTGCAACTGCGCCCTTTCAAGAGCCTTGGCCATGCCAACCATGGCTGGCTCGACGCCCACCATCATTTTTCCTTTGCCGAGTACTACGACCCGCAACGGATGCACTGGGGCAACCTGCGGGTCTGGAACGACGACCTGATTGCGGCAGGCAGCGGCTTCCCGCCGCACCCGCACCGCGACATGGAAATCATCACTTATGTGCGTGAAGGCGCCATCAGCCATCAGGACAACCTGGGCAACAAGGGCCGCACCGAGGCCGGTGACGTACAGGTGATGAGTGCCGGTACCGGCATCACCCACAGTGAGTACAACCTGGAAAAAGTCGATACGCGGATCTTCCAGATCTGGATCGTGCCAGAGCGCGTCGGACAGGCGCCTTCGTGGGGCACCCGGCCCTTCCCGAAAGGCGAGCGCGGCGAAGGTTTCGTGACCCTGGCCAGCGGTCGTGAAGGCGATGAAGGCAGCCTGCGCATTCGCGCCGATGCGCGCCTGGTGGCGGCAACCCTGCAGGCAGGGGAAAGCGCTGAGTATCGCTTTGAGGCCGGACGGCGTGGCTATCTGGTGCCGGCCAAGGGGCTGATCGAGGTGAACGGTGTGCGGGCCGAAGCGCGCGATGGTGTTGCCATTGAGGATGAGCAGGTGCTCAGGGTGACGGCGCTGGAAGACAGCGAGATCGTTTTGGTGGATGTGGCGTAATGTCAGGCCTTAACGCGGGATAAGTCGAATTGTGCATCGCCGCTCCCACAGGGAAGAATCAGCACCCTGTGGGAACGGGCCCATCCTACAAGCTCTCTGAGCATTTCTTGATCCTGGAACGCCTCAGAGTCGTCTTGGATCACATCTGACATGCCGAGTTGCGCCAGCCACCCCGATAACGCTCAACAGCAACACGCAGCACTTAAATGACCTTGCCAATAAAATCAATTATTGCTTTTGTGGCTTTATTGATTTTATCCACAGCACTTTGTATATCCCCTGCCACCTCTATTGCACTTTCAATCGCCTTGGAAGTTTTCTCAGCCTGAAACTTAAGGGAGTCAGTTGCCAGAGCAACAGACCGAAGCCCGTCATTGAATGCAGTTTCTAAAGCCATATACGCTTCATCAACCGCCTCATCCAATCCTTTCAGCTCTATGTCATCTGCAGCATCCGCATGGTACTCTCGCTTGGAAACCGCATTCGAATAGTTCTCAGCTGACTTTGCAATAAGGTCATATACATCCATCGAAGTAACTCCTTAAAACCTGGCAGCGGCGGCCTGATTGGTAGTTATCTCTTTGCGTTTGACTGCGCCCAACTTAACATGATCATCCATTAGCTTGTTCAGGTCAGTGATTGACTTATTTCGTTCTGCAAGATCCAGTTTGTCTTGCCTGCTTCCTGTAGCCTTCAAGTAGGTAGCCGCTGCACTGTCCACCACCTTACGATTGTTACCCGTATAGGGATTGGCCATCGGCACACCCGGCATCACTTGCCCAACCAAGGGAGTTAACGCATTGCTTGGGGAAACGATACCGGTTTTGATCAAGTATTTCGAGATGGATGACTTCATACTGGCTATTTGCTGATAATGCGCCGGAAGTATCTTTTCATTCATGGTCTTAATGCCATAAAGCAGCCCATCACTCATATCACAAAGCGCCTGATTATACTTAACCAGACTATGATTCCTGTACGTATTTGCTATAAACCCAAGCCCCTTGCCAACTTTTTCCGAACGTTCCTCAGCTACAGGACTGAACTGTTTGCCTGACAGCTTGTTGGCGGCACCAATGAGTTGATTGGTCAGGGCTATCGAGTCCTTTGCCGAGGATTTTATGTCTTCAGTGTCGTCATAAGTGGCCAGCTTGTAATAATCATCATAAACCTTGTTCAAAGCCATGCTGGTTTTGTTCAATAACGCAAGATAACTTGACGTTGACTCCGAAAGTTCAACAAGTATTTTCTCATCAGCGGAATTGGAACTATCAGAAATACACTTAACTTCGTCCTTGTAATCAGAGCACCTGAGTTGCCGCTGAACCAATTGCCATTGGTTTTTTGTTATAAAGCTTTCAGCGACAAGATCATTCTTCCTGACCACCTCCTGCGTGGTCGCCTTCCCTTCCTCTGCCAACTTGGCGGCGTCACCTTTGTCAATGCTTGCACAGGCGGTCAGCAGCGAGCACACCACAAAAACGGGTAGGAATCTTGGCTTTGACATTCTGTCCACCTTGTCGGGTTGAACGCTTGAGAAACCGAACCATTTAATATGGTTCCGCTTCAACAACTTAGAATCGCTATTGATAATGACTAGCTCAGCACGTCAAAAAAACAACATTCTTTTGTGAACTGCGTCACACTTTCCACGGAAATGCGCCATGTCCAGACCTCCCGCAACTGCCGTGAACTAGGTTCGATGGGATATGACAACCATCCAATCGGGTCCTGCAACACTCAGGACATGGGGGGAACAATGCAGCAATCCGAGGCTTTCACCAGACGAATTGCGACGCTGATTGCCGGCGTTCTGCTCACTGGTTGCAGCAGCGACTACAAAGAGCCTCTCCTTGACTACAGCCAGGCAACATTGCAGGAAAAGTTCTCCATCGAGCAGAAAGCCACGGCCTATAAGCCGCCCTACCTCGGGTTGGCATTGGCAGGTGGCGGCACCAAAGCCTCGAATTTTTCCATGGGCGTGCTTAAAGGCCTCGTGGAATCAGGGCAAATGGAAAACGTTGACGTAATTTCATCGGTCTCAGGCGGCGGCTATGCGACCTATTGGTACTATTCGCGACTTGTCTTTGACGACCCCGATTTCGCTAGCAATCGCGCTACTGCACCAGCCTTCATAAAGTCGATTTTTCTGGACTGTTTGCCCAGCCGCTTTATGGACGAATCCGGCGTCACCTTCCAGTCATCGACCTGGCTGCCAAGGCAGCCGCATCCTTGTCCCCAGTACAACCACACAAACCTGCTGAAGGTGGCCAGTGACGACGAGCACGACACCCCCCAGCAACGGATGACTGTAAAGAAGCAGTTTGACCAACTCATGGATGCACTGGATCGACCTGAACTGGGTAGTGACCCCTACCGCTTCCAGAATTACCTGCGTGGTTACCAGGACATCTTCAGCACAGGGCTGAACATGTTCGGAGCCCATGCATTTGATTACACCACCACCAGCGAGGATGGCCGCTTCTCCAATGAAGTCGTTGAACTGATTCCCATGGAAGTGGGCTCCGTCGTTGCCAACGCCTTTGGAAATATACTTTTTGACTGGAATCTCGAACTTTCCGCCACTCAATACGCCTATGCCAAAGGCATTGTGCGTACCTATGGCGCCAGCCCTCCAAATTGCGACAAGCAAACCGAAGGCTGCATCACCACGATCTACGGAAACGATATCCGCATCGAAGGCGATATGGATCAAGCACGCTCCTTGACCTTCGACGACATCAAGCGGGTTCATGAGATAAAAGGCGCCCCCTTATGGATCATCAATACGACCGCCGGGGAAGATCGCAGTGTGCTCGATATAGGAAAGCGCAAACCCTTCTACCTATCGGCATTCGAGATCGATCCCTACCAACATGGCTCAGGTTTGTATGGCTACCATCAGGGCGCCCCCGACAGCCTGCCTCCCTTCAAGGCGGTGTTATCCTCAGCTGCTTTCTCAGACTCGCAGCAAAAGGTCGTTCCCAACATACTCGGACGAAATGCCTTAAATGCGTTACTGCGAATCAGCGCCGCTGACTGGGGGTACTCCATCCGCAATCCGAATGCCGGCGACTTCCAGTACGGCCTGCATTATTTGCTGCCATTCCCGCTTTACTATGCTGAGCGCTTGGCCGGCGAAGAAAACTCCGCCTTCATTCACTTGTCCGACGGTGGCATGTCGGAGAATCTTGGCGCTTACGCACTGATTCGCCGAGGTACTGCCAACTTGATCGTTTCCGACCATGCCGGTGATCGTGATGGCGAGATGATTGATCTGTGCTGGCTGAAAAACGGACTGGAGAAAACCCTCAAGAATCAAAACCTGAGACTGCTATTGCCAGGCTTGAGCAATCTCGATCGTCACTGCCAACTGTATGAGGACGGCAATACCGGCTATAACATTTTCGCCTGGAGACATCCCGTTCTGGTGGGTTGCATTGTCTCCAAATCCCTGGAAAGCCTGGGCTGCGAGAACCTCCCGACCTCTCTCGAAAAAGGGCAATATGCCGCCCACCTGTTCCTCATCAAACCGGCACTGGCCAACACCGCAATGCGGGAAAAACTCAACAAGATCGGGAACGTGTGTTTTTATCAATCCTTTAAAAACAAGATCGATCGAGACAGAGCCTGCACCAAGGAAATCAGAGACGCCTGCCAATTTCCAAACACCTCGGATGACAGTCCGATGTGGCAAGGCGCACCGCCACCATCCTGCGAAATGTTCGCGTTCTTCCTCAGAAATGCAACCGGCAGCGATGGGATGCACAATGACGGATGCCCCAACTTCCCGCAGTATGCAACGGTCGCTTTAACAATGGATTCGTCGCCATGGATCTTCGGCGGGATGCGGGAACTGGGCGCTTATTACGCCGGGCGCATCAACTGGTTTTTCAACCCGGACGGCAGCCTGAACGAAGAACGATTCCTCGCCGAGTTGCGCTATCAGCGCCATTTGCCAATCCCCTGGCAATCGCAAGCCGCGATGGGCCGATACAAAAAAGCCAGCAGCTGCTTGTTCATTAACAACACGCAAGCCATGGCCCTATGATGACGTCCCATCCAGTGCCTGTGTGATTTGACATCCTCCTCCATCCCTACTTGAGAGTCGCCGCCGGGAGGCGGAAAGGAGGAGGATTACCCCGCAATGTATTTCACGCCATCAGGCGATAGCAGCATCCACCAACGCCTGGGCTTCAGCCACCAGGCGTTGCAGATGCTCTTCGCTAACAAAGCTTTCTGCGTAGATCTTGTAGATATCCTCGGTGCCCGACGGTCGTGCGGCGAACCAGCCGTTGGCAGTCATCACCTTCAGGCCGCCAATGGCCTGGCTGTTACCTGGGGCATGGCTGAGGATCTGTTCGATCGGCTCACCGGCAAGTTCGGTCGACTTGACCTGCTCCGGGGCCAGTTTGCTCAGCAGCGCCTTTTGCTGCGCATTGGCCTTGGCCTCAACGCGAGTGGCAAAGGGTTCGCCCAGCTCTGCGGTCAGTTCGGCATAAGCCTGGCTCGGATCACGACCAGTGCGGGCAGTGATCTCCGCCGCCAGCAGCGCCGGAATCAGGCCGTCCTTGTCAGTCGTCCAGACGCTGCCATCCTTGCGCAGGAACGAAGCACCGGCGCTTTCCTCGCCACCAAAGCCCAGGCTGCCATCGAACAGACCATCGGCGAAGAATTTGAACCCCACCGGCACTTCATACAAGCGGCGGCCCAGGCGCGCAGTAACGCGGTCGATCAGGCCACTGCTGACCACGGTCTTGCCAACTGCAGCATCCTGACGCCACTGCGGACGGTGCTGGAACAGGTAGTCGATGGCCACCGCCAGGTAATTGTTCGGGGCCAGCAGGCCGCTCTTGGTGACGATGCCATGGCGGTCATGGTCCGGGTCGCAGGCAAAGGCCACGTCGAAACGCTCGCGCAGACCGATCAGGCCCTGCATGGCATAGGGTGAGGACGGGTCCATACGGATCTGACCATCCCAGTCTACCGACATGAAACGGAACGTCGGGTCGACCTCGGTGTTTACCACTTCCAGATTCAGCTTGTAATGCTCGGCAATCGCCGACCAGTAACGCACACCCGCCCCGCCCAGCGGATCAACGCCCAGACGCAGGTTAGCACTGCGGATGACGTCGAAATCAATGACGTTTTCCAGGTCGGCGACATAGCTGGCCACATAGTCATGGCGGTGAGTGGTGCTGGCCTGCAGCGCCTGCTCGTGATCCATGCATTGGATGTCTTTGAGACCACCGGCCAGCAGCTCGTTGGCTTTGGCTTCGATCCACTTGGTCACATCGCTGTCGGCCGGACCGCCATTGGGCGGGTTGTACTTGAAGCCACCGCTTTGCGGTGGGTTATGCGAAGGCGTGATGACGATGCCATCGGCCAGGCCACTGCTGCGCCCACGGTTGTAGCAAATGATGGCGTGGGACACCGCCGGCGTCGGCGTGTACTCGTCATCCTTGGACAGCATGACTTCAACGCCATTGGCCGCCAGAACCTGCAAGGCACTGGCCGCAGCCGGTGTCGACAGCGCATGGGTATCGGCGCCAACGAACAGCGGACCATCGATGCCCTTGGCCTGACGGTACAGGCAGATCGCCTGGCTGATGGCCAGGACGTGATTCTCGTTGAAGCTCAGGTCCAGCGAGCTGCCGCGGTGCCCGGAGGTGCCGAACGCGACGCGCTGGCTGGCAATGCTGGCATCGGGCTGGCCGGTGTAGTAGGCGGTCAACAGGCGCGGAATATCCACCAGCACGGAGGCCGGAGCCGGTTTGCCTGCCAAAGGACTGAGCTTCATGCAAAACCTCAAGAAAGGATGTTCAGGGTAATGAAAACACGGAGTTTACTGGCACTTTGACAAGCACGCGATGCCAATGCTCCCTTGCAGCGTGATTATTTCTGCTGCGACGCCCACCAGGCCGGAAACATGCCCTGCACCCGCGGCTCGGCAAAGCGGTCGTCAATCAGCATGACCATGCCCCTGTCTTCAGTGCCGCGAATCACCCGCCCGGCCGCCTGGATGACCTTCTGCACCCCGGGATACAGGTAGGTGTAGTCGAACCCGGCGCCGAACAGCTGGGCCATGCGTTGCTTGATCTGCTCGTTCACCGGGTTGACCTGCGGCAGCCCCAGGGTGGCGACAATAGCGCCGATCAAGCGTGTGCCTGGCAGATCGACGCCCTCGGCAAAGGCCCCTCCCAGCACGGCAAAGCCAACACCACGACCCTGGGGCTCAAAGCGCTGCAGAAAAGCCTGGCGCCGCGCCTCGTCCATCCCCGGCGCCTGGCACCACTGGACGATGTGCGGATGGCTTGCGGCGAGCATTGCGGCCACCTGCTGCAGGTACTCGAAGCTGCTGAAAAACGCCAGATAGTTACCGGGCGCTTCGGCAAACTGCGCTGCAATCAGCTCGCTGATCGGCAGGACCGAGGCGGCTCGATGCTGATAACGGGTCGAGACATGGCTTACTACCTGCACGCGCAACTGCTCGGCGGCAAAGGGCGAAGCCACTTCGAGCCAGGCGGTGTTGGCCGGCATTCCGAGCAAATCGGCGTAGTAGTGCCTTGGGCTCAGGGTCGCGGAAAACAACGTGACGCTGCGGGCGCTCGCCATGCGCGGGCCGATCTGTGCCGCCGGTACCACATTGCGCAGGCACAGGGTCGACAGGCTGCGTTTGCCCGGTCCCTCGCGCTTGCTGATATCGAAGAGATAATGGGCGTCGAACAGCTCGCTGACGCGGATGAACTGCAACGCATCGAAGAAAAACTGCAACAGCGCCGGATCGAGCCCGGTGGGTTGCTGGTTGAGCTGCTCCTGAATCAGACCGATACACTGCTGCAACGCCTTGAGGAACGCCTCCGGTAACGCCTCGATCACCTGATAAGGCGCCACCTGCGCCTTGTGCAGGGCATTCCAATGACGGTTAAGGCGATCCAGCGCACTGCCCATGCCTGCCGGCTTGCTCCGGCGCAAGGCCTGCAACTGCCATTGATCGAGGCTGGCGCTGTACATCTGGCGTGCCCGCTCCACCAGGTTGTGCGCCTCATCCACGAGCACCGCCACCCGCCACTGGTTGACCTGGGCAAGACCATAGAGCAAAGCACTCTGGTCGAAATAGTAGTTGTAGTCGGCCACCAGCACATCGACCCAACGCGCCATCTCCTGCCCCAGGTAATAAGGGCAGACCTGATGAGCCAGGGCAACCTCGCGCAATGCGGTCTTGTCGAGGATGGTCAGCGCCTGGGCCGCCTGGCGAGCAGCGGGCAGACGGTCGTAGAAGCCTTTGGCCAAGGGGCAGGCCTCGCCATGGCACGCCGTGCCGGGGTATTCGCAGGCTTTGTCGCGGGCTACCAGTTCCAGGCTGCGCAGGGCAAGCTCGGGAGCGCTGTCGTGGACCTGATGCAGGGCTTCCAGGGCCAGGGCACGGCCGGGTGTCTTGGCGGTGAGAAAGAAGATTTTGTCCAACTGCTGCGGGACCATGGCCTTGAGCAACGGGAACAGGGTGCCGAGGGTCTTGCCGATACCGGTGGTGGCCTGGGTCATCAGGCAGCGCCCGGTACTCACCGCCTTGTACACAGTTTCGGCAAGATCGCGCTGGCCGCGGCGCATCTGCCCATAAGGAAAGCTCAGCGCCTGCAGCCCGGCGTCGCGCAGGGCTACTCGCTGCAGTTGCTGTTCGGCCCAGTGCAGGAAGATCGCGCACTGGCTGTTGAAGTACTGCTCAAGCTCCAGCGCACTGCAGCGCTGTTCGATCAGGGTCTGGCTGTCGCTGTCGACATCCAGGTACACCAGGGCCAGGTTGATTTCGCTGAGCTGACGTTGCTGGCAGAGCAGCCAGCCATAGACTCTGGCCTGGGCCCAGTGCAACTGCCGATGATTATCCGGCTGGCGCGCCAGGTCGCCGCGGTAGGTCTTGATTTCCTCCAGGCGATTGAGCTGCGGGTCATAGCCGTCGGCCCTGCCGCGCACCTGCAAGGCGCCAAACTGCCCTTCAAGGCTGATCTCAGCCTCGAATCCCGGCCCACGCCGGGCCACCACCCGCTGATGGCCGCTGATGCCCTCCTGGGCCGTGGGCGACGGAGTGAAGCGCAAGTCCAGATCGCCCACCTTGGCGCTGAACTCGCACAATGCTCGCACTGCCACGCGATAACTCATGGTGTCGGCGTTATCCAGCGCACATGGCACACCTCGACCGGCAGGCCATGCTCGCTACAGAAATCGATCCAGCGCAGCTGGTTATCCTGCAGGCGGTCACCCGGCCCCTTGACCTCGATCATCCGGTAACGCTGCTGTTCGGGCCAGAACTGGATCAGGTCGGGCATGCCGGCGCGATTGCTCTGGATATCTTCGAGCAAACGCTCGAAGCAGTGTTTGAGGTGCAGCGCTGGCAGGCAGGCCAGAGCCTGTTCGAGCAGCGTTTCGTCGAGCACCTGCCAATAGACAAAGGGCGACTGCAGGCCCTGTTTGCTGACAAAGTGCCGGCGGATGGTCTGTCGGTAGCGACCATCCTCCAGTTGCTCCAGGCAGTCAGCGAACAAGGCACTGCGCCGCGCCTGAAATTCCGGATCGTGCAGGTCTTGCGGGGCGCTCTGGAACGGGTGAAAGAACGCGCCCGGCAACGGCGCGAAAATGGCTTCCCAGCACAACAGGCCGAACAGACTGTTGAACAGGGTGTTCTCCACGTAATGCACCTGACCGCCCTGCTCTGCCAAATGCAGCTGCGCCGCCTGCTCTACCCCCAGCGCCGCCTGCTCCAGCGGCAATTGCAGTTCGATCAGGTCAGTCTTCGTTTTCACCCGTCGTCGTTGCGGCGGCCCGCCCAGCTTGCGCTGCAGGCGTGGCAGGATCCGCGTCAGCGCCTGGACTTCGATGGGACTGGCGGGTTGTGCGGCAACTTCCGTAGCCAGGGCATGGGCCTGGTCCCACTGCTCACTGCGTTCGAGCACCCGAATCCGCCGAATCCGTGCTTGCGGGTGCTGGCTGCGCGGGTAGATCCGCAGCGCCAGGTCCCAGTCGCCCAGGCGTTCACTGTGCTGGCCAAGCTGATACAACAGGCGCGAGCGGCGACGTCGCAGCCAGGGATTATCGCTGTCCAGTGACTCGACCTGCTCCAGCACCTGCGACAGCGGCGCGCCCTGCTCAAGCAGCTCGTTGCACTGGTGCAGCGCCAGGGCCAGGTCAACATCGCTACGTTGCCGCAGCGCCCGCGACTCATCACTGAACGCCACCTGCTCGTAGCGCAGCAGGCCGAGGTCTGCCAGGACGAATTCCGACCAGTCCTGATACAGGTTGCCGAAGAACAGCAGGCGAAAGCGATCACACAGCGCTTGCAGCTGCAGGGTAATGATCGGTTCGGCGAAGCCTGGCAACCAGTCTTGCAAGGGCCGAGGCGGCAGTTCGAGCGCTTGCAACTGGGCGAAGAGCTCGGCCTTGGCCGCCCTCGGACGCGTCAGTTGCGGCGCAAAACCACTGGCGATTTCTTCCTTGCGCAGCACCTGAAACAGCTGTTCGAGACTCAAGTGGCTAGCGTCGGTGACCCAGCCCCGCGCCAGCAAAGGCTGCAAGGCTGACAGCGGCGGCCCGATTTCTTCATAGACCAGCTTACTGGGGCGAAACAGCTCGCCTTTGCGCATCACCATGCGCACCAGCAACGCCCGGGCAGCGCGCGGTTGCTCAGGGAACTGGGCAATGAAGGCGCGCTCGCTGTCGTCCAGCAGATCGGCATAGCGCAGCGCAATCCACTGCAGCACTTGCTCGAAGTTGTGCAGGTAATAGAACGGGTCGTCGACAGAGTGGGCAATCACGGCAGGGCTACTGGCAGGCATTGATAGCACTGTTTATACATACAGACCTGTAGCGTTGGCAACCTGCATGCGGACCGCCGGTCTGCAGCCGATAAATGCGCTTTATCAAAAACCCGGGCCAGCAAAGACGCCTTCGCTCATTCCTCCTCACCCTGCCGCTTAACCAGGATTCCACGCAGTAGCAAATCCAGCGCAGCAACACCTTGTGCGAGACGCGCATTGCCGTCCTCTGCATTTGCAATCCAGAACGCAACTTCAGCCAGGCTGCCATAAATCAATGATGCCAATGCCTGTGAATTGACATTCACGACGATGCCTTGCTGTATCAGGTTGTCGATCAGCAGTTGCATCGACTCCACACAGTGGCGTTGCGCATCCGGCGATCCGCCACCTAACACTGCCCTGGCATCGCGCAACACAATACGCTGAATTTGAGGCTCCAGCGCCATCTCCAGATAGGCACGACAGCGATGACAAAAGCCCAGCCAGGCGTCCTCGGCAGTGTCAGTGATGGCTTGCAGCCGCTCATCCATTTCAGCGTCGAGCTGCTCCACTACTGCTGACAACAAACCCTGCTTGTCACCAAAGTGATGATAGAGCGCACCGCGGGTCAACCCCACCTGCGCGGTGAGATCATCCATCGAGGTGTCGGCATAGCCTCGCTCGGTAAAGAGCTTGCGCGCGATCGCCAACAACGTGGCACGGGTTTCTTCCATTTCGGCGCGGGTACGGCGAGCCATCCAGCTTCTCCTGTTCTATGCAGCCCGAGGTAGGAATAGGTGCATTTATTCATACAGTCCGTATCTATTGTCATGACCGAATGATGGGTTGACAAGCTCCGCGATCCAGAAGCTCACCGCTAACGGCCAGCACACCATGAAGGCCGCCCAGTTAAGCGGAACAAGAAACCTGTTCGACCCGATCACGCATGCGCTGATACCCCCAAAACGCTACCAGCAACACCGCGACGCCGGCACAAAGCGCTACGTTGAATCCAGCCTTGGCGCCCAGCAGATCGACAACCTGGCCCGATGCCGCAGCTCCGGTGGCGACACCAATATTCAGCCCGGCCAGCAACCAGGTCATTCCTTCGGTCAGCTTGCTGTGCGGTACGATGCGCTCTACCAGAGACATCGCCACAATCATGGTGGGTGCGAAGAACAGCCCTGCCACCAGCACCGCAACCGACAGGCCAAAAATGTTCTCTGCGAGCAACAGTGGCAAAGTGGTCGCTGCCGTCGCAACACCACCCAGCAGGAGCAACTTGCGCAGCGGTGTCTGCAGCTTCAGCGCACCGAAAACCAACCCGGCAACGCATGAGCCAATGGCGTAGCACGATAAAACCACGCTCGCTGCAGCCGCAGAGCCCAGCTGTTCGGCGAAGGCTACGCTGACGATGTCCACTGTGCCGACGATCACGCCCATGACGATCATCAGCAACGTCAGCAAACGCACGCCCGCAAGACGGATGACTGACACTTCGTGTTGTCCAGCCCCGGCAGCGCCTTCCACTGGCGGCTCGGTGCTCACCTGAGCGACCAGGGCAAACACGCCTATGGCCAACAGCACTGCGGCGGCCAGCGGTCCCGCCTGCGGCAACACCGCCACGCTCAACCCCACCGATATCGGCGGGCCGGCGATGAAGGTAACTTCGTCGAGCACTGTTTCCAACGAATAGGCCGTCTGCAGTTGTGCCTTGCCACGGTAGATGGCGGTCCAGCGGGCACGCACCATCGCCGACATGCTGGGCATGAAGCCGGCCAGCCCGGCGCCGACAAACAACGTCCAGTCCGCAGCCTGCCAATAGGTACAGGCAAGCAGCAGCAAGATACCCACGACGCTAAGACCGGCAGCCGCCGGCAGCACCCGGCGTTGACCGTAACGATCCACCAGGCGTGAGACCAGGGGTGACATCAGGGCATACGTAAGCACGAAAGTGGCCGATACAGCGCCGGCCAGGCCATAGCTACCACGCAGTTGCGACAGCATGGTGATGATGCCGATCGCGGTCATCGGCAACGGGATGCGGGCCAGCAGGCCGGCCAGGGCAAAACCCTTGGTGCCCTGAGCCTGGAATAACGCGCGGTATAGATTGAACATGCTCGACTCTCCCTATCGAAAAACTCCGTTCGCCAGCGCTCACGGGACAATATACATACACACCGTATGATTAAACCTTATTATCATACGCACTGAATGTAAATTACCACTTCAAGGGATTTGCCAACCTGCCGGTTCAGCGCTGCCCCCAGGCCTGCCGGAAAGCCTCGTCAAGGTAGTCGATCAATGCCCGCACCGAAGGCAGCAGCCCGCGCCGCGACGCAAACATCGCCACCACTACGCCCTCGGCCGGGGCCCATGCGGGTAATACCTGCACCAGCTGCCCTTGCTGCAACTCACTGGCCACCAGAAAGTGCGGCACACAGCCAACCCCTACGCCGTCGAGCAGTGCCTGCTTGAAGGTAGCGATGTCGTCGCTGATCAGCCGGGGTCGATGGCGAACTTCAACCACTTGCTCGCCATCGCTCAATTGCCAGGTATTGCTGGCACGGGTGCGCTCCCATTCGACACTGGGCAACTCGCCCAGCTGCAGTGGAAACTGCGGCAACACATGGCGCGCCAGCAGTTGCGGGCTGCCCACCAGCACCTGGGGGCAGCGGGCCAATGGCTTCATCACCAGGTCGCTGTTCTCCAGCGGCAGAAAGGCCAGGCTCAGGGAGAGGTCGAAGCCCTCACTGATCACATCGACTTTGCGGTTGAAGGATTTGACATAGAGTTCGACCCGCGGGTGCTGGCTCATGAAGCTGGCCAACATCGGCGCCAGGGCGAAATTCAGCAGCAGCGTGGTGCAACTGATGCGGATCGTCCCGCAGGGTTCGGCGCGGTTGCGCTGCACCACACTCTCCGCCGCCTCCACCTCGGCCATCATCGCCTGGCAATGGCGATAGTAGTCCTGGCCGATTTCAGTGACCTGGAAATAACGGGTCGAACGCTGGATCAAACGAAAGCCCAAGCGCTCTTCCAGGCTGCCAACCTTGCGGCTGACGGTCGACTTGGGCATGCCCAACTGGCGAGCGGCAGCGGCAAAGCCACCCTGCTCGACTACCTTCAAGTACACGAACAACTCATTCAGATCAATCATGCATGGACTCTCGATCGTTCCATAAATGGGACTTAGAAGTCCGAACATGTGGATTACGCGACCACCAGAAACCCACTAAAGTCACAAGTTATTCGATTCAGGTGGTCGCTGGCGACACATTTTGACTGAACAACGTACCACCGTTAGAACAACGATAAAATCTGGGGGCACCGCACTGATGAACCGGGTAAACCCAAGCCGATCACCGTTGCTGGCCCTGAGTCTGGTGTGCGCCTCCACGGCCAGCCAGGCCGACAACTCCCTCGGGCAACGGGACAACATCAACATCGACCTGACCCAGCGCCAGCACGCGGAACTGGCCATCGCCCCTGGACTGATCAGCGGTTCTAGCCTCAACGGCCTGCTGCGCAATTACTACTTCGCCCGCGACAACCACCACACCCCGGCACGGCGCGATCAACGCGAGTGGGCGCAGGGCGTGCTGTTGTCATTTCGCTCCGGCTACACCGACACCCCGATCGGTATCGGCCTGGATGTGCACGGTTTCAGCGCCTTGAAGCTGGACGGCGGTGGCGGCAGTGGCGGTGCCGGCCTGATGCCGCTGGACAGCCAGGGCCGACCGCAAGACGAGTTTTCCGCTGCCGGTGCGGCGTTGAAATTTCGTGCCTTCGACAGCCTGCTCAAGGTCGGTGACCAGTTGCTGGAAAACCCGCTGATCGCCAGTGGCAGCAGTCGCCTGTTCCCGCAGAGCTATCGAGGGGTGACGGTAAAGAACTTCAGCATCGATCAGCTCATGTTCGATGCCGGCTGGGTCGAGTCGACCCGCCTGCGCAACCAGAGCGGCCACAGCAACCTGCAAAGCGCCTACGGCAATGGCAACCGGGCGGGCGTTGCACCTGACCGCGAAAGCTCGCACATGACCTGGCTTGGCGCGACCTACAACGTCGTCCAGACTTTGAACCTGACCTGGTACAGCGGCCGTCTCGAAGACCTGTGGGACCAGCACTACCTGGGCCTGAGCCAGACCTTCGCGCTGAGTTCCACCCTGCGCCTGACGCCCTACCTGCACTACTACAAGACGCGTGACCAGGGCCGCAGCCAGCTGGGGCCGATCGACAACGATGCCTACAGTGCCGGCCTGACCCTGGCGCAGGGAGCGCAGTCGCTTACCTTCGGGTTGCAGAAGATCGATGGCAACACCCCGTTCGATTTCCTCGCCCAGAACGACCGGACGTTCCTCTACCTGAACAACGCCATGCAGTACGCCGACTTCAACGGCCCCGGCGAAAAGTCCTGGAAACTGCAGTACCAGACCAGCCTGCAAGCCCTGCGCGCGCCGAACCTGCAGTTCAGTGTCGGCTACACCCGTGGCGAAGCCGACCTCACCCGTGTCGATCCGGCAAGCCCCGGCTATGGCTACATCTACAACCCCGACGGCAAGCATGCCAAACACTGGGAACGTGATATCGCCTTGCGCTACGCCGTGCCCGATGGCCCGGCCAAGGGCCTGAACCTGACCCTGCGCTGGGCCAGTCATCGTCCCGGTGACGGCTACACCGCCCCGGGCAATACCCGCGGCAATGCCAGCGCCGACGAATACCGGGTGATCCTCGATTACCCCTTCAACCTGCTTTGATCAAACCTGACAAGAGACTCTTGCATGCGTGCAGCCCACCTGCCCACCCTTGGCCTGCTCTGGCCGTTAATGTGCCTGGAAGCCCAGGCCGACAGCGTCAGCCTGCCTCCCCTGCCCCTGGGCAACACCAGTTTTCTGGATGGTATTACCCAGCCCGGCATGCTCTTCGAGCTGCCAGTCCAGTACAACCGCAGCAACCAGAGCGTCGATGCCGGCGGCCATTCGGTACCGGGGCGCCAGCGGGTGCGCAGCGCCACTGTGTTGCCGCACTTCGCCTACATCAGCGAGCAGCGCATCGCGGGCGCCTATTACGGTGCCGAAGTACTGCTGCCACTGGTGCACCTGGACCTGGATATCGACAGTGGCCCGCAAGGCACCCGCACCCGACAGGGCGACCTGGTGGTCAGCCCGTTGCTGCTGCAGTGGGACCCGGTCACCTTGTTCGGCCGCCCCTTCTGGCAGCGCCTGAACTTCGTCTTCACCCTGCCCACCGGCGACTACGACAAGAACGCGCAGATCAATACCGGCAGCAATGTCTGGACCTTCAGCCCGCACTACGCCTTCACCTGGCTGGCCAGCGAGCGCCTGGAGTTCAGCGGTCGCCTGCACTACGCCTGGAACAGCCGCAACGACAGCCCGGCCGAACGCCTGCAAGCCAGCGACATCCAGCCCGGTGAAGCCGTGCACAGTAACTTTGCCGCCTCCTACGCACTGGACGATCATTGGCGTGTGGGCCTGGCCGGTTACCACCTCAAACAGATCAGTGCCGACCGCATCGATGGCCATCGTCAGCAGGATTCCAAAGAGCAGGTGTTCGGCTTCGGGCCGGGGGTGCGTTACAGCACCGGCGGGCACAGCGTGTTCGTCAACTACTACAGCGAATCCGGGGCACGCAACCGCGCCGAAGGTGACCAGTTGACCTTGCGTTACCTGCTGGCCTTCTAGAGCCGCTGCAACGCCTCACGCAACACACTCAATCCACCCTGCAGATCATCGTACGGCGTTGGCGGCCAGCCCAGACGCATATGCTGACAATAATCCCCCTGCAGGCTGAACAGCTCACCCGGGGCGATCACCAGTCCCTGATCCAGCATGCGATGAAACAGGGCGCGGATGTCCAGCGGTGTCCGCGCTTGCGCCCAGATCGTTGCCCCTCCCGCCGGCATCTGAAAGTGCAAATGAGCGCCCAGTTGCACCTGCATCTGCCGATACAGGTGGGTGACGCGCTCATGCAGGCGCAAGCGTGCCTGTTCCAGATGAAGATCAATCCGCCCCTTGGCATACAGCCGGGCCACTGCCTGTTGACGCAAAGGCGGCAAGCGAAAGCCCCGGGCCAGAAATTGATGCTGCAGTTGCCGCGGGCAATGACGCGACAACAGGTAGGCATACGGCGCTTCGGCCCCCACCGTGCGCTCCAGTGACGAGAACACCAGCAATCGCTGCGGGTCGACCATTTCGCGCAGGCTGCGCTGCGGCGGTGCGGCAAAGCAGTACTCGGACTCCAGGTCGTTTTCCAGCAGCCACACCCCGTGCTCAGCCAGCAACTGGGCAATCGCCTGATGCTGTGCCAGCGGCACCAGGCTGCCATGCGGGCTGTTCAAGCGCGAGGCGAGCATGACCATGCGCACCGGCTCGCGCTGCAGCACCCTGGCAAAACGCTCAAGATCCAGCGCACCGTCACTGCCCAACGGCAATTCGATGACCCGTAACCCGCTGACCCGCAAGATCCTCAGCAAACGCCAGGAACACGGCGCAGTCACCACAATCGTGCAGCCTTGCAGCTCCAGGGCTGCCAGCATCGTCTCGAACAGCGAACGCAGGTCCAGTGCCAGATAAACATCTTCGGCATTCCAGTACAGCTGCACGGAATGGGTATAGCGCGCCGCCAGCGCCGTGCGCAGCTCGAGCTCGCCACACGGATGAACAAGCCCGGCAGGCCGTGGACTCTGGCGTAACAGCTGGCGCTCGACCGCCAGTAGATTCGACTCCAGTGAAGGCAGGGATTGCACGCCACTGAACTCGAGTATCTGCGGGCTGCTGGCATGCTGCTGCAGATCCTGCAACAAGTGCTCATCAGCCAGTGCCTGCACTGCCAGCGCACCACCCCTGGCAAAATAGCCGGACTTGGGCACCGACTGTACGCGCCCTTCGTGCTCAAGCAACGAGTAGGCGTACTGGATGGTCGAGATCGAAACATTCAAACGCTGCGACAGATCACGTAGCGAAGGCAGCTTGTTGTAGCTGCCCGGCGCCATCTGGGCAATCAGTTCAACCAGGTAGCGATACACCGCCTGATAGGCAAACACGCTGGTTTTGGTGGCTCGCTTCATCAAGGGCTGCCAACCTGATCACCCCTGTGCCGTACGCCGTTCGCAGCCTCAGCCTGCAGATGACGCAGATCGGCACCCCGCACTCGCAAACGGTTCAACAGGCAGTCGGCGCGACGCTCGGCCAATGGCTCGCGGGCATAGAGCTGCTGCAGCATGACCAGCGGCAAGCCACTGGTATCCACCAACCACTGCACCACCGGTTCCGGCGCCGGCTGCCTGCGCAACGCCTTGTGCAAATATGGGACGGCAACCAGCATGCCGGGGTGGCAGCGGCGCAGAAAAGCTTCCAGCTTCAGGCCCTGCCCGACAAAAGGGCTGAACAATTGGCAAACCAGTTGCGCTTCGCGCAGGCCATACGCTTGCAGGGCGAAATCATTCGCCTCGCTACGTCGCAGTTCCAGCACCCCCGGTTGCCAGTGATTGAGCACCCGGGTCTGCAGGGATTGCGCTAGCGCTTTGCGCTGCATCAGCTGACGGGTTTGCTGCAGGTAGCGCTCGATACCGTCGCGATAGCGCGTGTCGTCAACGAATTCCGCCTGCAGCCCTTGCAGGTGGGCCAACAGCAAGGGATTGGCAACTCCCGAGCGCTCACAGGGAAAGGCCTGCTCGTCGAAACGATGGCCCAGAAAGCGACTCAGCCGTTCACCCTGGTGGGAATCACGATCAGACACCAGGTCATCGATGGCGATAAAGCGCAACGCCGGCCGACAGTCCGCATCAGGTCCAGGCAGCACCGCAGGCGCAGGCTCGCGCCCCTGCAACAGGTTCCAATAGCGGGCGCGCAGTTCACTCATCCCTTCCAGCAACGAGATGGCACAGCTGTGGATCGGACGTGCCCCGAGCAACTCGGCATCGCGCAATGAGCGCCGGCTCCAGGCCAGGTAGCGCTTGCGATCAGCGAGCGACTCGGTACTGATGATGGCATCCACACCGCCTTTGTAACGCAGTGCCTGCAGGGCAAGTTCAGCCAGGTGCAGGTAACCATGGCTGGCAAAGTTCGCCAGCAACGGCCCGTCACTCGACAGATGCCCGCACAGCAACCATTCCTGACGCTCTGCCTGCTGCTGCTCACCGGACGGTGCTCGACGGCTGTCGTAAGGCAGCAGTTCGCCGGCATCGAGTACCAGCAGATCGATGCGCGGATCATCATGCATAAACAATCGGGAGAACGTGCTATCTATGTTTGCCAAGGCCGTTGTGCTCATCCCGGCTTGCCAGGCAGTGGCAATACGCAGATGGAAAGTCGCCGGGGATCGTGCGGCAATGCTCAGCTGCGCGGCACGCAAACAGGCAAGCGCCTGGGCGCTGGACAAGCTGGCATCGAGCACGAACATCAAGCGCAATCCCTTGATACGCTCGACCCCGCCGGCGGCCACAATCAGCCGCTGAATCAATAGCTGCAGCGAGGCCTTTTGCGCCTGCGACAAATGCTCAAGCAATCGTTGCAATACTTGCTGATATATATACTGCATGGCCTGATCGTGAATACTGCCCATAACGCCCACCTGAATTTCAGTTACGACCGCCTGAAAAAAATCGCTCCTGCGAAATCATTCAATCAGCAGAAATAAAGACCCGTCTAATATCCTAGGAAACTTCCCACAAGTTCCTACAGAAACTTGCTGACCTGCCAATTCAACCAGGCGAACTCACCCACACCAAAGCCACCGACAGCCTGAACAACCGGACCTTGCTTCATCACAACTCACTCCTTGAGTGCACAAACGACAGGTTATTATCGGGTGTTGGCTGATGAATAAAAGATACAGAACCCGGTAAAAAATCCGTTCAGATTCAAACAGCTTTCTGCTTGCTTTCAGCCAGCGACGGTAGATTTTCCGACAAACTTGAACATAGCGAACTTACCTGCATTGCGCAGGCAATGTACTTGATTGAAATATCCGAAACTCACATAGGAAAGAGGCACAAAAAAGCCCGAGCACAGCCCGGGCTTGTTTCTACCTGCAACTTCAGGCGCTGGCGATTTCCAGCACCAGGCGTCCACCGCATGGGCATTCGTCCATGTAGCGATGCGCTTCTACCACACGTTCGAAGGGGTAAGTCTTGATGATTTGCGGGGTCAGCAGCTTGTCGGCGGTGAACTGGTTGATGTCACGCAGTGCCCGTTGCAACGCCACCTGGTCCTGGCTGATACCCAGTTCCGGTTTGCCGGTGAAGTTGCCAATGCAATGCACGAAGAACTGGATGTTCTTCTGAAACGCCGCGCACGCCGGGAACGGTGTCTGGTTGCCGCCCTGCAGGCCATACAGCACCAGGCTGCCACGCGGTGCCAGCACATCGCCGAGCAACGACATCTGCGGACCGCCCAGACCATCGAGAACCATGTCGACGCCACGGTTGCCGGTGTACTTGTTGACCTGCATGAGCAGGTCCTGTTCCTCGGTGACGATAACCTTCTCGGCGCCCAGCGAAAGCAGGTACTCGCGCTCTTCGGCATCCTTGGTCGCGGCGAAAACCTTCAGGCCCAGCGCCTTGCCCATCTGCACGAAGGCCGGCCCCGCACAGTGGCTGGCATCGGTGACCAGGGCGGTCTGCCCGGCCTTGGCCCGGGCCAGGTCGACATAGGCGAAATAGGCCATCAGCAGCGGCGTGTAATGCACGCTGGCTTCGACCGGGGTGAGGTGTTGCGGGTAGCGGGTCACGGCGTTGCGCGGCAACACGATGACCTCGCCGTACACCGGGTAGTCGTTGGCGCTGGCAGCCGGAAAGCTGGCGACCTTGTCACCGACTTGCAGGTCGTCGACACCCTCGCCTACCGCGCTGACCACGCCCGCCATTTCATGACCCATGCCGGCTGGCAAGCGTGCCTGGGACGGCGCCAGGTTCTGGCGCCAGAGCACGTCGTACCAGCTGATGCCGATCGCTTCAACGCGGATCTGCACCTCGCCGGCAGCCGGCTGCGGCGCGGCCTGCTCTTCGATCTTGAGCACCTCGGCCGGGCCAAACTTGTGGAAACGGATCATGCGGGACATCGCAAACCTCGCCTAGTGAAACTCTAATACCCTGAACTCTATCCGGGCTTTTACCGTTAGACCATCTGTGGCCATTAATAGTCAACATGCCTGTCATTGATTGCTGGTAATACCGCTGCCAGCAAATTATGCGGTGCAGGGTAGCAGCCTTTACCCTTAAGATTCACCCCTGCCCCAAACGTCCAGTGAAGCCGAGCCGATGAACCGTAACGACTTGCGTCGCGTCGACCTGAACCTGCTGATCGTCTTCGAGACGTTGATGCACGAACGCAGCGTGACCCGCGCCGCCGAAAAACTGTTTCTCGGCCAGCCGGCGATCAGCGCCGCGTTGTCGCGCCTGCGCAGCCTGTTTGACGACCCGTTGTTTGTGCGTACCGGGCGCAGCATGGAGCCCTCGGCGCGCGCCGTGGAAATCTTCGCCCTGCTGTCCCCGGCCCTGGACTCGATCTCCACCGCAGTCAGCCGCGCCGCCGACTTCGACCCGGCCACCAGCACCACCGTGTTTCGCATCGGCCTGTCGGACGACGCCGAATTCGCCCTGCTGCCGCAGTTGCTCAAGCGCATACGCGCCGAAGCACCGGGTGTGGTTCTGGTGGTGCGCCGGGTCAACTACCTGTTGATGCCGGCCTTGCTGGCCAGCGGCGAGATCTCGGTCGGTGTCAGTTGGACCAGCGACCTGCCCGCCAACGCCAAGCGCAAAGTGCTGCGTCGCAGCAAACCCAAAGTGCTGCGCGCCGACAGCATGCCGGGCAGCCTGAGCCTCGACGACTTCTGCGCCCGGCCGCATGCGCTGGTGTCCTTTGCGGGCGACCTGGGCGGGTTTATGGATGAAGTTCTGGAAAAGCTCGGGCGCAAGCGTCATGTGGTTCTGGCGGTGCCGCAGTTCAATGGGCTGGGTAGTTTGCTGACTGGCACCGACATTCTTGCCACTGTGCCCGATTACACCGCCGAAGTGCTGACAGCAGCTGGAGGTTTGCGGGCCGACGATCCACCGGTTGAGGTGCAGAGTTTTGAGCTGCACATGGCCTGGCGTGGGTCACAGGATAACGATCCGGGGGAGCGCTGGTTGCGGTCGCGGATTCAGATGTTTTTTGGGGATCCGGATAGTCTTTGACTGTGAGAGCTTCTGACGGCAAGCGCATAGAATGCGGGGGCTATTCAATCGGCAGGCTATACCACCGGAAATACCTAACGAATACATCGCCCAGCCTCGCGACCAACTACACAGAAGATGAAGCACCTACCCCCAAGGGGGATAAGTGCCCATACGGCTGTGGAGCTCCCCCAAGGGATGTCCCGGCCAGATCGTTACCCCTCGAAGCTTGCGTATTCGCTCTTCACTGCGCTTTCCATCAGTCCACTAGCCCAGATAGCGAACAATTTGGTCACCTCCTCATCCCCGTGAGCGTAGGCATAAAACTTGGCCTCGACAGAGCGGGGACGAGTGCGCCATTCGACGCTGTCCACATTGGCAGCACCACTGTGGTGAGGTGCTGAATACGATACGGCCCGATTCGTGAAGCGTTTCTCCAAGTCTTTCTCGATGGCGCGCTGGTTCGAAAGTAGATGCGCACCGTTGTGCCAGGGAATTGCCACGGCCGCAAGATTGTTGGCTTCGGCAATTGCAATGGCAACATCAAGAAATGCATCCACGATCGAGGAAACCGAATGGGTGGCCAACATGTCATCCATCGGGTTGATGGCGCGAATGATCAGGCTATTGCGACTGCGATCCAAGGCGCAGATGGGCTGGATATAGACTAAGGCGATTCCCGCGAGACGGCGCTGCACAGGGTCAAACACGACCAGATGAGCGCAGCGCTTTTCGTGCCACATGGACACATTCTCACGGCTACACAAATTGGCTGCGTGCTTGGCAAAGTAGGCCGCCGGATGTTTCGTCAGAATGGCATTCAAATTCGTAACGTTCTGACCCTGCTTGATCTTCACGAACTTGCGTTGCTCCCGCTGCATCCAACGAACACAAGTTGACAGCACCACTTCCTGAGCCTTGCTCAAGGCATTGAGCAATT
Source organism: Pseudomonas sp. GW821-FHT10B02 (assembly GCF_059415665.1). Lineage (NCBI taxonomy): Bacteria > Pseudomonadati > Pseudomonadota > Gammaproteobacteria > Pseudomonadales > Pseudomonadaceae > Pseudomonas > Pseudomonas sp. GW821-FHT10B02. The sequence continues at coordinate 97,196 of NZ_JBWKNR010000009.1, read as the reverse complement.
GTTCACGGCCAGTGGCCCCTTGCAATGGTGCCTTGCTACCAACCAGGCGAGTCGCCAAGAAACTAGCATCGGCATCGCTGAACCGACGGGCAAACGTCTCTCCATGCTTGTTGAGGGCGTCCGGAAGCGTCGTGCTGAAAATCTGATCAAGCTGCTCAAGTCGCAACACTACGTCAGCTCCCTCCTCGACGACCTGTGCCAAGCCATCCAGTTCATGCTGGAACCAGTGATCCAGTACGGAGTCGCCACTCGCTACGGCGAACAAAACGCCAAGGTGCGCTGCCAAGGACCATGGATCGCTAGCTTTGTCATCCAAACGCTTGCCACGCAGATGCTTGCATGCGTCGAAAGTCGACTCCGATTCGTACGGAGAGAACTTTCTCGAGAACGTCTTGGCCTGAGCCAACGCGAGCAAGCTGCTACGCTCCAGAGGCTCGCGCAGCCGACGCATGGAGCGCGTCCACTCCATAGGATAGTGGCTGCTCAGTGTCAACGAAGCCAGATGATGTTCATGCCCTGAAACCTGCGACCAGGTTCTTCCCACAGTATCGGGCGCGGTCCGGTAGAGCATGCCAATGGCGTCCGCCTCCAGCTCGGTCAAAGAGCCACCGGTAGGCCCCTTGCCTGCGAGCAATCCATTCACCAGTGGTGTCAACGCACTGAGTTGGGCCTGCAACACTTGTGGCGGTTGCCAGGCATATCGCAACACACTTTGCAGAAGAAGCCCGCCGGTCTGCGCGAGAATGGTCGGCAGGATGGGCAGCAGCGCAGCCCGTTCTGCTGAGCGAGTAGTTTTGTAAGCTTGATCGTATTGATCCCTGGCTACTTCATCAGCAAGGTTCAGGCGCGTTCCAAGGATGCCGTCAACCCTTTCGCACAAGGCGCCAGAGATGGCTGCCTCGTTGCTGTCGACAAATGCGAAATTATTGCGCGCGTAGGCATCATCCAACACGACTAAACGCACGGCATCCAAGGCGGACCAGCACTTAAGATTCTGCACGCCTCGCGCTTTAAAATACCAGTCACGCAACTGCTGGATACTGGCCAACCCCTTGCGCAGCACAACAAACTCGAGGAAAGGACGCCCAAAGCGTACGATCGGCTCCGCTTGTTGCAGGTGCTTGAGATCCGGCATCGGAATGGCTTGGATCAGATACTGGTAGCTATCTGAGTAGCCTCCTTCGTTGCTCTGGCGTACCCAGTCAGCGATGGTTTCCAGCTGTACCCCAGCGCCTCGTTCTCCCAAGATAGCCAACCAGCTTTCAAGGGTCTGGGCATAGGTGTTGCGGAAACAGATTTGGAAGGCAACAACCGCAGCAGCAGCGCCGTAGCCGTAACGATTCAATACAGCCAGGTAGTCGGGAAGTTTCTCTGAATACTCCAGGTAGTCGTTACATCTTGCAAGGTGTTCGATATCCAACTCATGGGGCGGGTCCGCCAAGCATTGCAATGCAGCGACCGGCGCAGCCCTGCCGTTCCGCTCAGCATTCATCAGCAATGTCTGGCACTGCGCCAGACCATCGACACCCGCACCCAAAGCAATCAACGCCCGAGCCATGTCCAGCGAAGGTGGCTTATAGGCCTCCAGAAGCTTGGTGAAACGCTGGATCTCTTGCGCGCTCTTTGCGCCCACTACATTTAGCACAAAGTCCCAATTCGCGGGTTTGGCTCGCCACAACAGCTCTCCGACAGCGTCGAAGAGCACCGTGGTATCCTGCACTCCGCTGCCCTGTATACAGCTCAGGTTGGACTCCAATTGCTCTGCATTGAAAGACGACAGCGAGTATTTGAACATTTCCGCAATGGATCGCCGAGCGATGCCATGGCTGGACATCAGGGTCACCATTTTTCGAACTTTTCGCCAGGTCGATGCATGGCGCTCTGAGCGGTTGTAGTCGTAAGGCTCCCGGTAGTCGAGCCATTGGAGTTCGTCGACGGTGGTGATGACCTTGGTCTTCACTAGAATATCGGCAAATGCTCCATCCAGCTTGCGCTGACCATACCGAGCATATGGCGTGATCTGCGCCAATTTGCGCAATCCAAGTGTATAGGTCGCCTCGACCCACCCCGGATCCTGCATCGACAAATCGCGGGCTTCCTGCAACGAAGGGGTTTCAAGGTGGCGCAGGGCCAAATCGACGGCAGGCGTGTAGTACTCCAGGCGGCAGGCAAGAACCCGTTTGTACAAATTCTCGAACAAGTAGGATCGTCCCTCATAGGTCTTGACCCCTTGCATCACACCGCGGACGTAAGGCCAAGTGAGAAACAATGGCACGAACCATTGGCCAATTTCCCGGAATGAAGTCCAATGTTCGGGAATCAGAGGAACGGTCGATGTGATACCCAATAGGCGGCGGATATGCGGCTCACTCTCCGGAGTCTGAACCAGCAATGACTGCAGAGTTTTGCAGACCCAACGCCGAGCCAGCTGGATTTCCTCTCGACGTCGATGATATGCAGGCTGATCCTCATCCTCCTGGTATGGCCAGGCGCGTGCGGAATCGCGATCCTTTTTTGCTTGCTTCAGAACACTGTCGCGGAACGCCCGATAGCTGTTGGTTGAAACAGTAACCCTCTCCAATCGTCCTCCTGGAGTTTCTCAATATTGTTCCAAAATGGCGAAGGCTTATCTATGGCCGTGCACCATTTTCTTGGAAATCGCATACCTACTGAGCAGGTAAAATCCAGCCCGCGACACCTCAAAAAGTACTGTCTATTTAACCAGTTCGCAAGATTTACTCTTAAGGCTTTTTCCAAGGGATAGCTAACCGCCTCAAACCCGAGCAATCCAGGCTCAACTACACCCTCCAAAACACACCCATCCAGGTCGATGGTACTCAGAACGTGTGCGCGCCGTTCTAAAGATCATCGCCCTGGATGCGCAGGCAACATGCCCAACGCATGGACACGCTTCTCTGCCAACGGTGGATCGGGCTGGTAGGGATATCAAAATGGAAGGCCGCCACGATTGCGTGCCATCGGCAGATATCGACCAGAAGCATCCGGTGGTCGTTGCATTTCGCTTGTTACCGACGTGTGGCCAAGATTAATAAATCGGGGCGAATTTAAACTTGGGTGATAGCGGCCATCAGAGGTCTTGGATGGGTATCAAGACGCTTCTCCCGAAGGAGACGAAACCGTACGCGGTTATCAGAGCCTACCTGGGCGCTGAACAAAGTAGCTTTTCGAGCTTTTAGAAGAGCGCAAAACCGACGTCGACGCTACCTTGCGGACAGTGCCAGGCCACGCAAGCTACACACTGCTCAATATCGGTGATGGTGGTACGCCGGTGACTGTGTGCGCGAACAAGGCCGACAGCAATGTATACTTGAAAGCCGCACGTGACTGGGCTCAGACAATCGCATCACACCTCCACACGAATCCGTCGATCGTGACGGAAGGTCCAGTCATTGTGCAGATCAACCAGCGCGCCCTTTTGCGATTGATCTCACGACACTATCGCTGCCACAAACTCACTTGATCCGCATCTATGGACTTGTCCCGCAACCTCTAAGCAGCCGCTGACTGTTCCCCTGGCCACCCACTCAGCTCGTCGGCCCCCTACCCCCTTGTCATGAGATGAAAATTCGCTGTCGTGCGATGCGAGGTGGCCGCTGCCGCTCCTGCTCTAGAGTCGGAGCACAACAATACAGCGCCCCGAAACACGAGAGCCGCCATGAGCAGATCCACCCGCACGACCGAGACCGCAACCCCTACCCGGCGCCCCCCGGCGACCGGCCGCAAGCGTCGCCCTCGCAAGAATGCCGATCTCCCGGACAGCACCCAGCAACAAGAGCTGATCGGCACGGCTGCCAACCAGACCCTGGCAGGCAATCCGCTGGTCAGCGTGCGCGCGGCGGACCTGGCCAGCTCGGCCGGTTACCTGCTCAAGGCCGTGGGCACCTCGCCGCTCAAAGCCGGCGCTCATCTGGGTGGCTACCTGAAAGCAATGCGCAGCATCGTCGGCGGCAAGTCCAGCATCGCGCCGGATCCGAAGGACAAGCGCTTCGCCGATCCGGCCTGGCAGTCCAACGCCTTCCTGCGCGCACTGCTGCAAAGCTACCTGGCCGGCCAAAGTGAGCTGACCCGCTTCATCGAGTCCACCGACCTGGCCCCGCAGGAAAAGAGCCGGGCGCGCTTCGTCGCAGCGCTGCTGGCCGATGCAGTGGCACCAAGCAACTCGCCGCTGACCAACCCGGCGGCGCTGCGCAAGCTGGTGGACACCGGTGGCATGAGCCTGGCCAGGGGCCTGCGCCAGTTCGGCGACGATATGCTGAACAACCGTGGGCTGCCGAAACAGGTCGACAGCACGCCGTTCAAAGTTGGCGAGAACATCGCCACGGCCAAGGGCGAGGTGGTGTTTCGCAACGAGATGTTCGAGCTGCTGCAGTTCGCGCCCACCACCAAAAACGTCTATGCCCGGCCTTTGGTGATGTCGCCGCCGCAAATCAACAAGTACTACGCCATCGACCTGTCGCCGGAGAAAAGCCTGATCAAGTGGATTCAGGACAGCGGCGTGAATCTCTTCGTCATCAGCTGGCGCAATCCCACCCGCGAGCACCGCGACTGGGGCTTGTCCGATTACGCGCTGTGCCTCGACCAGGCTGTAGACGTAGCACGCAGGATCACCGGCAGCCCGGATGTGAACATGTGGGGCTCCTGCTCCGGCGGCATCACTCTGGCCGCCTACCTGGGCTGGCTGGCGGCCCGTGGCGAAGGCCACAAGGTGGCCAACACCAGCTGGGCGGTGTGCGTGCTCGACATGCCCTCGGCGCTGGGCGACACCACCCTGGGGCTGTTCACCACCCCGTCCGCCCTGCGCGCGGCCAAGGCCAGCTCCCGGCGTAAGGGGGTGCTGAGCGGCCAGGGCATGGCCAGCATGTTCGCCTGGATGCGGCCCAACGATCTGATCTGGAACTACTGGGTCAACAACTACCTGCTGGGCAACAAGCCGCCGGCCTTCGACATCCTGGCCTGGAACAACGACACCACGCGGTTACCCGCCCAACTGCACGCGGACTATCTCGACCTGATCCAGCAAAACCCCTACAGCAACCCGGGCACCCTGGAGATTGCCGGCGAGTCGATCGACATGACCCAGGTGAAAGTCGGCGCCTATGTGGTGGGCGGCACCACCGACCACATCACGCCCTGGCAGGGCTGCTACGGCACCGCCCGGCTGTTTGGCGAAGACACAACCTATGTGCTGTCCAACGCCGGGCACCTGCAGAGCCTGGTGAATCCGCCGGGCAATCCCAAGTCGTTCTACTACGCGGCGCCTGCCGCCGCCGAAACCCCGGACACCTGGCTGCAGAACGCCGGGGAGTGCCAGCAAGGCAGTTGGTGGCCGCATTGGCGCGAATGGATCGGGCAACGCTCGGGTGACAGCCTGCCGGCGCCGAAAAAACCCGGCTCGCGCAAGTACCCGCCCCTCTGCCCGGCACCTGGTACTTATGTCATGGAGCGTTGAGGCGGATTGGCGCAGCTACTTCTGCTGTCTGCCTCTGATGTTGCCGGCAACCCCGCCGGCAACGGCGCCAAGCGCGGCGCCAGTCCACCCACTGCCGCCGGAGATCGCGGCAATGCCGGCGCCAGCCGCAGCACCGATGGCGGCACCGCTCACCGTCCCCTGCTGCTGAGCGGACATCGAGGTGCAGCCGATCACACTCACCGCCGTGAGGGCTGCGGCAAACAATAAGGACCTGTTCATGCTCACCTCCGCTATTTGTTCTGCTTCAGGCCGGGCACGACCATCTCGAACCAGATGGTCTCGATGACGGGCCGTTTCACCTGGTCGGGATTGGCTGCGTACCACTGATTGAGCCCTTCGCGCACGGTATCGAGCGTCTGGCCTTTCAAGCCCCTGCCGAAACGTGGAATCAGGCTGTGCTCATCGGAAGGCGGCTTCGCCTTGTAGTAGGCCGCCTCCACCTCGTAGGCATTGGCGATGCCGATGAGATAGACCTTCTTGAGCTCCTCCGACGACTGCATCCATTGCTCGCCGGTGATCAAGGCAACCCCTTCGGCGTGGGCAATACCCGAAGCCGTCAGCAGGGTCACCCATGCCGTAAATACCAACGTGCCCATTCGCAATGCACTCATCGTCTTCGCTCCTCGCCAGTCAGCCGGTAACCCCGGGCTTACAGACAAGTTTAGATACCTGAGTGCTTTTGGCGCAGTTCTGTGGACGACCAGAAGCCGCCGATGGTCGTTGCATTTCGCTGGTCGTCGGCGTGTAGCTAAGCTTAATGAATCGGGGAGCATTGCAACCTGGGAGATAGCGGCCTCAGTAGATCCGGATTGGAGGCGGTGCTCCCAAAGGAGACGAACATGTACGCGGTGATAAGAACCTACCTGGGTACTGGAGCAAAGCAGCTTTTCGAGCTTCTGGAAGAGCGCAGTGCCGACGTCGACGCTACCCTGCGGACAGTGCCCGGCCTGGTAAGCTACACACTGCTCAATACCGGTGATGGCGGTACGGCGGTGACGGTCTGCACGGACAAGGCCGGTAGCGATGCGAGCTTGAAAGTCGCACGTGACTGGATTCAGAAAAATGCAGCGCATATCCACGCGGAGCCGCCGATCGTGACGGAAGGTCCGGTGATTGTGCAGATCAAATAGCCCCCAATCGGGTGACGAAAAACCCAAACACCCCCAAATGAGGGGATTTTCTGGGTAACCAATCAAGCGCGACTTAGCCTCAGCTCAGAAGTCATGGGCTATCGCGCTTGGCATGATGCGTGCTTATTCCACATTCGAAATTGCAGATTATTCTCTCAATATCTCGAGGTGTGAAGCGCATGCAGCAAACTCACGAGAGAAACCCGCTAACCTCAGCACTGCAGAAATCCAGTCTGGATGAACGCGCCCGGTGCGATACCAAACGCGATCTCGGGCAGCCGCCTGCAGTCAGTGAGACAGCAGATTCAAAAGATGGGTTGGACTGTACAGCGCAAAAAACAAGAGATTTCTTTATGCGCCGTGTGCCATGGAATCTTAACGTACTGCCTATCAAAGGCATTGCCTCGCTTTTGGCGAAACTCAAAGAGACCCGAATACCCTCGCCATTCATCGGCCCCAGTATAATTTTGATCGCAACCCTCTTTGGATTTATTGCCACCAGCCTCATTATCAGTACAAACACCCAGCAAAATACAGCACTCACTGCCAAGTTCATCCAGGCCTTGGGAGCCGTGGATGCAAGCAACATGGGGTTGAGTGGATATCAAACAAGCGACCTACTGGACCCGCGCGAAGATAGCGGCCTGCCTCAAGAAGCCCAGGTTAATCGGCAAAAATCACGAAACATGTTCTTTGAGAGCCTGAGCAACATTGCCAATCACCCGAGTACCTTATTGATTAATGTCTATGCACCAGACAATGTCATTATCTGGTCCAGCAATCCAAAATTGATCGGCCAGCGCTTCGCCGGCGACAAGGAACTTGAGAGCGCCGAGTCCAGCAAGGACGGCGTCGTTGCCAGCTACCATAAAGCAAAAGAAAATCACAATGAGCAGCAATTCACTCGTCAACCAAGCAGCATATTTATTGAGAATTACATCCCGCTCGTAAATACAGCGGGGAAAGTACCCTCGATTGTTGAGTTCTATACAGAGCCGCCCGGCTGGCTGGCCAGTACTCAGTCGGGTTACCTCGTGCTGTGGCTCGCTTGCTCCATGGGCGCAGCCTTGATTTATCTAGGCCTCCTGTCCTTCACAGGTAAACGTGGCGGTGTATTTTCGTCGAGGATTCAACACAACATTGATAATGAAATGGCCACCTTACTCAACGAAGTGACCAGCGTAGTGGCTCACAACTTACGCAACCCCCTCGCCGTGGTCCGCTCTAGTGCCGAGCTGGCCTTGGAGGTCAGTACCCAAGCTGCCTGCAAAAACATCGGCGACATCATCCATCAGGTCGATCGCATGTCGGAATGGATCAATGAACTGCATGTTGCGTCCACCTCCCTGAAGGGTGAAATCGGAAAGGCCGATCCGGTAGAGGCGGTACTTGAGACCCTTCGGAATTTTGAACTGCCATTATCCAACGCCAACGTACATGTGGAATTTTCCGCAACCAGTACTCTGCCGGTAACAGGTCATCACCAGTTGCTTGTTCAAATATTGGACAGCCTGGTATCCAATGCGATTGATGCGATGCCAGACGGGGGGATTTTGTACATAACAATCGATCAGCGCTCATCCAAGCGTTTGAGCATAATACTGCGTGACACCGGCAAGGGAATGACCGCCGCCCAACAGAAGGCGTTGTTCCGGCCTCGTTGTTCCATCAAACATGGCGGCTTTGGAATTGGCTTAATGTTGGTGAAACTGATAATGAAGCGCTTTGGCGGTCACGCTAGCCTGACTATTGGTAAAAACAAAGGGACAACCGTCAACTTGTGCTTTCGGATGGCAAGCAACGGCTAGTGTTCACGCTTCGTCGGAAAAGTGTCTCTGAGGCAAATCAGGAGGGACAATCAAGAGCGATCCTCACATCTCGATCATGTATGCCCTCAGGGCATGGTCAGGAGGAAAGCATGAGCAAACGCGACAAACGTGGCAATCCTGTTTCCTATGGCTCGCAGGAGGCAATCGATGCGCTGGACAGCGCTTGCGACCTGCTGCATGCCTACCAGGCCGACCCTTTGGCTGCAGCTGACAAAATTATTGCACAACACCCGGATTTTGCCCTGGCCTACGCCTTTCGTGCTGGCACGATTGCCACGGCGACCGACAAGGCGTTTGACTCAGAGCTGCACAAAAGCCTGGACGCAGCAGAGCGCCTGGCAGCGCAAGCGAATGATCGCGAGCGCCAGCATATCCATGCAGTACGCGCCTGGTTCGACGGCGACTGGGAGCGGGCAATCGAAATCTGGGGGCGTGTTTCGATCGAGTACCCCCGCGATCTGCTGGCATTGCAGTTCGCCCATTTGGGCGACTTCTATCTAGGCTATGCGCATATGCTGCGTGATCGCATAGCGCGGGTGATGCCGCACTGGGATAAGGACGTTCCCGGCGTTGGCTTTGTCAAAGGGATGTATGCCTTTGGCCTGGAAGAGTCAGGGGATTACCGCCAGGCCGAAGAACAGGGTCGCGAAGCCGTTGCCTTGAACCCGCAGGATGGCTGGGCGGTGCACGCCGTCACGCATGTCATGGAAATGCAGGGCCGCAACGTAGAGGGAGCCAAATACCTTTCCTCCAGCGCCAGTGCCTGGGCTCCCAACAGCATGTTTGCCTTCCATTTGTGGTGGCACCAGGCGCTGTTCCTCCTTGAGGCTAATGACGTGGCTGGTGCGCTGCGCCTCTTTGATGAAGACATTTCAGCGGGGGGATTTGCTCAAGCGCTTGAGCTGCTTGATGGATCGGCGCTGCTCTGGAGACTCTCCCTGCTCGGTCATGACGTTGGCGATCGGTGGAACGGACTGGCGGAAAAATGGGAGTCACGTTGTGAAGACGGTATCTACGCCTTTAACGACGTGAACGCGATGATGTCATTCGTGGGTGCTGCGAACAGCCGGGCACAAATTCAACAGTTGGATACCCTGAGGCGGGCCGCTGCTGGCATCGGTAGCAATGCCATGATGAGCAGAGAGATTGGTGTGCCGGCCTGCGAAGGATTGGTGGCGTTTGGCCGTGGGGAGTACGCCCAGGCGATAGCGTCGCTGATGCCACTACGCGCCAAAGCCAACCGCTTCGGCGGTAGTCACGCGCAGCGTGATGTTTTCTCATGGACGCTGATTGAGGCAGCCATTCGCCTTGGCAACCGCGCACTTGCCGAGGCACTGGTTGCCGAGCGTCTTGCATTGAAGCCTGAGAGCCCGATCAACCGCGCCTGGAAAATGCGCGCGGGTCAATTGCAGTCGCTGCATGAGGAATCGTGGTAAGTGGAAAAAGGGAAGCTGGGGGACTAGCCCCCACTTCCCTTTCTCGTCACTGGGAAATGTATCCCGCTATTTTTCAGGAGGCGTGCCTTCAGCGTTTGCCACAACCACGTCGATTTGCACTAGCGCATTTTCAGGTAGCGCCGACACCCCCACTACCCTGCGTGCAGGAACACCACCGGGGAAAAAGGCCGTGTACACTTCATCCAATGCCGCAATATCTTCGATGTTTTTAAGGAAGACATTGACCTTGACGACATCACTCATGGCGTGATCGATACTTTCGACAATTGCCTTGATGTTTTTTAGACATTGTTCAGTCTGCTCTCTCACCCCCTTGCCGACCACCTTCCCGCTGGCGGGATCGAGTGGTAATTGCGCAGATACATGGTTGTAATGAGAGAAGGCTACCGTTTGTGTAGATAGCGCATGCCTGGGGGCAGCCGCAGTATTTTTTGCCTTTATGACAATCCCGTGCCGGTCTTCAACAACTTGCGGTGGCGTGCCGTCTCCGTGTGATACAACCGCTTCTATTTGCACCAAAGCGTCCATGGGCAACGCTTGGACCGCAACGCTAGTCCGCGCGGGGAAATAGGCTACCGCCCTGGCAATGGCCGAATCCGGGAAAAAGGTTGTGTAGACTTCGTTTACCCGCTCAATATCCGAGAGATTTTTAACGAAGATAGTGATCTTGACGATATCATCAAAAGGAACATCAATACTTTCTAAAATCGCCTTGATGTTTTTCAAACACTGCACAGCTTGCTCTTTTACACCGCCCGCGACCAACCTGCCTGTTTTGGGATCGATCGGTAGCTGAGCCGACAGGTTATTGTAATGCGAAAAAGCCACGGTCTGCGCAGACAGTGCGCTTACGGGTGCGTTCTCCGTGTTCCTCACAGTTTTTACCAGGTCGCCTGCCTGTGGCGCTTGTGGAATAGTGCCTTCGCCGTTTGAAACCAGCGCTTCAACTTGCACTAACGCCCCCATAGGCAACGCTGCAACTGCGACTGTCGTCAGCACGGGGACATAGCCAGGAAAGAATCCTGCATACACGCTGTTAACAACCTCAATATCGGCGATATCTTTAAGGAAGATAGTAATCCTGACCACATCTTCCATCACATGGTCGATGCTCTCTACAATCGCCTTGATGTTTTTGAAGCACTGTTCAGCCTGCGCTTTTACACCACCCGCTACCAACGCACCAGTTGCCGGGTCGACAGGTAACTGAGCGGAAAGATTATTGTAGTGAGAGAACGCTACGGTTTGTGAGTACGGACCTATTCCTTTTGGAGCATTACCTGTATTTCTCGCCAATACAGCGTTATAGCCACTCATGACAGTACTCCCATCCATTTGGATTTCGCGGGTTGTGTGGCGAGCACCCATTCCACTGCGCTATCGATGGCTGCCACCGTTCGTCCGGGCGACTGGCTCACGTCCACGAGGGACAAGTGAATCCGTACCCAGGGGTGTTCCATGGAGCAGGATCAAGTGTAGTGCTCTTTGCGTGCTGCGCCATTGCAGCGATCAAGGAGGATGAGGTCTCCACTCAAGCAGACCAGTGCCAGTCCTCTGAACCGCCTGTTGCGGACGTTCAGCTTGTCACAGACTGGCTAACCACTTTCCGGGAAAATGTCTTGCCAAACGCAATCCACCATTTTTCATAGTAGAAAGTCGAGATATGCGCAGTGATAAAAACTGCGGCAAACAACAGAGGCCGCTTCAAATATTTGACCAGGGTATCCCCGCTCCCCAACCAGGTCTGCTCCAGCAGCGGGTGAACAACGTAGAGTGCATACGAGATGGTGGCGATATAAAACAGAATGCGCGTATTCAGAAGCTGGGCAACCAGCGTGCGTCCATTGAATAACGTGCTGCCCACCATTGCAGCGGCAAAATAGGGACGCAAGTAGTTCATGAAGCCCGCTTCGGGGTGACTGGACACGACAAACAGCAGCGCTAGAACTATTTGCGCAACCCACATTTGTTTCGCATAGTGCATCAGACTGTCGCCCAGCTTGCCGTTGTATACCAGTGCCAGTATGCACCCTGCCAATATTTCATCAATGCGGTAATAGGTATTGATGGCGACATGGACTTCATTGATGACGCGGTACATCGTCACGGCGATGCAGAAAAAAGGGATCAGCATCATCCACTTGTTTCTCATCAGCACCACCAGCAACGCGATGGCCAGATAAAACTGGACCTCCATGCACAAACTCCAGAGGTGGCCGTTTGCACTGCCAAGCCACATCGGCGGCCAGTTGGCAACGAACAGGAAGTTTGTGATATAGAATTCCGGCGGGCTGTTCATGACAAACAAAGCAATGGCCATGTACAACCAGGCGAGCGGCACAATGCGGAAGATCCTGCGAATTAAAAAGTCAACGACGCTGCTGTTGTTGAGCAGAAAACTTGTGATCAGGAATCCCGACAGGGTAAAGAATATCGCCATGCCCATCACGCCTGCGGCGGAATTCATTTGCCATGGCTTTGGCCCGAGTGGCAGCAAGTGACACGCCAGCACCAGCAAAATGCTAATGCCGCGCCATCCGTCAAGTACGCTTAATCGAGAGCCCGCTGCGGAACTACCATTCATATGTGCACTCACTCTTTGAGCAATCGCAGCGGTGATTTTTTTATGAGGTCAAACCCTTTAAGCCTGAAGTCTAGGACACCTTTTGCGCTTTACCCTTCAGGTCACGAAAAAATCGTGCCCTGTATCTGCGCCAACCAATAGTCCACATCCACCTCATCGATCTGCTCGGCACGCAGGAACCGCTCACCATACTGGCGATACACGCCGCTGCTCAGGAACAGCTGCAGCAGCTGCCCATCGATGTGATTGTCGCGGGCCATGAAGACCAGGATCTTCACCGACTCGGACAAGGTTTTCGGCGCCTTGTACGGCCGGTCGGCGGCCGTCAGCGCTTCGAAGATGTCGGCGATCGCCATCACCCGCTCGGCGATGCTCAGCTCATCCTTGCCCAGCCGACGCGGATAACCGCTGCCGTCCATCTTCTCGTGATGGTTGCCGGCGATCGCCGGGACGCGCCTGAGCTGGCGCGGAAACGGCAGGGACGAGAGCATGATGATGGTCTGCACGATATGTTCGTTGATCTTGAATCGTTCCTCGTCGTTCAGCGTGCCGCGGCGGATCGACAGGTTGTACAGCTCGCCGTAGTTGCTGGCATTGGCCGGCAGGCGCATGTCGAAGCCCCAGACGTTGCGCGGATCGTCCCTGGCCACCGGTGGCTTGCGCGCCCCCCAGGGCACCCGGTGCTCGCTGCGGTCGGCCAGTAGCGGTTCATCCACCGGCAACTGCACCTGCGGTACACCGGCAAAGCGCTCTTCTTCGTCGCGCGAAATACCCAGCCGGTTGTCGAAGTGCCGCCGCCAGCGGCGCTGGCCGATCCGCTGTAAACGCTCGACGTCGTCATCCTGCATGAACTCACCACCGATATTGGTTTTGGCGACGAAGGCGAACTCCTCCTGCAGTTGAGCCTGGCAGCGCTCCAGCGTCCGTTGCAGCGCCTGCTGATCGGCACCGCTGGCCAGGCCTTGCCAGTAAGCCAGCTCGGCATCGCGCCAGAGCACCTCAAAACGCATGCGTACCTCATGGATGCGGTTGTACAGGGTCTCAAGCTTGGTCGCCTTGTCCACCACATATTCGGGGCTGGTGACCTTGCCGCAATCGTGAAGCCAGGCCGCCACGCGGAACTCGTAGCGCTCGGCCTCGCTCATGCTGAAGTCGGCATAGGGGCCGCTGTCGGCCTGCACGGCCTTGTCCAGCAGCATCTGCGCCAGTTGCGGTACGCGTTCGCAGTGGCCGCCGGTGTAGGGACTCTTGGCATCGATGGCATCGGCCAGCAGCTTGATCATGGCATCCAGCAGGCGTTGCTGGGCTTCGATCAACTGGCGTGTCTCGATGGCCACGGCGGCAGCGCCGGACAGCTCCTCGACAAAGCGCCGGAACGGTTCGTGCACTTCATCGCGCACCTGCTCATTCTCCAGCTGCAACACCAGAATGCCGAGCAGCGCCTGGCTACGGTCATTGAGCACCACCGCGAGGCTGTGCCCCTGTAACGCCATCGCTTGTGTCACCGCGGCTGGCAGATCCTCGTGATCGCGTTCGCCGATCCTCAGCTCCTCAGGGTAACCCTCGCCCCGGCAGGAGGCCGCCAGGCGCAGCAGCGCATGCTCGGCATCGAACAGGTACACCGCGCCAGCACTGACGCCGGCGGCGTCCACCAGATGGCTGAGTACCCCGTCGAGCATCCGCTCCAGCTGGCTCTCACGGCTGAGCGTGAGGGTGATCGCCTGGAAGTTGCGGATGGTTCCCGACATGCGGCTCAGCACCCGGCTCAGTTCACGCACCTCGGACACCCGCGACGTGACGCCCACCTCGCGGCTGAAATCGAAACCGGCCAGGGCTCGCACCTGATCGGCCAGCAAACGCAGCGGGCGGCCGATACGTCGACCGAGCAGGCCGCCGAGCAGCAGTAACACGCCCATCAGTACCGCCGTCCACAGCAGCTGCTCGAACAGCACCTTGCGCGCACCGGCCAGCAGCTCGTGGGCCGGTACGGCAATCAGCACCTGCAGATCCTGTCCGGCCAGGGTCGTAAGCTGCGCGCGCATGCCATACCAGGTTTGCCCCTGCACCTGATAAGGCTGCAGCGCAGTGCCCTGGGGCAGGTCGGCGTAGATACGCTCCAGGCTGGGAATGCCCAGCTCGCTGATGCGCGACAGGCGCACGGCCTGCCCCTCATGCACGATGACCCGCTGCAGGTCCGGATAGGCCACCACACTGCCTTGATCGTCAACCACGGCGATCTCGGTGCCAGCGGTCATGCGCAGGTCCCGGCTCTCACTGGCCAGGTCGTCGACCGAGACATCCATGCCGATCACCGCCGCGCCGTCGACGCTGCGCTGCGCCATGGTCAGGCCGATCTCGCGGGTGGTGAAAAACACATAGGGGCGGGTCAGTACGGTGGTCGAGCGTGCGGAGGCTTCGACGAACCAGGGGCGCTGGCGTGGGTCGAAGTGATACTCCGGCTTGACCTCGGTTTTGAGCAGGGTCAGCGCCTGGTCGTAGAAACGCCATTCGCCCAGCATCGCAGCGTCGGCACCTGCGCTGATGCTCTGCACCAGGAACGCAGCACCTGGCGGCGCGGCGAAGCGCTGCTGCAGTTGCGGATCCCGGAGCCTGCGGACCAGGAGAAACTCGCCGTTGGGATAACCGACGTAAACGGCGCTGAGCATCTTGTTGGCGTTCAGGCTCTCGACCAGTTGCGCGAGCCGCTCCAGGCGTTGCGTCAGGTTGCCGGCAGTCGGGTTGAAGGCCAGCAGCCGGATACTGCTCTGCGCCGGATCGACCAAGCGCCGGGCGCGTTCGTCAATCGTCTTGCCAAGCTGCTGGGCGGCATCGCCAGTGGCCGCCACCAACGTCTGCTGTATCCCGCGATAGCCCTGCCAGGCCAGGCCGACGCCGAGCAGCAACATGCCCAGCATGATCGCCAGCGCCACCAGCCATTGCAGCGAGATGCCCCGTCCCTGGCTGCTCATGGCTGACGGCCCCAGCCCTGCGAAACCTCGACGGCGCGAACCGACAACGCCAGGCTCGCCAACAGGCGGCCCTCCAGCCAAGCAGCATGACCAATCAGCACGCAGCCCATTCCAGGTACTCGATGTGTGGCGGTTTCAACAGTGTAATCGGCCAAATCGATCGTGCCGGGCTGATTTCAACTGCTGACTGCTACACGATTTACAGCAGGGTCAAGGCACCTCCCACAATCATCAGTTGCAGCGTCAACGCCGCAGCCAGAATCAATGGTTTAAGCCCCGCCTTGCGCAAATCGATCAAGCGCGTACTGAATCCCAGGGCCGCCATAGCTGCAGCCAGCAACAGGTCATCGAAGCTGACCAGGGCCTGATGCACGCTCTGATCCAGCGCCAGCCACGAGTTGATCAGCATGCAGGCGATAAAGCCGAGGACAAAAAGCGGCACTTTTACCGCAGCAGTGCGCTGCCCGCCCTCGGACTTGCGGCTCAACCACACGCCCAGGCCAAGCAGGAAAGGCGCCAGCAGCAACACCCGGATCAGTTTCGCGACTACCGCTGCCTCGGCCGCCTGCGGGTCCATGGCTTGGCCTGCGGCAACCACCTGGGCCACTTCATGCAGGGTCGCGCCGGTGAAGATACCGAAGCCATGGCTATCACCGAACAGGGTCGGCATCAGGGTGAACAACCAGGGATAGAGCAGCATGCCGAGGGTGCCGAACAGCACCACGCAGGCAATCGCAATCGCCACCTGGTCATTGCGCGCCCTGACCACCCCGGCACTGGCCAGGATCGCCGCAGCGCCACAGATCGCATGGCCGGCGCCGATCAGTACGGCGGTGCCACGCTCCATGCCCAGCACCCGGGTGCCCAGCCAGATGGCCAGGCTGATGGTCGAGAGAATCAGCAGCGCATCGGTGACGAACGCCTGTACCCCCAGGGCCTGCACCTGTTGCACGGTCAGCCGGAAGCCATACAGCGCCACGCCCAGGCGCAGCACAGGCTGCTTGCACAGCTGAACACCGGCCGCGGCCGCACGGTGCACCGTGCCCGGCACCAGGTTGCCGACCGCCAACCCCAGCAGCATGGCCAGGGTCAGCGTGCCGATCCCGCTAGCGTGCAGCAGCGGCGAAGACGACAGCCACATGGCCAGCGCTGCCAACGCCAGGCTGCCGGTGACGCCGGTAAGCAGGCTGTAGGGGAGCTGGGTACGACTCAGAACAAGCATAACGACACCTCGTTTGTGGTGACGCTAGCTTGCAATCTCTTATAACCTATATGAAGCTAGATATTCTTATTGGTCATATCAGGAAAGCTGATATGCAGTGCCGCATCACTCTCAAACAACTGGCCACCTTCGTTGCCGTCGCCGACCTTGGCAGCGTCACCCGCGCCAGCAAGGACCTGAGCCTGAGCCAGGCAGCGGCGAGCATGTCGCTGCAAGACCTGGAGCACCAGCTCGGCACCCGCTTGTTCGATCGCCATGGCAAGCGCCTGGTGCTCAACGAGCACGGACGGCGTTTCTACCCGCACGCCAAGGCCACCCTGGAAGGTGCCCAGGAAGCCGAAACGCTGTTCCAGCAGCAACTGACCTGCCACCTGCGCATCGGTGCCAGCACCACCATTGGCGCCTATCTGCTGCCGGAACTGCTGGCTGCCTTTCTCGCCGCCGAGCCGCATAGCCGCCTGGAGCTCAAGGTCGAGAACACCGAGCGCATCGTCGAGTCGCTGTGCAACTTCACGGTCGATGTCGGTTTTGTCGAAGGCCCGGTCCAGCACCCTGATATCGATGTGCGGCCCTGGCGCGAAGACGAGCTGGTGCTGATCGCCGCGCCCGGCCACCCCTTGACCCGCCTGCCCCAGCCCGACGCCCAGGCGCTGGCCAGCGCCCGCTGGATTACCCGCGAGCAGGGCTCGGGCACACGCAATATGCTCGAGCACCTGATCGGCCCGTGGCTGGGCAGCCCGCAGCATTTGCTGGAAGTGTCCAATGGCGAAGCGATCAAGCACTGCGTGATCGCCGGCGCGGGCATCGCCTGTGTGTCGCGGGTGATGGTGCGCGGCGAACTTGCCCTGGGCCAGCTGTGCACCCTGCCCTGCCCCAGCGGCCCGCTCAAGCGCACCCTGTACCGGGTGATCCACAAGGACAAGCAGCCGACCCGCGGCCTGGCGCGTTTTCTGGAGTTCTGCCAGAGCCCGGTTTGAAATCTTCTGTGGGAACAACTCCCTTACACCGGGTTAAGGTGGGAGCCGGCCTTGCCGGCGATGGTATCAACGCAGTGTCAGCTCGTCCGCGCTGCCTGCATCGCTGGCAAGGCCAGCTCCCACAAGAGCAGTGAGTTGCGGGTATAAAAAAACCGCTGCATCAGCAGCGGCTGGGCAAAACGGACCCTCAACGTGCGTCGATACGCAGGTTTACTTGCCGTAGCGGCGCAACGCCGCCGGGCTGTAATCCTCTTTCTTGGCCAAGGCGTTGAACACCATCTTCTGCGGGTATTCGTTGGTCATGAAGTTGGTGGTGTAACGCGCCGAAATCAGGTCATAAGTTGCGTCCATGGCCGGGAACGGCACTTCGATGTCGGCCAGCTGCATCGGGTAGTTCTCATACATGCGCCACAGCTCACCCCGGCTGTCATACATCTCGGCACTGGCGATCTGCCAGGTGTCTTCGTCGATATAGAAGCGGCGCTTGCCATAGACGTGACGGTTACCGGGCTTGAGGGTCGCTTCCACCACCCAGACCCGATGCTTTTCATAGCGCACCAGCTGTGGATCGATGCTGTTGGCCTTGAGAATGTCGGCGTACTTCAGCGATTTGCTGGCCAGTTTGTAGCTATTGTAGGGAATCAGCCGCTCTTCCTTGCCGAGCAGTTTCCAGTCGTAGCGATCCGGCGCGCCGTTGTAACCGCCGACGCCGTCGCTGGTCAACTGGCCATAGCTGTAGCGTGCACTGGTGTCATAGGCCACGGTCGGCGCACGGCGCACGCGGCGCTGGCCGGGAATGTACTGCCAGGCACTGCGCGGTTCCTGCACCTGGTTCAGCGGTTCATGGACCATGGTGATTTCACCGGCCACCCGTGACGGGCTGAGGGCCCGGATGACGCTGTAGTACAGGGCGTTTTCCTGTTCGGGAAGGTCGCTGATCGCCGAGCGCCAGTGCACCGACTGCTGATAGGTGACCAGCGTCGAACTGCCGTTGCTTTCCACGGTGGCCGAGGCCATTTCGCGCTGCACCGAGTGGCCGACATAGCGGGCCAGGTGGTTCCACATCACTTCCAGCGGTTCGGTCGGTAGCGGGAACGGGATACCGTCCTGGTAGCCCACCAGGCCATAACCGGATTCGGCCAGGCTGACAGCGGCGACGTTGGCGCGGGTGGCGGCAGTCACCGCTGCCGGCATATGCGCGGTGCGCTCGCTGGGGTAGACGTTGAGCTGATAGCTGGGGAAGCGCTTGAGCATCGCCTGCTGACCTGGGGTCAACAGGTTCTGGTATTGCCCGGCATTGCCGGCGCTGATCACCATCAGCGGCTTTTGCGCCGCGAACGGGTCGGCATAGTCGCCGTTGCTGGCGGCGGTGACGCTGCCCGGCTTGAGGCCGCCGGACCAGGCCGGGATGCTGCCGTCGGTATTGGCCGCACGCTCGCCGCCCATGGGGTTGAGACGGCCGTCGAGCTGGCTGGCATCAGTCCCTTTGGCATACACAGGCGCCTGCAGGCAGGCCACAAGCAAGGCAAGAACAGCAGGCAGTTTTTTCATTGGAGTAGTCATCAGAAGCTCACCTTTAGGTTAACCGAGGCAAAGTCGCGGTCGTCGAGGGTGGTGAAGTCGTTCGAGCCGAAGAAATCGTTGTAGGCAAACTCCAACGAGTAGTCGTTGCGGTACTCGAACAGCAGCGAAAGGCCGACAGCCTTTTGTCCTTCCTGGAAGTTGGGGCCATAGCCGTCCACGTCATGGCGAAAGTTGATGCTCGGGGTGACCACGGTGGACGGCAGCAGGCCTTCGTAACTCAGCGCACCGCGCAGGCGATAACCCCAGGACCAGTCGGTGAAGAACCCGCGGTTGTCGTTGCAGTTGTTGGCGTTGAGATTGGCGATCTGCCCTGGGTCGAGGTTGGCGGTGCCCGGGCTGACGCAGAAGCTGGCCGGGTTTGCCGGGTTGTAAGCACCGGTGCTCAGCTCGCTGCGCCCATAGGCGCCACCGCGGCCAAAGCGCTCATCGCCGAGGTCAGAGATATGGTTGACCGCCGCCTCCGCCGCCAGGGCCAGGCGGTTGGCACCCAGCACGTTGGCGACGGTATCGGTGGCGCCGAGGGAGAACTGGCTGACCGGCTTGCGCGCATACCCTTCGATCGGCGCGCCCAGCGCTGGCGTCACGCCCGGTGCGGTGAACGGCGTGTTGGGGCTGCGCAGCAGGAACTGCACGGTATCGTTGCCGTTGAAGCCCAACGGCTGGTTAGGCCGGAAACTCAACTCACCGAACACCGCCGTGCCACCGACCACACCGCTCAGGCTGATGCCGAACAGGCGAATATCCTCGGGGTACACCGAGTTGTAGCTGGCCGTCTTGAAGTTGCTCAGGCCGCGCGCGGTGACGGCGGTGCCGTTGAACGAGGCAAAGCGGCTGTGATAGTTGGCGTAGTACAGGCCCAGCTCGGCGTCGTTGAGGCTCTCCAGCACCTTGCGCACGGCCAGGCCGTATTGCCCGCCGTCATGCGGGTAGTCACTCGGCCCACGCGGTATGAAGGTGCCGGTGGCCAGGGCGTTGGCCGTGGTGCGGTCGCCGCTGACAGCGGCAATGATCGGCCCGCAGCCTTCCGGGGCAAAATCGGCGGCCTGGAAGAAGGTGCCGCAACCATCGAGCACCGAGGGACGGAAGTTGTACTGGTAAAAGCCCTCCAGGCTCAGGGTGTCGCTCAGGCCGAGGTTGAACGAGAGCATCTCCACCGGCAGCTGACCTTCCTTGAGCTCGACCCCGGGACGGTTGAACGCCGACACGTCCAGGGGGTTGATGGCATTGATACCGTTCTGGAAGAACAGTGCCTCACCCCAGCTCAGCACCTGCTTGCCGAACTTGACGTTCAGCGCCTTGCCGGCGACATCGAAGTCTTTCCAGACATAGGCGTCCAGGGTTTCGAAGCCCTGGAACCTGGCCAGGTCCGGGTAGCTGGAGTCGTCAAACTGTTTGAAGTCACCGTCGCGGGTTTCCAGAGCATGGTCGTACCAGTACTTGAAGCGGATGAAGGCGCCCTGGCTGCCGTCGTTCAGATCGAAATCGGTCAGGCCCTTGAAGATCTGCGAAATCGGATCGTGCTTCTTGAAGTTCAGGCGGCCGTCGTCGCCATTGGTATCGATACCTTCGCCGTGCTTGCCGATACTGGCCGCGTCCGGAGCGTACAGCAGCCCCGGATCGGCATTGCGCAGCGCCCAGCTCGAGCCCAGGGTCAGCGTGGTGTTGGTGCTCAGCGACCAGTTGTCATTGACCTCGAAGGTCGTGGCCCCGGCCTCGGAACCACCGAACAACGCCAGCGCCACACTCCCGGCCAGCAGGCAGTACGGATGCGGGGCAAGGCGCAACAAAGTGCTTTTCATGCAGGATTCACCTTTTATTGTTGTTTTATGGCCAAGCGTTCCCCGTGCCGGTGCGCGAACGCACCAGCCGTGACGGGGTTTTCGAACGAGCGGGAAATCAGCTGCGGTGTTCGCGCAGCAACCTGGCTGGAATACCCAGCAGCAGAATCAGCGAACCCAGTACCAGCAGCCCGGCGATCACATCGAAGGCGATGTACAAGCTGCCGGTGCTGGCCTTGATGCTGCCCACCAGCACCGGGCTGACCATCGCCGCGATACCACCGAGGCTGCTGATCAGGGCAATCCCGGCAGCGGCGCCAGCACTGGACAGGTAGGACGGCGGAATGGTCCAGAACAGCGGCACCGCCGACAGGCAGGCGCCGGCCCCCAGGCTCATGAACAACACCGAGAGCACCAGGTTGCCCTGGAACACGCCGAGCAGAACGAAGCACGCGGCGCCCACCAGCATGGTCGAGGCCAGGTGCCAGCGGCGTTCCAGGTGGCGATCGGAGCTGCGCCCCAGCAGGTACATGGCCACCAGCGCCACCAGGTACGGCAGGCTGCTGATCAGGCCGATGTGGCGGATGTCTTCAAGGCCGAAGCCCTGGATCAGCGTCGGCATCCAGTAAGCCACCGTGTTGGTGCCCGAATAGATGCAGAAGAACACCATGCCGGCCATCAACACGCGAGGATCGCGCAACAACTGCCGGAACGATGCATGTCGTGCCCCGGCCTTGCCCTGCTCAGGCGCCAGTTGCGCAGCAACAATGGTCTTTTCCTGTTCTGTCAGCCACTTCACCTGCTGCGGTTTGTCGTCCAGCCAGAACCAGGCAAACAGGCCCAGCACCACCGCCGGAATACCCTCGAAGACAAACAGCGCCTGCCAGTCACGCAGCCCGTACCAGCCGTGGAAATGGGTCATGATCCAGCCCGCCAGTGGCCCGCTGACAATCCCGGCGAAGATCCCGGCCATGATGAAGATCGAGGTAATCCGCCCGCGCCGCGCCGCCGGGAACCAGTAGGTGAGGTACAGAATCACCCCGGGAAAGAACCCCGCCTCCGCCACGCCAAGGAAAAACCGTGCGGCGTACAGCTGTTGTGGGGTGCTGACCAGGCTGGTGGCCATGGTCACCAGGCCCCACAGGATCATGATCCGGGTGATGGTCCGGCGCGCACCGACGCGCTGCATGTACAGGTTGCTCGGCACCTCGAACAGCAGGTAACCGACAAAGAACGCCGCCGCGCCCAGGCCGTAGGCCGCATCACTGAGCAGCAGGTCTTCGCTCATGCGCAGCTTGGCGAAGGAGATATTGATGCGGTCGATCGAGTTGATCACATAGGCAAGAAACAGGAACGGCAGCAAGCGCCAGATGATCTTGCGATAGGTCGCTTTCAACGCCCGGCCCGCCGGGTCGTCGGCAAGTGCCGGGCTGTGTTCGGCCACACTGGTCATGTCTCGGTACTCCTGCTTTGGCACGGGGTGCTCATTGTTATTGTCCAGGCTGCACGTCAAAGGTCACTTGGCCAGGCTATGCAACGCTTCATCAAGCATCGGCACACCCAGCTCGCAGGCTTCGATGCCTTGCAGGCTGACAATTTTCAGCACCTGCAGAATCTGCTCGCGCGTGGCGCCCAGCTGCAGTGCCGCCTCGATGTGCCGACGGGTGCCGTGGCCATACATATGGGTCACCGTGGCATCGCCGGCGATGCACAGGAACTCGATCCACAGTGGCGGCAAGATACCGTCCTGCCAGAGCCCCAGGCCCATGCCGAGAAATTTCTCCAGGTACTGCGGGTCCCAGCGATACAGGGTTTCCCACAAGGGGTTGAACATGCCGTTGGCACGCACCTGATCGCACACAGGCGTAGCCCCGGGGGTAACAGTGTCATCCTCCCTGCCCGCCGCAGCCAGTTCCTCTTCGAGGATTGGCACACCCAGGGCACAGGCATGGATGCCGACGACGCTGGCGAGTTTGAACACTTCCAGAATTTCCGCCCGGCTGGCGCCCAGGCGCAAGGCATTGCGCACGTGCCGGCGCACACCCGGCGCATACAGATGCGTGGCAGTGACGTCGATGTTCAGGCGAATCAGCGCCACCAGCTTGGGCTCGAGCACCTCGTTGGTATGGCCGTCCTCGACCAGGTCCATGTACTGCTCGGTCCACTGCGGCGCCCACTGCGCCAGGCTGTCCAGCGACGCGTCGAACACACCGGCGGCGCGCAGGGCATTGTATTTCGGGGTATCGGTCATTGTTATTGTTCTCGTAGAAAGTGCCCGGCTCAGATCACTGAGCCGCCATTGGGGCTGACCACCTGGCCGACCAGATAGTGTTCGCCCGCCAGGTGCAGCACGGTGCTGGCGTACTCTTCGACGGTACCGAAGCGGCCCAGCGGACAGCCTTGCCAGAGCCGGTTACGTGCCTGCTCGCCGACTTCGTCCAGATAGGCGTTGAACGCCGGGGTGGCAACGCCGCCCGGCGCCATGGCATTGACGAAGATGTTGGCGCCAGCCACCTCATAGGCCACCGATTTGGTAAAGGCGATCACCGCCCCTTTGGTCGCGCAGTAGTGCGGGCTGTGTACGCTCTTGGTCGACAGCCCGGCAATCGAGGCGATGTTGACGATGCGCCCTTCGCGCTGCGGCTCCATCAACTTCAGTGCCTCGCGGGTGCAATAGAACACCCCGTGGACATTAACGCCCCAATAGCGATGCCATTCTTCGTCGCTGATGGCGCTGGTGAAACCCAGCGAGCGGCGTGGTTCGGGGGTCGAGATGTAGCGATAGAAGGCATTGCGCCGCTCGGTATCGACCGGGCGATTGGGCGTCAACGCCGCATTGTTGACCAGCACATGCAAGGTGCCGAAACGCGCGGTGATCTGCTCGAACATCGCAGCGACTTCAGCACTGGACGACACATCGCAACGCAGCGCCAGACACTCGGCGCCATACCCGGTGACCGCTTCGCAGGCCTGGGCCAGCGCCTCCTGATTCACGTCGCAAATCACCAGTTTCGCACCGGCTTTGGCGAAGGCCTCAGCACAGGCTCTGCCAAGCCCCGGGCCAACCCCGGTAACCAGCACCACTTTGTCTTTGAATTGCAGGTCCATCACACACCTCTTGGCTGGGTAAAGGAACAAGACTGGCGGCAGCGCCGCCAGTCATACGCCTGATCAGGCCTGGCCGGGCACGGTGAAACCGCGCTGACCTGGCTTGCGATTCGGCGCCATGCCCAGCCGGGCAATGGTTTCGTCGGCACTGGCGTAGTGTTCGCCAATCTTGTAGATCGCCCGCGCTTCCTGGCCGCTGGCAATTTCGCGGCCCAGCTCGCGGGACAGACGCACGGTCTGTTCGATCTGCTGCACCGAGGTCATGCGCTCGCCTTTGCGGCCCCACAGGGTGTCTTCGATACCGACCCGCACATGCAGGCCCATGGCGATCGCCATGGCGTTCATCGGCAGCACCGCGCGCATGGCGCTTTCCATGGTCAGGATCGAACCCGCTGGCGTGCGTTTGACGAACTCAATCATGTCCGACGGATCCAGGCCCGCCGCGCCACCACCGATGGCGACGTAGTTGAGGATCAGCGGACCGGTATACAGGCCCTTGCGGATCAGGCGCTCGACGGTTTCCAGCTGGTGCACGTGGCCGAGCATGAAGTGCGGCTGGATACCGGCCGCCTGCAGGCGCTTGAGGTGCTCGATAAAGAACGATGGACGCGCATCGGAGACCATCTCCTGATAGGCGTTGAAGTAGCCGGGTTGCTCGAGGATGGTGCCCTTGACGTCGTCTTCGGTCAGCAGCTCGCAGATGTTCATCTGGCTGGTGTTGATGGCGATGGTGACCTGGTCGGGCTTGGGATCGAGTTCGGCGAGCATGTGGCGGGTGTCGTAGTCCAGCCACTGCGCCGCTTCACCTTCGCTTTCCGGGGCGAACGAGATCGAGCCGCCGACCTGCAGCACCATCTCTGGCACGGCCTCGCGCAGCAGGCCAAGCATTTCGTTGAACTTGCTCAGGCGCTTGGAGCCTTTGCCGGTTTCTTCGCGGACATGCACATGCAGCACCGTGGCGCCAGCGTTGTAGCAGTCGATGGCTTTCTGGATCTGCTCATCCATGCTCACCGGAATATCGTCGGAATCGGCGGGGGTCCATTGCGGACCGTAGGGAGCCACCTGAATCACCAGTTTTTCCTGGTTTTCCGGGAACAGACTGTCGTCAAGAAAATGCATGTACTTCTCCGTCCTGATTTATCGTTATTGAAGGAAACGAGCGCGCGGTGCGGCTCTGGAGTACGGAGGAAGTTACCTGTCACGGCTGCCCGGCTTTTATCATCCTGGCACTGCTTTTTATCATTTCGACACTTTGCTCACCTGGCGAGCCTGGGTGACTCAGTGCAGGTTCAGATTTGAAACGCAGTCAATAATTGCGTGCCTCATCGAACCAACGTTGCACCTGTTCTTCGGTCACGTTCAAACTGGCGACACGGGCAAGCTGGCTGAGCTGCCACACCGCCTCACCAAGGTCTTCGCGCTCAGTCGTTTCAATGCCCTTCATGGTATTGAAATGAGTGGCAAAGGCCGTGATTGTGGCTTTGACCGCTTGCGCACTGTCAGCTTTTGCGAGTGCGTCCACAGCAGCGTCATAGGCAGCATTCGCGGCCTTCGCCAAGCGACTGCCCCAGCCTGCGAACGGCCTTGCGAACTGACTTTGCCACCATTCGACTTTGCGCAGCTTGCTGACCGATGCATAGTCATTCCAGGCTCGAACTTTTCCTCGTGCTTTCATCTGCGCTTTCAATAGTTTTCCACCGGCCTCGTCGACGTTATAGGCAATGAACATGTCGAATTCCGGCCAAATATCGAGTGACGGCAAGCCTGTCAGATCGGGCGCAAACCTGATTTCCAGACGCTTGAGCCGGGGAAGCTTCGCGAGCGCTGCCCAGTCGGTAAAGCTGCCATGGAGCGCGAGGCTATCCAGTTGTGAAAAACGCTCAAGCGCTTTGAGCGAAATCGCTTGCCCCAGCGGACTGCTATTAAGCGACAGTGAAGGCACATCGTGGAGCAGACCCAGTTCGGGCAGCGTATAGGGTGTGCCGCTATGACGGCGCGAAAGCGTCGGTGCCAGCGAGAGCGAGTGCGGCAAATTACCCGCAGCGGTAAAGCGTGAGAGGTCACCGACCAAGTCAAGTTGGCCATCCTTGGGTAGCATCAGATCGAGATGGCCGGACACCTGTTCAAGCCGGATTTGCAACGCAGCAATCTTTGCAGCACTGGCATCGACGCTGCGCCTCTGGGCAAATGCCGGAGCCCATAGGAATGATTCAATCCTGCGCCGCTGCGACCAGCCGAAAAAGCCGCTGTCATTGCCAAAATACCTTATATAGCGCGGCCACGGCGATCCGGCAGGTGTGGAAAAAGGATCGAATGCCGACCAGCTGATCGCTTGCTCGGGAGCGACGTGCAGATCGGCTTTTTTACCCATGCTGGCAGGACCGATGATGAGATTGCCGCGCCCCGCCTCTTGGTTCAGCGTATGGCTGTGCAAGCCCGTCAGGTTAAGCAGGTAGCGACCCGGATCGCTCACCGATCCCACCGGGTGGTCGGACACATCAATTGGCGTGGACATGCAGTTCTCCAAAGTGAATGAGCGGGCAAGGCGACCGATCATGCACCATGATCAACTGCTGACGGTAGCCGCGCGCCGGGGCACTACCGGTCGAGAAGCACGCTGTTGGTTGCCTCTTTGACAATGCGCGCACTGCGCTGCAGGGCCTCGCGCTCGATGGGGTTGAGTTCTGGATAAGCCATTAACTGTGCTCCGCGGCTATTGAGCACCATCGGTAGCGACAAACATACCTCCGGTACGCCTTCGACTTCGGCATGCACGATAGCGACCGGGAGAATAAGGTCGGTGTTGTGCACGATGGCCTGACAAATCCGCCCAATCGCACTGGCGACTCCATAGTGGGTGGCGCCCTTGCCTTCCTTGATGAGTTTGGCGGACTCGTGAACGGAGCGCAGGATCATATCGCGGCTGGCAGGCCCCAACTCTTTACCGCTCCTGGCCAGGAACATCTCCAGGGGCATACCCGAGACGGTCGCGCCGGACCAGTCGATTAATGCGGATTCGCCGTGTTCGCCGAGAACGTAGGCATGAATTGCAGGCGCCACGACGCCCAGCCGCTCGGAGAGCAGCGATCGCAGTCGCCCGGTGTCAAGGGAGGTGCCGGTGCTGATCACACGCTCGCGCGCGCAGCGCAGGCGGTCAAAAACGACACTGGTCAATACATCGCAGGGGTTGGTTGCGATTACGTAGATTGCATCCGGGGCCAATGGCGCAGTGCGATCCACAATGTCCGCGGTGATGGCCGCATTGGTTCTGGCCAGATCCAGACGAGTCTGCCCTGGCTGCAGACCGACACCGGCCGTGAGCACGATGATGTCCGCATCGCGTGCGTTCTCGTAATCTCCCGCATAGTAGCGATTGTGTCCCCAGAGTGCTGCTGCGTGGGCGAGGTCCAGCGTCTGCCCTTCAGCCCGTACCCGCGCGACATCGATGATAACGATCTCGGCGCTCGGAATGGCCACGGCCGCAAACAGGGCCGCAGACCCACCCACCAATCCAGCGCCGACAATTACGATCTTGGGTTGCCGCATAGCATGCTTTCCGTCATACCTTGAGAGTTGGACACCTCAACCAGGCGTCAGTCTGTGTGCGTAGTTGTTAAGCAGCGCAGCTGACCCAACGGTATAAGGAGAGGGAACATCAAGGCCTGAGCGAGATCAGGAAAAGGCAAGTTCTCAACAGACTTTTATGTTGAGAACCTACACTCACAGGCGTTTTGCACTGCGCAACACGGGCAGCCCGGCACCCTTGCGCCAGTCACGCGGGGTACAGGCGTACCAGCGTTTGAACGCGCGAGTGAAGTTGCCTTGCGTCTCGTAGCCCAGGCGGATGGCGACCTCGGCAACCGGTAGGCTGGGATCACCGAGCAACTTGGCGGCCAGGGTCTTGCGCGTCTGTTCCAGCAACAGCTCGAAGCTGGTCTGCTGCTCGCTCAAGTGGCGATAGAGGGTAAAACGGTGCACGGCAAAAAATTCAGCGACCTTCTCCGCGCTGCACTCGCCATGCAGCAACAGGCCCTCGATGACCTGGGTAACCTGAGCAACCAGATCCGAACTTTCGCGGGCTTTGAGTTCGCTCAGGTGACTGCGCAAAAAGTCGTCGAGCTGGCGGTCATGGCCCTCACGGCGCATGTCCAGCAACGACTGGGCGAACAGCACCTCGTGCTGGGACTGGCCAAACCACACCGGGCAACGGAAGAAACGCTCGTACAACGCCGAGGATGCCGGCTTGCGGTAGGCAATGCGCACCAGCGCCGGACGCCAGCTGCGGCCGACAATCAGCTCCATGATGGTGACGATGGCGGCCAGGTACGCGGTAAGCAGCTGCTCGGCGCCCGGTACGTTGCCGTCGATGGACAAACGCAGGCCGGCATAGCCCTGCTCCTGGGCCAGGCTCAGGTGCAGGCCGCGGTACCACAAGCCGCAATAGCGGATCAGCGACTCGGTGGCATCGCGTACAGTCGGCGCGTTGAGCACCAGAAAGCGCAAGGGGCCGGCGTTCTGCAGATTGGCCCGCTGCCCCAGCAGCAGGCCCAGGTGATCACAGCCGCTTAACTGCTCGGCCTCTTCGAGTATCCGGCCGTGGGTCAGGACCGGCAGCGGCAGCATCGGCTGTGCAAAGGACTGCTGCTCGATACCGTAACGCGCCAGCATCGGCCACGGATCGACCCCCAGCGACTGCAGTACCACCGGCAATGAGACGAGCGCACCCAGTGGGATGGATTTCTCCGCCACATCGTTCGCTCGTTTCATGGCTACCTCAGGTGATTGCGACCTCAGAACTGCTCGGGGTCGAAGGCGCTCAAGACCTCGGCCCCGGCCCGTACTCGCTGCAAGTGTATCGCTGTCTGCGGGAGAATTCGCTCGAAGAAGAACCGCGCAGTCAGCCGTTTGGCACGGTAGAACCCGGTGCTGTCGTCACTGTCCGCCAGATGCCGATCAGCGATCAACGCCATGCGTGCCCATTGCAGGCCGAAGGCAACCAGCGCGGTCAGGTGCAAGTAGTCTACCGCCGCAGCGCCGCTGGTGGCCGGGTCGCTGCGTTCAAGCAAATAAGCGGTGGCCAGTTTCAGGTCGCCGAGTGCTTGTTGCAACGCCACGGTACAGTCGCCCAGTTGTGCGCCCTGTTCCTGGCAGAAATCCTCGACCAGGGCCATGAACCGCTTCAGCGCCCTGCCCTCGTTGAGCCTGAGTTTGCGCGCCACCAGGTCCATGGCCTGCACGCCATTGGTGCCTTCGTACAGCGGCGTGATGCGCGCATCGCGCAGCAACTGCTCGATACCCCATTCGCGAATGTAGCCATGGCCGCCGAAGCACTGCATCGCCAGACTGATGCTTTCCACGCCCTGATCGGTGCAGTAGGCCTTGATCATTGGTGTCAGCAAGCCCAACAGGTCGTTGGCCGATTCGCGCACCTCCGGATCCGGGTGCTTGTGCGCAAGATCAACCTGCAAGCCCGCCCAGTACGCCAGTGCCCGGCCACCTTCGACAAACGCGCGCTGGCTCAGCAGCATACGTTGCACATCCGGGTGCGCGACGATCGGATCGGCCACGCGTTCAGGCGCAATCGCGCCACCTGGTGCACGCCCCTGCAGGCGGTCACGGGCATAGCTGGCGGCATTCTGATAAGCCACCGAGGCCAGGCTCAAGCCCTGCACGCCCACGGCCAGGCGGGCGCTGTTCATCATCACGAACATCACCTTCAGGCCTTGGTGCGCTTCGCCGAGCAGATAGCCGGTGGCATCGTCGTAGTTCATCACGCAGGTCGGGTTGCCGTGGATACCCATCTTCTCTTCCAGCGAACCGCACTGCACGCCGTTGCGCGCACCCAGCGAGCCGTCGGGGTTGACCAGGAACTTGGGGACGATGAACAGACTGATGCCCTTGACCCCGGCTGGCGCGTCCGGCAGACGCGCCAGCACCAGGTGGATGATGTTTTCCGCCAGGTCATGCTCACCGGCAGAGATGAAGATCTTGGTGCCGCTGATCCGGTAGCTACCGTCCGCTTGCGGATGGGCGCGGCTGCGCAACAGGCCAAGGTCGGTGCCGCAATGGGGCTCGGTGAGGTTCATCGTGCCAGTCCAGCGCCCGGCGATCATCGGCGGCAGGAACAGGGCCTTCTGCGCGGCAGTGCCGCCATTGGCGATAGCATTGGCGGCGCCGTGGCTGAGGCCGGCGAACATCGAGAACGCCAGGTTGGCGCTGGTCATGATTTCGCGTACGGCGATGCCCAGCACATGAGGCAAGCCCTGGCCGCCATAGGCGGGTGAGGCGGTCAGGCCGGTCCAGCCACCTTCGGCGTACAGCCGATAGGCCTCACGAAAGCCGGGGGCAGTACTGACTTCGGCGTTTTCCAGGCGGCACCCCAGGTGATCGCCTACCGCATTGAGCGGCGCCAGGACGCCGCTGGCCAGTCGCCCGGCCTCTTCGAGGATCGCCGTACTGACGTCCCTGGGCGCATCGGCAAAGCCGTCAAGGTCGGCATAGTGTTCCAGTTTCAGCAGTTCATCGAGGACGAACTGCATATCGCGCAGCGGTGCAGTGTAGGTTGCCATGCTTGTTGTCCTCTCAGATTCGCTCGATGACCACGGCCAGCCCCTGGCCGACGCCAATGCACAGGCTGACCACCGCATAGCGCCCGCCCCTGCGCTCCAGTTCGCGCAGCGCGGTCAGCACCAGCCGCGCGCCGGACGCGCCGAGCGGATGGCCCAAGGCAATCGCCCCGCCGTTGGGGTTGATGCGCGGGTCGTCTTCGCGCAATTCCAGCAGCTTCAGGCAGCCCAGTACCTGAGCGGCAAAGGCTTCGTTGATTTCAATCAGGTCCATATCGGCAAGCGTCAGACCGGCACGCTGCAACGCCTTGGGAATGGCATAGGCCGGGCCGATGCCCATCACCCGCGGCGCGACACCGGCGGCGGCGCCACTGAGAATGCGCCCCCGTGGTTTGACCCCGGCGCGCTCACCCAGCGCACGACTGCCGATCAGCAGCGCGGCGGCACCGTCGTTGATACCCGAAGCATTGCCAGCCGTGACCACACCGCCCTGGAACAACGGATTGAGCCGCGCCAGCCCCGGGGCATCGGCTTCAGGCCGAGGGTGTTCGTCGTGGCCAATGCTCACGCTGCCCTTGCGTCCTGCCGGCACTGCAACCGGCACGATCTCCGCGTCGAAAAATCCGTCTGCCAGGGCCCGGGCGTAACGCTGTTGCGAGGCCAGGGCAAAGGCGTCGGAAGCTTCCCGGCTGATGTCGTAGTCACGCGCTACGTTGTCGGCGGTTTCCGGCATGGTTTCGCTGCCATAGGCCGCGCTGACCTGCGGATTGGGGAAGCGTGCGCCGATGGTGGTGTCGAACAGCCTGGCCTC
This sequence comes from Pseudomonas sp. GW821-FHT10B02, assembly GCF_059415665.1. NCBI lineage: Bacteria > Pseudomonadati > Pseudomonadota > Gammaproteobacteria > Pseudomonadales > Pseudomonadaceae > Pseudomonas > Pseudomonas sp. GW821-FHT10B02. The sequence goes on along the minus strand of NZ_JBWKNR010000009.1, from coordinate 65,690 downwards.
GCGGCTATAAGCGGACTCGGACTTGCCCAGCACGAACGGTGCGCGGCTCATGCTTTCCACACCACCGGCCAGGTACAGCTCGCCTTCACCGCAGCTCACCGCGCGGGCGGCATCCAGCACTGCCGCCAGGCCACTGGCACACAGGCGGTTGACCGTCTGACCGGCAACCGTGACGGGCAAGCCCGCGGCGAGCAAGGCATTGCGCGCGACGTTGCGGCTGTCTTCACCGGCCTGGTTGGTGCAGCCAAGGATCACGTCCTCGATCTGTTCAGCGGCAAACGGCGAGCGCGCCACCAGCGCCTTGATCACTTGTGCGGCGAGATCGTCCGGGCGCAAGGGGGCAAGGCCGCCGGCATGGCGGCCAAAGGCACTGCGCAAACCGTCATAGATATAAGCGTCAAGCATGGTCAATCCTCAATTGGGCAGCATCAGGTATCAGCAGTGAGCAACGACAGGCGCAGGCCGGCGCGGCGCATCAGCCACGGGCTTGGGCGGTAACGTGGATCGCGGTAGTAGCTGTACAGCTGGTCGAGCACCTCGAGCACAGTCTCGGCGCCCAGCTCGTCGCCCCAGCTCAACGGTCCCTGGGGGTAGCCAAGGCCGAGGCGGATGGCGTTGTCGATATCCGCCGGGCTGGCCACCCGTTGCTGGGCCATGTCGCAGGCAATATTGATGATCTGCGCCAGCACCCGCTGCGAGACGAAACCGGCGCTGTCGCGGATCACGCTGACCGCCACACCGTCGGCGGCCAGCAACGCCCGGGCCGCCTCGCGCCATTGCGCCGTGGTGGCCACCGTGGTCATCAATACCCGGCGGCGTTCCAGTGGCAGCAAAGTATCGAGTGCCAGCGTGCGGCGCGGGTCCAGTTGCTCGGCCTGCGCACTGAGACTGGCATCGACACCCAGCGGCAGGACGATGCACAGTGCTTCGGGACTGGGCCGCATGCCCGGCTCAACTTTCACGCCAAGCGTTGCCAGCAGGCTGACCACGCGGGCGCGCGCCGCAGGGCGCACATTGCTCACCCACACCGGGATGTCGGGCACTGGGGCTGGCGGCTGTTCAGCCGGCACCTGCTGCTGGCCATCGATGTAGCGGTAGAAACCCTCGCCGGTCTTGCGCCCAAGCAGTCCGGCTTCCAGCCGTTGACGGGTGATCAGCGTCGGCCGGTAGCGTGGTTCCTGAAAGTACTGCTGGTAGATCGACTCGGTGACCGGATGGGAAACATCCAGCCCGGTCAGGTCGAACAACTCGCACGGGCCCATGCGAAAGCCGGCCTGTTCGCGCAGGATGCGGTCGAGTTCAACCGGCTGCGTCACCGACTCGCTGAGTACGCGCATGGCTTCGGTGCCATAACCGCGGCCACCATGGTTGACGATGAAGCCCGGAGTATCCTGCGCGCGCACCGCCAGATGACCGAAGCGCGTACCCAAAGCCAGCAGGGTTTGCCCGACCCACGGGGCGCTCTGCAGCCCTTCGATGACTTCGACGATTTTCATCAACGGCACCGGGTTGAAAAAGTGAAAGCCGCCGACCCGCGCTGGCAGCCGGCATTGCGCGGCAATCGCCGTGACCGATAGCGACGAGGTGTTGCTGGCCAGCAGGCAGCCATCGCTGACGATGGTTTCCAGCTCGGCGAACAAGGCGCGCTTGGCCGCCAGGTCCTCGATGATCGCTTCGACCACCAGCTGACAATCGGCCAGTTCACTGAGGTCGTCGACCGGCAGCAAGCGCTGCGCTGCGGCCAGCACCTGATCGGCATTCAGCTTGCCTTTGCCGGCCAGCGTCTCAAGCGTGCGCTGGATGTTCTGGCGCGCAGCCTGTGCAGCGCCCTCGCGGCGGTCGAACAGGTACACCGTGACCCCGGCCAGCGCGGCGATCTGGGCGATACCGGCGCCCATGACCCCGGCGCCGACCACCGCCATGCAATTGATATCCCGTGGCTGCATGCTTCAGCTCCCCGCATAGACTGGTTTGCGTTTATCGAGAAAGGCGCGCATGCCTTCTTTCTGGTCGGCCGAATCGAACAGCAACTGGAACGCCTTGCGCTCAAGCATCAACGCGGCCTCCAGCGAAGCGTCCTGACCGGCGAGGAGCACTTCCTTGATCTGCATGACCGCCAAGGGCGGCATGGCGGCGATCAATGTCGCCATTTCCAGGGCGCGGGCCTGTACCTGCGCATCGTCCACCACCTCACTGGCCAGCCCCATGGCCAGCGCTTCGTCGGCACTGACCGAGATTCCGGTCAGCAGCATGCGCATGGCCTGGAACTTGCCGACCGCGCGGGTCAGGCGCTGGGTGCCGCCCGCGCCGGGCATGATGCCCACGCGCACTTCCGGCTGGGCAAAGCTGGCACCACGGCCGGCGATGATCAGGTCGGCGTGCATGGCCAGCTCGCAGCCGCCGCCAAGGGCAAAGCCATTGACCGCGGCAATCACCGGTTTCGGGCACTGGGCAATCGCCGCCCACAGGCGCTGGGTCTGGCGCAGCAACATGTCGATGGCACCGCGTTCGACCATGTCGCGGATATCGGCACCGGCGGCAAACACCGTGTCACCACCGGTCAAGACGATGCAGCGCACCGCAGGATCATTGCCCAGCTGGTTGAAATGCCCAGCCAGCTGTTCGCGCACCGCCTGGTTCAGGGCATTGCGCGCTTCGGGACGGTTCAGGCGTACCAGCGCCACCCCTGGCAAGGGGTGCTCTACGAGGGTTTCACTCATGCTTTTGTCCTTGTTGAATTTCGCTATGCGGAACACTGTTTCGCAATACAATTCAGACTACGCAAATTCATCGAGCGTTGTAAATCGCTGGCGTCGCCGTGCGCTGAATGAATTTTAGGGAAAGTGTCTGAATTGCGGGTTACAAGCCTGTTCAGCGACAAAGCCTGCTGGATTAACGAATTTCGCTGTGCGAAACTTGATTTTGATTTCTTGACTCGCCGATTTTTCCTGTGCCAGCATCCGGCCGGCGATCGGTGAACCCCTACCTGATCCACGAGGAATGTCCATGGACAAGCGCAAACGCATCGACACCGAAATCGACCTGCAGGCCCTGGAGCCGGACCGTCAGTTCGTCACCGCCCTGGCGCGTGGCCTGGAGCTGCTGCGTTGCTTCCGGCCCGGCGAACGGCACCTGGGTAACCAGGAACTGGCGGCGCGCAGCGGCCTGCCGAAAGCCACGGTGTCGCGCCTGACCTACACCCTGACCCGCCTCGGCTACCTGCAGTACCTGGACAATCTGGGCAAGTACGCCATCGACACCGGCGTGCTGGCCCTGGGTTACGCCCACCTCAGCGGCCTCGACGTGCGCCGCCAGGCCCGACCGCTGATGCAGGAGCTGGCCGACCTCACGCAAAGCTCGGTATCGCTGGGTGCCCGCGACCGCCTGAGCATGGTCTACGTCGAGAACTGCCAGGGCCCCGGCCCGCTGACCCTGCGCCTGGACATCGGCTCACGCATTCCGATGGCCAGCACCGCCATGGGCCGCGCCTATCTGGCCGGCCTGGCGGACCACGAGCGCGATCTGCTGCTCGACCAGCTGCGCGCCCGTCACGGCGATGACTGGCCCGCGTTGCGCACCCAACTGGACAAAGCCTTTCGCCAATACCAGGACCATGGCTACTGCCTGGCGGTCGGCGAATGGCAGAAAGATATCAACGCCGTCGGCGTGCCCCTGATCCACCCGGACGGTTCCGGCGTCGTTGCCTTCAGCTGTGGAGGTCCGGCCTTCGTGCTGCGCCAGCACATGATCGAAGACGACCTGGGACCGCGTCTCGCGCACCTGGTGCGCACTGTCGAAGCCACTCTGGGCCGACAATAACTCCAAGAGGTCTTGCATGATCAACGATCAGGAAACACTCAACCTGCTGCTCGACAGCCTGTCGCGTTTCGTCCGCGAACGGCTGGTGCCCGCCGAACATGCGGTGGCGGAAAACGACTGCATACCGCCAGCCATCATCGAGGAAATGCGTGAACTGGGCCTGTTCGGCCTGTGCATTCCCCAGGACTACGATGGCCTTGGCTTGAGCATGGAAGAAGAGGTCCTGGTGGCCTTCGAACTGGGCAAGACCTCCCCGGCCTTCCGCTCCCTGATCGGCACCAACAACGGCATCGGCTCCCAGGGCCTGATCATCGACGGCACCGAGGCGCAGAAGCGCCACTACCTGCCGCGCATGGCCTCGGGTGAACTGATCGGCTCGTTCGCGCTGACCGAACCTGGCGCCGGCTCCGATGCGGCGGCGCTGCGCACCAGTGCCGTGCGTGACGGCGACAGCTATGTGCTCAACGGCACCAAGCGCTTTATCACCAATGCCCCGCACGCGGGCATTTTCACCGTCATGGCCCGCAGCAACCCGCAGATCAAGGGTGCAGGCGGCATCTCGGCGTTCATCGTTGAAGCCGGCACTCCTGGCCTGTCGCTGGGCAAGGTCGACCAGAAAATGGGCCAGAAAGGCGCCCACACCTGCGACGTGATTTTCGAGAACTGCCGCATTCCGGCCGCCAACCTGATTGGCGGCGTCGAAGGTGTCGGCTTCAAGACCGCAATGAAGGTCCTCGACAAGGGCCGACTGCACATCGCAGCAATCTGCGTCGGTGCCGCCGAGCGCATGCTCGATGACGCCCTGGCCTACGCCTTGGAACGCCAACAATTCGGCCAGGCGCTGGCCGAGTTCCAGCTGATCCAGGCCATGCTCGCCGACAGCCAGGCCGAGATCTACGCCGCCCGCTGCATGGTCCTCGATGCTGCGCGCAAACGTGACCTCAAGCAGGACGTGTCGATGGAGGCGTCGTGCTGCAAGATGTTCGCCTCGGAAATGTGCGGGCGCGTTGCTGACCGTGCCGTGCAGATCTTCGGCGGCGCCGGTTACGTTGCCGAATACGGCATCGAACGTTTCTACCGGGATGTGCGCCTGTTCCGCATTTACGAAGGCACCACGCAGATCCAGCAACTGGTGATCGCGCGTAACCTGATCCGTCGTGCGGAGAACCGCTGATGCTTGAGCGTGATGCAATCATTGCCGAACTGCCTGAGCGCCTGCACCTGTTGCTGGACCGCCATGGCCGTGAACACGCCGCCAGCCCTGCCGTGCATGAAGGCGCCATCACCCTCAGTTACGGTGAGCTGCGCCTGGCCGTCGAGCTGCTGCAGGCGCAACTGATCCAGGATGGCGTGCGGGCTGGCGACCGGGTCATGCTGGTGGCCGAGAACTGCCGCCTGCTGGTCGCCGCCCTGCTCGCCTTGAGCCGCCTGGATGCCTGGGCGGTGGTGGTCAATGCACGCCTGTCGGCCAGCGAGCTGGACAGCATCGAAAGCCATTGCACACCGCGCCGGGTGCTGTTCGCCAGTGCCGCCTCGGGCAGTGCCGCACGCCACGCCGAACGGGTCGGGGCACAAGCACGTGAAGTTGCCCACCTGGGCAGCTTTCACATCGCTGCCCTCAACCACACCTGCCTGGTTGAACCGGTAGAACCGGACCCAGCCAGGCAAGTGGCGGCGATGATCTACACCACCGGGACCACCGGCGCCCCCAAAGGCGTGATGCTCACCCACCGCAACCTGCTGTACATCGCCTGCACCGCCAGCCGGCTGCGGCACTTGCGTCGTGATGACCGGGTCTATGCGGTGCTGCCGATTTCCCATGTGTTTGGCCTCACCGCGGTCTGCCTGGCGAGCCTTTACAGTGGCGCGGCGTTGCATTTGCAAGCGCGCTTTGACCCCGCGGAACTGGCGCGGGCGCTGGCCGAAGACGGTATCACCCTGATGCAGGGTGTACCGGCGATGTTCGCCCGTTTGCTGGAACACGCGAGCAACCAGGACATTGCCTTGCACGCACCGCAGTTGCGCTTTCTGTATGCCGGCGGCTCGCCCCTGGACATGAGCCTCAAGGATGCCGTCGAACAACGTTTCGGGGTGCCGTTGCACAATGGTTATGGCCTGACCGAAAGCTCACCCACCATCAGCCAGACCCGCATCGAAGCACCGCGCCACGACACTTCGGTGGGTCGGCCGATTCCGGGGCTGGAGATTCGCTTGCTCGACAGCACCCGGCAAAACGCCGTGCCGCGGGGTGAAGTCGGTGAACTCTGGGTGCGTGGTCCGAATGTCATGAAAGGCTACTACCGTGCTGCCGAGCAGACCGCACAGGTACTGACGGCCGACGGCTGGTTGAACACCGGTGACCTGGCGCGTCAGGATGATGAAGGCGCGCTGTTTATCGTCGGGCGCAGCAAGGAGCTGATCATCCGCTCGGGCTTCAACGTCTACCCGCCGGAGGTCGAAGCCGTGCTCAATGCCTACCCCGGCGTCGTGCTCTCGGCGGTAGTCGGGCGCCCGGTGCCGGGCAACGAAGAGGTGGTAGCGTTCGTCCAGGTCGCCGATGCCGAACGCTTCGACCTGCCTGCACTTGAAGCTCACCTGGCGGAACACTTGTCGCCCTACAAGCGCCCCAGCCATGTTCGCGTGCTCGAAGCCCTGCCTTGCGCGGCGAGCGGAAAAGTACTGAAGCACCAGCTGCAGGCCATGAGTCTGGCGCTTTAGGTTCCTCACGGAATCCTGGGGAGAATGGTCTTTGGGGCGGGTTGGGATGCTGAGGCGGCGGGCTGATCCATTCGATGTGGCGACGCTGCCTCGCTTTTGATCTTGATCTTGACCTTGATCTTCATGCACGCACGTTCAGGCGCCGCGGACTGCGACTTCAAGAGGCTGAGCGGAGGTGCCTGTAGGGGCCAGCAGCATCACCACAAAAAATGGATAAGCCCACAGCCTCAACATCCCACCTCATTCGACCCGATCTACCCCTGCTCCCGCTTGAACGCCTCAACGCTATATTCGCCCAAGGCTGGCACAGTCGTGTCGCTGTCCGGCAACCCCCGCGAGAACTTCACTGGAAAGCCGACACTGATCGTCCGCTCCTGCGGCAACGGGCGCACCGTGCCCCGCGCCTGCACATGGGGATCGTCGAACAACTCGCTGGCGCTGAGCAGCGGCGAGAACGGCAGGTCGTGCCCGGCGAAGGCCTGGGTCCACTGCTCCAGTGTGCGGCTGAGGAATATGTCCTTGAGCAGCGCGTTGACCTCCTGCTTGCGGCCAAAGCGACTCATGCGGTTGGCGAAACGTTCGTCCCTGAGCGACGGAAATTCGTCCCCCAATACCTCACACAGGGTCACCCAGAACTTGTTCTCGAGAATGCCCATGGCCAGGTGACGACCGTCGCCGGTCTGGAAGATATCGTTTTCAGGCATTACTGTCGGCGAGGCGACCGGGTTGTCTTCGAAGCCACGCGCCAGCCAGGCCATATGCGCGGTCCAGGACAGAATCGAGTCATGCACCGAAACATCCAGATGCTGGCCGACACCTTGCTGGCGGGCACTCATGATCGCTACCGACAGCGATAACGCGGCGTAGGCCGAGGCGGCATAGTCGGACAGGCGCACTTTCGGCCGGGCGACCTTGTCTTCGACCTGCACCGGGATCGACCAGTAGCCGGCCATGGCCAGGTAATTGAGGTCATGACCGGCATGCGCCGCATAGGGGCCGCTCTGGCCAAAACCGGAAATCGAACAGAGGACAATCGCCGGGTTGACCCTGGCCAGTTCCTCGTAGCCCAGCCCCAGGCGCTGCATCACGCCGGGGCGAAAGCCTTCGACCACGGCGTCGCAATCGCGTACCAGGTCCAGGAAAGCGGCTTTATCGGCCGGGTCCTTGAGGTTCAGGGCAATTGAACGCTTGCCGCGATTGAACTGCGCGAACACCGCATTGCCGAGCAGGCGCGAGCTGTCGCCGCTGCCCGGTTGTTCGACCTTGATCACATCCGCCCCCAACTGCAACAGCAGTGAGGTGGCGTGAGGGCCAGGCAGCAGTTGGCTGACATCGATGATCTTTACATCGTTGAGACAGGACCATTGCGGCTTCATGTTATCGCTCCTTAGGAAAGAACGTTCAGGCTTGCGCCAGAACTGCAAACAGGGTCAGCGCCGCCAGCAGCGCGGTGCACAAACACAGAGCCAACAGTGGCCGTGGGTTACAGGTCGGGCCCTGCCGGGCAATGCCCAGGCGTGCACGCCGGTAGCAGCGCTCCTGTTCAACCACGATCAACAACGCCATCAACCCGGCCAGGCTGATGACAGCGATGGTCAGCATGGGGTGGTGCTGCAGGCAGCGCAGCGCCAGGCAAGCCACCAGCACCAGCAATATGTGTGTGCGCTTCCACGCCAGCGTGGTGCGTTCTGGCTGCAGCCCGGCGTCCATCACCATGGTCCCCACAGCGCGGCGATCACCCCACCGACGAGCAAGGCGCAGCCGCCAGAGAGCAACGGCGTGAGCAGCGAAACAGGGAGCGGCGCCTGCTGCCTGAGCGCACGCTCAACGCTCAACCAGCGCCAGAAGGCACTAAGGCTGACGATCAGACTAAGGCTGAGCAGGCCGACCACCAGCGCCCGTTTGGCGTTCGGGCTGAACAGCCCCAGGGTGAAGGCCTCAACGGCGATGCCACTGGCGAGCAAGGCCAGCGCCGTGCGAATCCAGGCCAGGAAGGTGCGTTCGTTGGCCAGGGTGAAGCGTGGATCGGGCTCCTGCCCTTGCCCCAGCAGCAACCGGCTAAGGGCAGACGACGACGCAGTTGGCAACATACAGCGAGCTCCCGAGACTTCAGCGCAAGGCGTTGAAAATCAACACACTAGCGTTGCAACCAAGACAATAAACAGGTCATATAAACGCCTGGCCTCATCCTAGTGAGCCGCTGTGTGATGCACCAATATCGTCTTTCAATACAGCCCATAACGCTCCGGCATGGCCGTGGAACTCCAGCATGACTCTCAAACAACTGCGTTATCTGATTGCCATCGCCGAGGCCGGAAGTTTCTCTTCGGCCGCCCGCCGTGCCTACATTGCCCAGCCAGCACTCAGCCGCCAGATCAACCTGCTGGAAAGCGAGCTGGAAATGCAGCTGTTAGAGCGCGTGCATGACGGCGTCAACCTCACCGATGCCGGCCGGCGCCTGTACGAGATTGCCCGCTCGGTGGTGCAAACCATCGACACGGTCAAGGATGAGCTGGAGTCGACCAAGGGCAACCCCAAAGGGCGGGTGGCGATTGCCATTCCGGTCACCGCCTCAGCCCTGCTGTTGCCGCTGATCATTACCCGCGCCAACGAGAAATTCCCGGGTATCGAACTGACCGTGCGCGACGGCCTGAGCCAGGAAGGCGGTGAGGCGATCGAACTGGGCAAAGTGGATTTCGGCCTGGTGCCGAATGCCGAAGAGCTCGAACATGTGCATGCCGAGCCGATCTTCACCGAGGAACTGTACTGGTTGAGCGTGCAGGCCCCGAGCTGCACTGATGAGAGCATTACCCTGGCCAAAGCCTTGAGCCAGACCCTGGTGATGGCGCCACGGGCCAGCTCGCACCTGCGCCGGCGGGTGGAACAGGCGGCGCTTGAAGCCGGGCTGGAGCTTAAAGTGCAGTACGAGCAGCAGACTGCCCAGGGCGTCAGCAGCCTGGTACGCAGCGGCCTGGCGGCAACCATCGGCAACTGGCCGGCGGTGGAAGACAACCCGCAACAGCTGGCCCGGCGCATTGTCGAGCCGAGCGTGCGGCGCACCCTGTCGATCGCCTACTCGACCCACAAGCCGCTGACCTTCGCCGCCTCGTGCATTCGCGATCTGGTGCGCGCCCTGCTGGTCGAGGTGGTGCAGTCAGGGCGCTGGAAAGGTGAACTGATCGAACGTGCGCAGGAACCTCAGGAGGTTTGAAGGCGCTGCGCTGAAGTCGTGGTATGCAGCTGATTGCGCGAGCGCTGCGGGTTCATGGTCAGCAGGCCGATCAGCCCGGCGCTGACCAGCACCGCGCCACAGACCATGAAGCCGTGGGCATAGCCGTCAGCGTTGATGCCTTCGGCGTTCTGCACCAGAAAGCCGGTGATCACCGGTGCCGCCAGCCCCGCCAATGAACCGCAGGCGTTGCCGATGGCGAGCATGCTGCCACGTTGGCCGCTGGGCACCACTTCGGCGAGCATCGCCGGGCCAATCGAGTACATCACCAGCGCCAGGCCGCCGCTCAAGGTCAGGCAGGCGATACGTTCAGCCAGCGCCAAGCCCGGCAGTACCAAGGCCGCGGCGAGGATGCCGCTGAATATCAGGCACACCGAGACGAATACCCCACGCGCCAGCCGCGACGGCAGGCCACGGCGCAACAGGCGTTGCGACCACCAGGCCATGATCAGGCTCAGCGGTGTGGTCACCAGCACGAACACCACGAACATCCGCCCGGCATTCAGCGAGGCCATGCCCAGACCCTTCTCCAGATAGGCCGGAACCCAGGTCAGGGTCAACGCCAGCGACCAGTTGGCAGCGAAGTGACCGAGGTAGTTGCCGATCACGGTCGGGTCGCTGAGCAGACGCCGGTACGGGATGCGCGCCTGCGCCACCGCGGTTTCAGGAGTGGCCGCGGCGACATTGTCCAGTTGCCCTTCCTTGCCCAGCCGGTACCAGGCCACGCACCAGATCAAGCCGATGGCCGCGAGCACGGCGAAGTTGCTGCGCCAGCCGTAATGCACGCTCATCCACGGGATCAGCAGGCCGGCCACCAGCAGGCCCATGGCGCTACCGGAATGCAGCATGGCCACCGGCAGGCTGCGCTTGTTGTCGGGGAACCACTTGTACAGGGCGTGGGTGGCCACCGGTGAGGCCGGGCCTTCGCCGATACCCAGCAGCACCCGGCAGGCGACGATGGTCCACAGTGAAGTGGCAAACAGCATCGGCAATTGCACCAGGGCCCAGAACAGGCCCATGCCGAGCAACAGGGTGCGGGTCGGTTTGTGGTTGGCGAGAAAGCCGCCAAGCACTGCCGAGAGCGAGAACAACCAGTGCAGGGCGCCGCCGATCAGGCCGAACTCCGCAGCGCTGAGCTGCAGTTCCGCCATCATCGGCACAGCGACCAGGCCGATGACCACCTTGTCGAGGAAGTTCACCAACATCATCACCGCCAACAACACCGCAATGGTCCAGGCGGCTTTCGGGCGGTAGCCAGTTTCGATGCCGAGCATGGGATACCTCTGATTATTGTTATAGATAGAAGTCGCCCGCCATGACGGCGGGCGTGGTGCGGGGCTCAGCCAGGCATGAGGATGCCCTTGGCGATGGTGTTGCGCTGGATCTCGCTGGTGCCGGTAAGGATACGCATCATGCGCGTGGCGCGGAACATCCATTCCACCGGGTTGCCGCGTATCAGACCGGCGCCACCGTGCACCTGCACGGCGCGGTCAACAATCCTGAAGGCCGCCTCCGAGGCGTAGAGCTTGCACATCGGCGCCTGGGTGCGGATGTCGCCACCGGCATCATTGAGTGCGGCGGTGGCGTACATCATGCTGCGCGCCGCCAGCAGCTCGGTGGCCATGTCAGCGATCATGTGGTTGACCGCCTGGAACATCGCGATCGGCTTGCCGAACTGGCTGCGGGTGCGGGCGTAGTCGATCGACAGGTTCAGCGCCAGACCGGCCATGCCGAGCATCGTCGGGCAATGCAGCAGGCGATTGAGGGTGATTCGCCCCATGGCCAGCTTGAAACCGGCGCCTTCGTCGCCGATGCGGTTTTCCACCGGCACACGCACATCCTTGAGTTCGATATTGCCGTGGCTGCCACCGCCGGACATCACCTGATAGTCCGAGTCGACCTGCACACCCGGGCCCTTGAGGTCGACGAAGAACGCCGAGATGCCTGCGGCGCCCTGCCCTGGCGCGGTCACTGCCAGCAGCACGGCAAAGTCGGCATACGGCGCACCGGAGATATAACGCTTGGCGCCGTTGAGCACATAGTAGTCACCATCAAGCCGCGCACTGGTTTTGATCGCGCTGGCATCGGAACCCGCTTCGGCTTCGGTCAGGGCAAAGCACACCGCCTTCTCGGCCCGGCACACCGGCTGCAGGAACTTTTCCACCTGCACCGGGCTTGCCACCTTGAACAGGTGACCGATGCGTGGCGGGCCGCTCAGCTCGCCCAGCACATGCGGCGCGAGCATCGAGCCGGTAAGAATCGCCGCCTCCTTGACCGCACACAGGTCAACCACGCTCAGGCCGGCGCCACCGAGGTTCTCCGGCAGCATGACGTTGTAGAAACCCAGTTCGCAGGAACGCTTCCAGACATCGGCAAGAATCGCCTTGGGGTGCGCCTCCCCCCATTGCAGCTGTTGTTTCTTTTCCAGCGGGATGATTTCATCGCGGATAAAGGCTTGCATGTCAGCGATGACGCGTTTGGCTTTTTCGCTTGGTTCGATCATTTCGGTTCTGCTCCTGCGCGTCAGATCTTGCGCTGACTGTTTTTCCAGTAACCATCGCGAACCACCCGGCGCACGACCTTACCATTGGGGTTTTTCGGCAATTCATCGATGAAGTCGACACTGCGCGGCTTCTTGAAGCCGGCCAGATGCTCGGCGCAATAGGCCATGACCTGGGACTCATCAAGACGGGCGCCAGGCTTGAGCACCACCACCGCTTTCACCGCCTCGCCCCACTGCTCGTCCGGCACGCCGACCACTGCGGCTTCGAACACCTCCTGCATCTGATAGAGCACTTGTTCGACTTCGCTGGGATAGATGTTGAAGCCGCCGGAAATGATCATTTCCTTCTTGCGGTCGACGATGAACACGTACCCCAGCTCATCGACCGTGGCCAGGTCGCCGGTGAGGTAATAGCCATCCTTCATCACTTCGGCGGTCAGCTCCGGCGCCTGCCAGTAGCCCTTCATGATGTCGTCGCCCTTGACCACGATCTCGCCGATCTCGCCGGGCTGAATGTCCTCGAACGCCTCGTTGACCACCCGCAGGTCAGTCTCGAAATAGCAGCGTCCGCAGGAAGACAACAAACGTGTATCGCCACCGCTGACCAGGTGATCCTGCTCGGTCAGCACGGTTACCAGCGAGCAGGTCTCGCCGGCACCATAGCCCTGCGCCAGAATCGGCCCGAAGACTTCAATGGCGCGTTCTACCAGGACGGGCGCCATGGGCGCTGCACCGTACATGACCAGGCGCAGGCTGCTCAGGTCGAAGCGCTCGACACCTTCGACATTGACCAGACGATTGACCATCGCCGGTACCAGGAACAAGCGCGTCACCCGCTCCTGCTCGATGGTGCGCAGCAGCAATTCATCGTCGTAGCGTTCGATCAACAGGTTGCAGGCCCCTACCGCCAGCAGCGGCATGATCTGCATGCCGCTGGCATGGGTGATCGGGCCGACGTGGGCCATGACATCGTCGGGGCCGGCACCGCGCACCGGGCTGGCCAGGCTCTTGCGTACCAGGGCTTTGCGGTTGCCGTAGGTCAGCATTGCCGCCTTGAGCACTCCGGAACTGCCCGAGGTGTAGTGCAGCACCGCCAGGTCATCGTCGTCGGGATCGCTGTTGAAGGTGCGCTCATCGCCCATGTCGAGCACTTCGCGGTACGGGATGTCGCCGCCTTCGTCGGCCAGTACGATGATCCATTTAAGGTACGGCAGTGCTGCGCGGTTTGCCGCCAGCGCTTTGGCCGGCGCACTGCCAGTGATCACTGCAACGCTACGGGAGTCGTTGAGCACGCGGACAATTTCATCCGGCGACAAGCGCGCATTGATCGGCACCTTGACCATGGCTGCCTTGTAGAAGGCCACTTCCGCCTCCACCAGCTCGACGCGGTTCATGGCCAGGATCGCCACATGGGCGCCGGGCGCCAGGCCCAGCTTCAACAAGCCCGAGGCCAGGCGGTTGCTGCGGGCTTCGAGCTGTGCGTAGGTCAGGCGCTGGCGGCTGTCGACAACCGCCTCGTTATGCGGCCAGTAACGCGCACTTCGGCTCAGTATCTTTCCGAGGTTCACTTTTATTCTCCGAAGTAGAACGGGGTGCGCCGATCTTACAAGTGGAGAAAAAAAGCCCGCCAATACAACTCTTGGGCGGTCCCCCATAACAAAATGGGATAGCCCGCCGCTGCCGTCGCTACAGCCACTCCTGGATGTTGCGCTCGCAGGCTTCGTCCTGGAACAGTTCGATCAGGCGCTTGCACACCGGCGACAGGTAACCGCCGGAACGGGTGATCAGGCCGATACGCCGGCGCAGATCGAGACCGCCAAGGTCCAGATTCAACGGGGCCAGGCCGGCGGCCTGGGTCATGCGCCCGCAGCGCGACAAGGTCAGCGTGGGCGTCCCGACGATCAGTGCGAACAGCGCCTCGCTGCTGAAATCGGCTTCGATACGCAGGGTCGGCGGTGGCAGGCCCTGCTTGATGAAGGCGTTGTCCAGGGCCTGGCGAATGCGGATGTGGCCTTCGGGCAACAGCCACTGTTGATCCTGAATGTCGCTGAGCTGCAGGCGCTCCCTGGCCGCCAGCGGGTGCCGGGCATCGGCGACTACCGCCAGACAATCCTCGTACAGCACCTGGGTGTCGAACTCTTCGGTGCCCGCCGAAATCGGCATCACCGCCACGTCGATCTCACCATTGCGCAGCAGCTCCAGCAGTTCACTGGCCAGGCGCCGGCGCATGCGCAAACGCGCCGCCGGACGTTCACGCAACAGCCGGCGGCAACTGGCAACCACCAGGGCATCGGGCAGCGACGGTGAATACCCCAGGCGCACCCCGCCCTGTTCGCCGCTGCGGATACTGCGCATCTCGGCCAGGGCATCGTCGAAGTCGCGGCTCAGGCGCCGCGCGCGGACCAGGAACAGCTCACCGGCCTGGGTCAGGCGCATGCCGGTGGAGGTGCGTTCGAACAGCATCACCCCCAGCTGGGTCTCGACCCGGCGCACCGCCTTGGTCAGCGAAGGCTGGGTAATGCCCAGTTGTTCCGCCGCCTTGCCCACCGTTCCGCACTGCTGAACCGCAATGATGTATTCCAGATCGCGCACGTCCATGACATTCCTCTTGGCTATGGCTCTATAGCTGTTGATGCATTGCGCACAGGTATATCGCGCTCTCAGACTGAGTTCAATGTCGGCTCACCCTTGGGCTGCAATGCAGGGGATAGGCGCTCCCCTCACGCTGTAACGCCTGGAGATAACAACAATGAGTGGCATCACCGCTGAAACCGCACCTGCTTTTACTCTTTGCAAACGACTGCTGCCGGCGCTGCTGCTGGGGCTTGTCAGCAGCCAGAGCCTGGCCGCCAGCGACACCAGTGACCCGGTCCGCCTGGGTGTAATGCAGGGCTTTCCACCAGCCGCCGACAAGCGCGTGACCAAACAGAACGCCTTCGAACTGCCCAACCTGCGCTGGGCCCTGCGCAATGCCCGGGCCATGACCCCTACTACAGGCATCCGTCGCGCGCCCAGCCCGCTAGCGCTGCCAGTGGGTGAACCCGCCGCCCTCGATCAGCTGCGCTTCACCATCGGCGAACAATCGCTGTCGCTGCCCGAGTACCTGCGTGCGACCTTCACCGACGGCTTTATCGTTCTGCACCGCGGCAAGTTGGTGTACGAGCGCTACCTCGATTCGTTCGCACCTGAGCAAGCGCATATCTGGGCCTCGATGACCAAATCGGTGACCGGCCTGCTCGCCGCCAGCCTGATCGCCGAAGGCAAGCTCTCGCCCGCCAGCAAATTGTCCAGCTATGTGCCAGAACTGGCCGGCACACCGTTCGGCGAAGCAACGCTGCAGCAGAACCTGGATATGCAGGTCGAAGCGGTGTACCCGGCCAAGGTACCGCCGGACATCGGCCTGTTCGCCGCCGCCGGGATCGTCCCGCGCCAGCCGGACATGCCCGACAACATCTACAGCTTTCTGCAGGCGGCAACACTGCCCGAACAGGCCAGTGCCACACCGATCTGGTACTACCAGAACGGCTCGCCTGAAGCGGTGGCCTGGGCCATCCGCCGGGTTACCGGCCAGAGCTGGTCGGCGCTGGTGTCGGAGCGCATCTGGTCGCAGTTTGCCGAGGACGATGCCTACAGCCAGGTCGATGCCCTGGGTACCGAGATGGCCAGTGGCGGCATGAGCAGCACCCTGCGCGATGCCGCGCGCTTTGCCGAAGCCATTCGCCTGGCCTGGAGCAAACCCACTGCCAGCTCGTCATTTGAACAAGCGGTGAAACTGGCCCTGCAACCCAACGATAACCAGGCGTTGATCGCCCAGAGCCCCAAGGCCAAAGACCGTGCCGGGTATGCCTACCGCGATTACTGGTACCAGAAGCATGACGGCGACGGCTCGATCGAAGCCGCGGGCCGCTTTGGCCAGCGCATCTACATCAACCCCAAGCGTGAGCTGGTGATCGTCAAGATGTCCTCGGCACCTGACATGGCGCCACGCGCCACCAGCGCTGGCGCAGCCCCGGTAGCAGCGCGCCAGGCGGCCGACACCACGGCCGCCTTTAACAGCATGGTCAGCGCCCTGCTCCCCGCGGTGCTGTAGCGCGCCAACGCGGCCGGTCCAGCGACCGGTCGCCATTCCCGAATTGATTCAACAGCACTTGGCCATTGCTGGGCTTCGTGCTGCCGGTATTCCAATAACAATAATCAAGAGGCAGCCATCATGAGCTCCCCACGAGCCCGTTACACAACACATCGACGTTCATTGACCACTTTCCTGCTCACTCCATTGGCCTGCGCCCTGTGCAGCTATGCCAGCGCCGGTGAGTTCAACTGGGGCGAAGTCAGCGGCCGCTACAACGGCAGCCTGAGCATCGGCGGCCTGTGGAGTGCAGAAAAGCCCAGTGCCGACAACATCTTCCAGGGTAACGCCGATGCCATCGGCTATGGCCGGCCTGGCGAGTTCAATGCCAGCGGCGGCCGTACCGGCGACGATGGCCGGCTGAACTTTCGCAAGCGCAATCTGGTGTCTTCGCCGGTCACCCTGCTCGGCGAGATGGAGCTGAACTGGCGCAACTACGGCGCCTTCATTCGCGGCAAGGCCTGGTACGACTACACCTTGAGCAACCGTGAAGTGGACTTCGGCCATTCCTCCAACGGCTACAAGGCCAACAGCAAACTGGACGACAGCCACTTCGACGAGCTGGCCAAGTTCCAGGGCCTGGCCCTGCTCGACGCCTATGTGTTCGGTGACTTCGACATCGCCGACCACCCGCTCAACGCCCGGGTCGGCAACCAGGTGATCAACTGGGGCGAAGGCCTGTACTTTCAGAACGGCATCAACGCCATCAACCCGATCGACGTCGCCGCCCTGCGCCGGCCGGGTTCGCAGGTCAAGGAAGCGCTGCTGCCGGTACCCATGCTGTACGGAAACTTCGGTCTCACCGACAACCTCAACCTCGAGGCGTTCTACCAGTTGCAATGGCGACGTACCGTGCTCGAAGGCTGCGGCACTTACTTCTCGACCAACGACTACATTCCCGAAGGCTGCTTCGGCGTGCCACGGGGTGGCGCCAATGACCCGGTCAGTTTCGCCAACGACCTGATCATCCGCCGCGCCGACGACAACGAGCCGTCCGATGCCGGCCAGTTCGGCGTGGCCCTGCGCTACTTTGCCGACAGTATCGACACCGAGTTCGGCGCCTATGCGCTGAACATTCACTCACGCACCCCCTACGCCAGCATCATCACTGACCTGCGTCCGGGCCCTGGCGCCGGTTGGCTGCCCGGCCAGCAAGCCACCAATGGCCGGTACTTTGCCGACTTTCCGGAAGACATCCGCATCTTCGGCCTGAGCTTCTCGACCAACCTGTGGGGCACCTCGGTGTTCGGCGAATACAGCTTTCGCCCCAATCAACCCGTGCAACTGGCCACCGGCGACCTGATCCCGGCCTTTGCCGGCAACCCCACCCAGCTCGGCAAGTTGATCGGTGAAGACATCACCCTCGGCCAGGACGCGATCAATGCCGCACCGGGTTCGGCCTACAACGGCTATGACCGGCGCAAGATTTCGCAGCTGTCGTTGGGGACAATCAAATCCATTCCCCAGGTGCTGGGGGCCGACAGCCTCAACCTGATCGGCGAAGTGGGCATGAAATACATGCACGACCTGCCCGGGCTCGACGAACGCCGTTACGCCAAGGGCGACACCTACGGCTCGGACCTGGCCAGCGGCAATGCCCGCGGCTGCGCCCTGGGGGTCACTGAAGACAAGTACCGCAAGCTCGGCTGCTCCAGCGACGGCTACACCAGCAAGTTTTCCTGGGGCTATCGCCTGCGCGCGCAGCTGAACTATCCGGGGCTGTTCGCCGGGGTCAACGTTGCCCCCTTCATCGCTTTCGGCCAGGACATCAAAGGCTGGTCGTACGACGGCGTGTTCTCCGAGGACCGCCTGTTGGGCTCGGTCGGCGCCAAGTTCGATTACCTGCAGAAATATTCTGCAGAGCTGTCCTGGTCCGGTAGCGGCAACACCCCGTTCGCCGCCACCGACAGGGATTTTCTCTCACTCAGCCTGCGCATGGGTTTCTGAACATGAGGTCTACCATGAACATCACTCTGCTACGCGCTGCCGCCCTGGGCAGCTTCCTCAGCCTGGCCAGCAACGCCGCCCTCGCCCAGCTCAGCAGTGCCGACCTTGCCCGCCTGGGCCAGGACCTGACGCCCACCGGCGCCGAGAAAGCCGCCAGCGCCGACGGCAGCATTCCCGCCTGGAACGGTGGCCTGACCCAGGCGCCTGCCGGTTTCACCCCCGGTCAGGGCTATGTCGATCCGTTTGCCAGCGAGCAACCGCTGTATACCGTCAACGCCGCCAACCTCAAGCAGTACGCCGCGTACCTTACCCCGGGCTACCAGGCAATGCTGCAGAAATACCCGGACTTCAGCATGCCGGTGTACCCCAGCCACCGCACCGCAGCGCTGCCGCAGAGCGAGTACGCGCAAATCCGCAAGGAAGCGGCCGGCGTCAGCCTCGCCAACGGCGGCAACGGCCTGGTCGGCTATGAGAAGAGCAGCGTGCCCTTCCCCCTGCCCACGACCGGCGTGCAAGTGCTGTTCAATCACTTCGTGCGTTACCGCACCGGTGGCTACCAGTACTACCCCACCGAAATGGTGGTGCAGAGCAATGGCAGCTTCACCCCGATCCGCCGCGAGGTGAAAGCCGTCATGGCCTCGGCCATGGGCAACCCGGAACCCAACCGGCTCTACTACTACCTGGGCAAGGTAACCTCGCCGGAAAGCGTGGCCGGCGGCCAGACCCTGATCCATGAACCCATCGACCAGACCCGCGAAGCGCGCCTGGCCTGGACCTACAATCCGGGGCAACGGCGCGTGCTGCGCGCACCGGAAGCGGCCTACGACTCACCGCTGGGCACCTCGGACGGCTTGCGCACCTACGACACCATCGACCTGTACAACGGCGCGACCGACAAGTACGACTGGAAACTGCTGGGCAAGCAGGAAATGCTGGTGCCGTACAACACTTACAAGCTGGCCAATCGCAGCCTCAAGTACAACGACATCATCCAAGCCAACCACCTCAACCAGGATCTGCTGCGCTATGAGATGCACCGGGTCTGGGTGGTGGAAGCGACCCTGAAGCCGGGCGAGCGGCACATTTATGCCAAGCGTGTGTTCTATGTCGATGAGGACAGCTGGAGCATCCTTGGCGCCGACCTGTATGACGGGCGTGGCGAACTGTGGCGGGTCCAGGAGGCGCACAGCCTGCAGCGTTACGACGTGCTCTCGGCCATGCATATCAGCGAAGTGGTCTATGACCTGCAGGCGCGTCGTTATGCGGTCTACGGCCTGGAGAACGAAGAGCGCAGCGCAAGCTTTGGCCTGAGCGCCAAGCTGGCTGACTTCAGCCCGTCGGCGCTGCGCCGCTCGGGGCGCTGAGCCCGTCACCGCTTCCTCAGGATGGTCGCCCGGCCATCCTGATCCGCTTTTGAGATTGATACGATGAAGATGCCTACCCTTGCCTGCTGGGGCCTTGCCCTGAGCCTCGCCAGCCTGTTGCCGGCTTTCGCCTCGGCGACGCCATTGAGCGACCGGCTCGAACGCCCGTCACGCCTGACCGACAAAGCCCAATCCGGGCCGCTGGTGGACATCCAGGCGGTAGCCGGTCGGCTGGTCATGGTCGGCGCCGACGGTCACATCCTGGTGCGCCAGGTGGACGGCCGGATCGAGCAAGCCAAGGTTCCCGTTGATTTACTGCTGACCGCCGTGCACTTCGTCGACGACCAGCATGGCTGGGCGGTTGGCCACGACGGCGTGGTGCTGCACAGCGAGGATGGCGGCGCCTCCTGGCGCAAGCAGCTGGACGGCAGAACCCTCAATGCCCTGCTGCTCAAATGGGCACAAGACACAGTTGCCCAGCTGGAGGCTGATCCGGCCGCTGATGAGCAAGCACTGGACAATGCCCGCTTTGCCCTCGATGACATCAGCGCCGGTGCCGCAGCCGGGCCTTCACGCCCATTGCTCGATGTGTGGTTTCGCAGCGCCAGCGAAGGCTGGGTGGTCGGTGCCTACGGCACAGTCCTGCACACCAGCGATGGTGGCAGCACCTGGGACTATGTCCCGGCCCTGGACAATCCCGACCGCCTGCACCTGAACACGGTACTCGGCCTGAGTAACGGTGACCTGCTGATCGCCGGCGAAGGCGGAAAGCTGTATCGGCAATCCGCCGGCCAGTGGCAACCGCCACAGACGTTGACCGCGGCCTCGCTGTACAACCTGGTGCAACTGCGCGACGGCCAGGTGCTGGCCATGGGCTTCGGCGGTGCGCTGCTGCGCAGCCAGGACGCCGGGCAGCACTGGCAAGGCATACCACCATCCATCACCTCCAGCCTGTACGGGGCCCTCCAGCTGGCGGACGACAGTGTGCTGTTCACCGGCCAGGTGGGTCTGCTGTACAGCACCGACCTGCAACGTTTGCGCATGCTGCAGCCACGCAACAAAGCCATCTGGCTCAACGCTGCAGGGCTGCCCGACGGCGGCCTGGCGCTGGTGGGCAACCGCGGTTTGCGCCTGCTCGGACGCGACGAGATCAAGGAGTACCTGCAATGAATGCCCAGGCGAAACTCGACAACCCGCAACTGCGGTTGATGGGCGGCCTTGAGCGCGCCCTGTTCCACAACCGTGTTGCGGTATTGCTGCTGTTCCTGCTGGCCTCGCTGCTGCTGGGCTACCAGGCGCTGTCGCTCAGGGCGGACGCCAGCTTCACGCGGATGATTCCCACCAGCCACCCGTATATCCAGAACTACCTGCGCTTTGAAGAGGTGCTGCGCCCGCAAAGCAACGTGCTGCGCATCATTGTCGAAAACCCCGAAGGCGAAATCCTCACCCCGGCTTTTCTTGAGACATTGCGTGAAGTCACCGACAAGGTCTTCTACATCCCCGGGGTTGATCGCGGCAAACTCAAGTCGCTGTGGACACCCAACGCGGTCTGGTCCGAAGTCACCACCGAAGGCGTGCGCAGCGGCCGGGTGATTCCCGATGGCTACGACGGCAGTGCCCAGGCCATGGCCCAGGTACGGCAGAACATCCTGCGGGCGAACATGCTTGGCAGTCTGGTGGCCAACGATCTGCGTTCGACCATCATCCGCGTGCCGTTGCTCGACAACGACCCGCAAAGCGGCCAGCCGCTGGACTATGGCGCATTCAGCCAGGCGCTGGAGCAACAGGTGCGCGAGCACTTCGCGGCCAAGGGCGTGACCATCCGGGTCAGCGGTTTTGCCCAGATCATTGGCGACTTGCTGGCAGCAGCCAGCAATATCGCGCTGTTCTTCGCCCTCACCGTGGTGTTGATCAGTGCCCTGCTGTACCTCTACTGCCGCTGCTGGCGCAGTACTGCCGTCACCGTGTTCACCTGCCTGCTCACCGTGGTCTGCCAGCTGGGCATCCTCAGCCTGCTCGGCTACGGCCTGGATCCGTATTCGATTCTGGTGCCGTTTCTGATCTTCGCCATCGGCATCAGCCACGCGGTGCAGAACATCAACCTGATGGTCAGTGAAGCGGCCCAGGGCCATGCCCCGATCGACGCCTCGCGGCGCACCTTCCGCGCCCTGTTCATCCCCGGGACCACGGCGCTGCTGGCCGATGCGGTGGGTTTCATCACCTTGCTGGTGATCGACATCGGCGTGATCAAGCAACTGGCGATCACCGCCAGCATCGGTGTGTTCGTCGCGATTTTCACCAAGATGTTCCTGCTGCCGGTGCTGATGTCCTATGTCGGCGTCAGCCCCCGTGCCATCGCCCGCCAGCACGCCCGGGCCAAGGCCTCGTGGCCGGTGTTCCGGCGCCTGGCGGCAGTGGTCGACTTGCGTCTGGCGGTGCCGTTGGTACTCGCCAGTCTGGTACTGCTCGGGTTCGGCTACCAGGCACGCCAGGACCTGAAGATCGGCGATCTCGATGGCGGCGCCCCGGAGTTCCGTCCCGAAGCCCGCTACAACCAGGACAACGCCTATCTGCTCAGCCACTACACCACCAGCACCGACGTCTATGTGGTGATGTTAAAGACCCCGAACGAACAATGCTCGCGCCTGGCCGCGGCCGACCTTGCCAACCAGCTGGCCCGACAGTTGCGCGAAGTCGAGGGCGTGGAAGCGGTGCAATCGCTGTACGACACCATGCGTTTCAACATCGTCGCGCGTAACGAAGGCAACCCGAAATGGGCGGAGCTGTCACGCGACCCGTATGTGATGAACAACGCCCGCTCAGGCGTGGCCGCCGAACAGCTCGACAGCAATTGCAGCCTGGTGCCCATCAGCCTGTACTTGCGCGACCACAAGGCCCAGACCCTGAGCCGGGTCAGTTCTGCCGTCGAGCAGTTCAACCAACAGCAGGCCAGCGGCGCCTACGAGATTCTCCAGGCGGCGGGTAACGCCGGCATCGAAGCGGCCACCAACAGCGTTATCAAGCATTCCGAAAAACTGATGCTGATACTGGTGTTCGTGATCATCTCGCTGGTGGTGTGGTGGGAGTTCAAGTCGCTGAAGGTGACTTTTGCCCTGATGGCGCCGCTGTACCTGTCTACTGTGCTGTGTGAGGCGGTGATGGCGAAGATGGGCCTGGGGGTGAAGATTGCCACCTTGCCGGTGATCGCCCTCGGTGTCGGTATCGGTGTCGACTACGGCATCTATCTGTACAGCCGCATGGAGAACTTCCTGCGCCAGGGTATGGACCTGCGCCGCGCTTACTTCGAGGCGCTGAAAACCACCGGCACTTCGGTGGCCTTTACCGGCATCACCCTGGCATTGGGAGTGAGCACCTGGGCGTTCTCATCACTTAAATTCCAGGCCGATATGGGGGTGTTGCTGGTGCTGCTGTTTGTCTGGAACATGGTTGGCGCACTGGTGCTGATGCCGGCGCTGATTGCCCTGCTGCAGAAGACGATGCCCTCGGTAAAATGAAAAGGCAGTGGGAGCGGGCTTGCCCCGCGATTGCGGGCTATCAGTCACATCGCTTCGCGGGGCAAGCCCGCTCCCACCCCAGAGGCTGCTTTCAAAACACCAGGTCAAGACAGTTGCTCCCACTAAGGATCAGCGATCGGTTGCCACTCATTGGCACGTCGGGCGGCATCGCCATCAGGGTGATAGGCATGGCAGGTGCCGATCACCCAATGCTGTGGCAGCTGGTAATCGCTATCCCGCGCGGCGCGCTGACGCTGGCGCAGGCGCAGCAGCGGCGCCAGGGTCTGGATCGCGGTGGTTGCCATGGGCCCGAGCAATTCGGTCAGGTGGGTGCAACCCTTCACGCCCCCTACCCGCTCGGCAACCCGCTTGCGAAAGCCCGGACCGATACTCACCCCCACCAACGCCGCATAGGCACGGTTGATCTGGCTGCACACCGGTGTCGGCGCCTGTTCGGAAACGGCTTTTATCTGCTGGATCACCAGCGCACGGTCGATGGTCATGACGATGCGCATGTAATGCAGTACGCCATTGGCCGGGATGGTGCCGTAGGGGAAGTCGGTATCAACGCCTTTGGTGTCGAGCAGGCGGCCCTCGATATCGAACAGGCCGTCATCGCGCTCAAAGCCGGTGCAGACAACCTGGCGGCTATGCAGCAGTCGGCGTTTCGGCTGACCGCCAATAGACTGTGTCATCGCTATGCACTCCCGTGTTGCGGAGCGCCGAGGCGCCCCGCAACCGTTCTCAGACGTTGCCCAGGCCGCCACCGCACACCAGCACCTGGCCGCTGACGTAATCGGACTCTGGAATGCAGAACAGGTACACCGCGCCCGCCGCTTCCTCGGTGTTGCCAGGACGGCCCAGCGGAATCAGGCTTTTCGACTGCTCGACGATGGCCGGGCTGATGCCCACCTTGATCTCACGGCCTTCGATGTTGATGAAGTTCGGGTCGCCTTCCACCGGCTGGGTCTGGCGGGTTTCGATATGGCCGAAAGCAACGGCGTTGACGTTGACCTTCATCCGCCCCCATTCCTTGGCCAGGCACTTGGTCATGCCCAGCACCCCGGCTTTGGCGGTCGAATAGTTGACCTGCCCTGGGTTGCCGCTAGCCGATACCGACGACACGTTCACCACTTTGCGATTGACCACACGGCCTTCGGCGGCCTCTTGCTTGGCCATGGCGCTGATGATCGGCTGCGCGGCGCGCAGAATGCGAAACGGCGCGGTGATATGGCAGTCGAGGATGGCGTACCACTGCTCATCGCTCATTTTCTGGATCACGTTGTCCCAGGTGTAACCGGCATTGTTGACGATGATGTCGATGCCGCCGTAGTTGTCGACGGCAGTCTTGACGAAACGATCGGCGAAATCGACGGCGGTGACACTGCCGACGCAGGCCACGGCTTCGCCGCCAGCGGCGCGGATCTCGGCAACCACTTCTTCAGCCGGGCCGGCATCCAGGTCATTGACCACCACGCGCGCGCCATCGGCGGCCAGTTTCAGCGCCACGCTACGGCCAATGCCACGGCCGGAGCCGGTTACCAGGGCGACTTTGCCTGTGAGTTTGCTCATCGGGATATTCCTTGTTTTTAGAGGGTTCAGGTCAGCGCCACGACAGCTTCGCCAACCAGTTTGTCGTCGCCGTATTGATTGGCGCAGCGGATCGCCAGGCGTACACGCTGTTCACCCGCGGCCTCGAAGCGCTCGATGACCCTGGCGCTGCAGGTAGGCACATGCCCCAACTGGGTGATGCCGGTGAAGCGCACCGACAAGCTGCGGATCTGCGCTTGCGCCACCCACGCCGTGAGCAGGCGGCCAAGGTAGGCCACCGAAAGCATGCCGTGGGCGAACACATCGGGCTGGCGCGCCTTGCGGGCGAAGTCCAGGTCGATGTGCACCTGGTTATGGTCGCCGGAGGCACCGGCGTACAGCGCCAGTGTGGTGCGATTGACCGCTGGCAAAGTCAGCGACGGCAGCTCGAAGCCGATCTGCACATCGCGCCATTGAATAAGGTTCATTGCCGGCTCCTCAGCGCTGGACCAGGGATGAACGGATGTCGGCGATGTGCTGGCCATCCTGGTTGGTCACGCGGGTCTGTTGCACCACGAAGGTCAGCGCCCCGCCTTTTTTCTGGTACACGTCCAGCACCCGGGTATCGAAGGTCAGCACGTCGCCGGCGTAAGCCATGCCGTGATAGTCGAAACCCTGCTCAGCATGAAGAATGCGCCCAAGGTCAAAGCCGAAAACCTCCTGGACGATGTGATCGGTGTCGCGCCCTTCGGCTTCCAGGCACATCAGGAAGCTGGGCGGCACCGGCAGCGACCGGTGTCCGGCTTGCCGGGCAAGCGCTTCGTCGGTGTAAACCGGGTCGGTCTCGCCAATCGCCTTGGCAAAAAAACGCAGGCGGCCCTTTTCAACTTCACAGGTGGTCACACCCAGTGAACGGCCGATCAGACTCGTGTCTGCCATCTCAGGTATT
Organism: Pseudomonas sp. GW821-FHT10B02; assembly: GCF_059415665.1. NCBI lineage: Bacteria > Pseudomonadati > Pseudomonadota > Gammaproteobacteria > Pseudomonadales > Pseudomonadaceae > Pseudomonas > Pseudomonas sp. GW821-FHT10B02. Next base: position 39,987 of record NZ_JBWKNR010000009.1, on the reverse strand, counting down.
CCTGTCAGTCAGTGCAAACGCGCGCCCATGACGGGCGCGCAGTATCGTCAGGCGCGACCGAACAGGGTCACGATGCCGGCGCCGCCCAGGCCCAGGTTGTGCTGCAGGGCGTGCTGCAGGTTGGCCACCTGGCGCTTGTCGGCAGTGCCGCGCAGCTGATGGGTCAGCTCGTAGCACTGGGCCAGGCCCGTGGCGCCCAGCGGATGACCTTTGGACAGCAGGCCACCGGACGGATTGATCACCACCTGGCCGCCATACGTGTTGTCGCCATCCATCACGAAGCGCTCGGCGCCGCCTTCCGGACAGAAACCCAGGCCCTCGTAAGTCAGCAGTTCGTTGTGGGCGAAGCAGTCGTGCAGCTCGCAGACGCGGATGTCTTCCGGGCCGACACCGGCTTTCTCGTACACCTCGGTAGCGGCCTGACGGGTCATGCCGACGCCGACGATGCTGATCAGCGACGGCGGCTCGAAGGCCTCAGGCTGATCGGTCACCAGCGCCTGGGCAAGGATGCACACGTCGGTACGCAGACCGTGCTGCTTGGCGAAGCGCTCGGAAACCACGATCGCGGCGGCACCGCCGCAGGTCGGCGGGCAGGCCATCAAACGGGTCATGACGCCGGGGAAAATCACCTGGTCGGCCATCACTTCTTCGGTGGTGACGACCTTCTTGAACACCGACAACGGGTTGTTGGCGGCATGGCGGCTGGCCTTGGCGCGGATCGCCGCGAAGGTTTCCATTCGGGTGCCGTACTTTTCCATGTGCTCGCGACCGGCGCCGCCGAAGAATTTCAGCGCATCCGGCATGTCGCGGCCTTCAGGGAAGATCGCGTCGGCCACTTCATGGCCCTTGCCGTAGGTGATCGGACGGTCGAGCCAGTGCGACTTCAGGGCACCGGGCTGCATCTGTTCGAAGCCGAAGGCCAGCGCGCAATCCACCGCACCGCTTTCCACCGCCTGGCGCGCCAGGTAGAGGGCGGTAGAGCCGCTGCCGCAGTTGTTGTTGACGTTGATCACCGGGATACCGGTCAGGCCCACCTCATACAGCGCCGACTGGCCGCTGGTGGAGTCGCCGTACACATACCCGGCATACGCCTGTTGGACCTTGCGGTAATCCACGCCGGCGTCCTGCAAGGCCTGGCGGATGGCTTGCGCGCCCATTTCGATGTAGGTCCCGCTCTGGCCAGGCTTGGCAAATGGAATCATGCCGACACCGGCGACAAATACTTTCTGCGACATCATGTTCTCCAAGGTCAGTTATCAAGGCCTGTGCCATGCGCCCCTGCCTGGCGGCGATCGCGGCAAACCGTCTAACGATGGTCACGTAATGATGAGCAGCGCCGCCCCCCCGGGTGGAGGGGGCGCGGCGGCCAGGGTGCTGAGGGTTGGTCAAAGGCGATGCTCCCCCCCCACTTGAGGGGGAAGGGTAAAACGCACCGGGGTTAGCGTTTGCGGGCAGTCACCTGAACAACAACAAGATCACAGGGGTATCCTAGACGTGACTTTCGCCCTACACCCAAGCGCGCATCGCCAGTGGCCCGCCACCACGCTGCACAAAGAGTTCCGCCCTCACCTGCTGGCGCTTGCCGTTGGCCTTGGCACGTGCACCAGTGCCAGTGCCATCGACTTCCAGATCGGTGAAATCGAAGGCCAGTTCGACTCGTCGCTGTCGATCGGCTCCAGCTGGGCCGTGCGCGGACCGGATCCGAAATTCATCAACGCCGCCAACACCATGGGCTTGCGCGGCGAGTCGGCCACCCGCACCGCCGATGACAACCGTCAGAACTTCAAGAAAGGCGAGACCTTTTCGAAGATTTTCAAAGGCGTGCATGACCTTGAACTCAAGTACGGCGACAGCGGTGTCTTCGTGCGTGGCAAGTACTGGTACGACTTCGAACTCAAGGACGAGCACCGCCCGTTCTACGACATCGACGACCGCGGGCGCGACGATCTGGCCAAGGCCTCCGGCGCCGAGTTCCTCGACGCCTTCATCTACCACAACTACAACCTGGGTGAGCTGCCCGGCAACGTGCGCCTTGGTAAACAGGTCGTAAGCTGGGGCGAAAGCACCTTCATCGGCAACTCGATCAACAGCATCAACCCGATCGACGTCGCCGCCCTGCGCCGCCCGGGTGCCGAGGTCAAAGAAGGCCTGGTGCCGGTCAACATGTTCTATATCTCGCAGGGTCTGAGCGAGAACCTCAACGCCGAAGCCTTCTACCAGCTGGAGTGGGACAACTCGGTCGTCGACAACTGCGGTACCTTCTTCGGCTCCGACCCACTGCCCCAGGGCTGCAACGACCGCCTGGTATTCGCCGGCCCGGACCTGGCCCCGGGTGTAGCGAAAAACACCGCGACCGCCGCGCAGATCCTGCGCGGCACGGTCGTGGACAACGTCTACATGCCGCGCCTGGAAGACAACGACCCGCGCGACAGCGGCCAGTACGGCGTGGCCTTGCGCTGGTTCGTTCCGGAGCTGCACGACACCGAATTCGGCTTCTACGCCATGAACTACCACAGCCGCACGCCGTTCCTGAGCTTCAAGCAGACCACCACGGCGCCGATCACCGCCGCCCAGCTGGGCGCCCTGCCCGCCGCGGCCCGGCAGCTTGCCGCGGTTCAGAACCAGTTCGACCGGGTGCGTTCATCCCGCTACTTCGTCGACTATCCGGAGGATATCCGCCTGTACGGGGTGAGCTTCCAGACCACTCTGGGCGCGACCTCGGTCGGTGGCGAAGTCAGCTTCCGGCCGAACATGCCGCTGCAGATCAACACCGCCGACCTCAACCTGGCGGCGCTGCAGTCCACCGATACCGACTTCAAAACCCAGACCTCGCCAGTGTTCACCAGCGGTGAAACCGCCCAGGCACTGGGCGGCGACCTGCCCGGCTACAAACGCATGCCGGTGATGCAGGCGCAGGTCACCGCCACCCACTTCGTCGACCAGATCTGGGGGGCCAGCCGCCTGACCCTGATCGGCGAGGTCGGTTACAACCGCATCAACGGCCTGGGCGATGCCGATGGCACCGATATCCGCTTCGGCCGCAGCCCGGTGTTTGGCCCCGGTGCCTTCCCCGGCAACCAGAACACCACCGTCTGCGCTACCGCCACCAACCCGCAAAAGGAGTGCAACAGCCACGGCTTCTACACCACCGATTCGTGGGGTTACCGGGTACGCACCAAGCTGGATTACCCCAACGTCATTGCCGGCATCAACCTGTCGCCGAACCTTGCCTGGTCCCATGACGTGGATGGCTGGGGCCCGAACTTCGAAGAAGGCGCCAAAGCCATCAGTGTCGGACTGGATGCCGACTACATGAACAACTACACCGCGAGCCTGAGTTACACCGACTTCTTCGGCGGTCGCTACAACACCAACACCGACCGCGACTACGTCTCGCTCAGCTTCGGCGTCAACTTCTGAGTCGCAATCGACAGAGGGTACATCCATGAAAGCAAGCATGATCAACACCGTCGGCGCGCTGGCGCTCACCCTGCTGGCCAGCAACGTACTGGCCGCCGTCAGCGAACAGGAAGCGGCGCAGCTGGGCACCACCCTGACGCCCCTGGGCGCGCAGAAAGAAGGCAACGCCGACGGCAGCATTCCGGCCTGGAACGGTGGCCTTAAAGCCGGTGCGGCAGCCGTGGACAGCCGGGGTTTTCTCGCGGATCCGTTCGCCAATGAAAAGCCGCTGTTCACCATCACCGCCGCCAACGCCGAGCAGTACAAAGACAAACTCACACCCGGCCAGCTGGCGATGTTCAAGCGCTACCCGGATACCTACAAGATCCCCGTCTACCCGAGCCACCGTACCGCTCAGGTCGCCCCGGAAATTTATGCGGCAGCGAAAAAGAGCGCGGTCAATGTGCAACTGGTCAATGACGGCACCGGCCTGAGCAACTTCGCCGGCTCGCGCTACTACGCCTTCCCGATCCCCAAGAGCGGTGTCGAGGTGTACTGGAACTTTGTCACCCGCTATCGCGGCGACAACGTCGAGCGCTGGTCGGTGCAGGCCTCGCCACAGGTCGACGGCGCCTACTCGATCGTCGAAACCCATGACCAGAACAGCTTCCCGCAGTACATGGATGGCGTGAACCCGGAAGAAGCGAAGAACATCCTTTACTACTACATTTTCGCGGTCAACGCCCCGGCGCGCCTGGCCGGTACCGTGTCGATGGCGCATGAAACCATCGACCAGGTCACCGAGCCACGCAAAGCCTGGACCTACAACGCCGGTCAGCGTCGTGTCCGCCGTGCACCACAGCTGGCCTACGATGCACCGGGCCTGGTCTCTGACGGCCTGCGTACCTCCGATAACGCCGACATGATGAACGGCTCGCCGGATCGCTACGACTGGAAGCTGGTCGGCAAGAAGGAAATGTACATTCCCTACAACAACTACAAGCTGCAGTCGCCGAGCCTGAAGTACGCCGACATCATCAAACCCGGACACATCAACCAGGACCTGACCCGCTACGAGCTGCACCGCGTGTGGCATGTGCAGGCGACACTGAAATCCGGGCAACGGCATATCTATGCCAAGCGCGACATGTACTTTGATGAGGACACCTGGGTGCTGGCCGAGGTCGATCACTATGACGGCCGTGGGCAGCTCTGGCGGGTGGGTGAGAACTACACCTACAACAACTATGACAAGGGGTTGAATGCGCCTGCGGCTCAGGGGTTCTATGACATTCTGGCGGGTCGTTATGTGGTGGCAACGATGAGCAACGAGTCGAAGCTGGCGCCGCAGTATGGGGGACGGACCAAGCTTGCGGACTTTACGCCGGCGGCGTTGCGTAATGCGGGGATTCGCTGAGGTTTGAAGGTTGTTTTGTGGAAGACGCCCTGCGATTGCGGGGCGTTTTTTATGGTGGCTTGGAAAGGGCCGGTGGGAACCTGGCAGCAGGAGCACCAAAGTAGCGAGTTAAAACAGTTGCTCCCACTGACCCTCCATGCACTGGCAGCTACCGGCCAAAAGCGGTCTGTCACAACCCGCTATAAGCTGAACGGAACGGCCCATTCACTAGCCCGCAGTCTGATTCATTGCGTAAGCCTCATCTACTACCTTTGTTACTGGAACGGCTTCGCGTTTTTTTGATGGCTTTGTGCTATAAACAGTTGTCGGCTCCAATCAGGGATGTGTGCGAGAGAAATGAATTTCTTGAAGTGTGTTCAGGGCGAAGAATCGATTCCCTATACCGTCTGCAACGGCTTGGATTTAGCCACAATCCTGAAGCTTGAGCTCGATTGGGGAGCCGAGAAAGCGAAAATATTCGCTCAGTTGATTGAGGATCATCCTGAGGTTCTTGAAGACCAAGTACTATTCCAGAAAGTTATGGATGAGTACCAGCTGAGTGATCATCATTGGTCTTGGATCACTAAAGCCCGTCATCTAGGTACCCAAGAGTACTTTTGGTTTTTCTTAATCGCTGAAGATAAGGCACAAGCGGCTTGTATTATTAAACATCCCAAGCACAGCCGGATAGATAATGCGGGAATTTTTTATATTGACTATCTTGCTGTGGCATATTGGAACAGAGATAGAGAAAAATATATCCGGCGCTTCAAGGGGGTTGGTACAGCTCTTATTATGCATGCGGTGAAGTACTCTATAGAGGTGTTGGGCTACCGGCCAGGGTTTTCACTGCACTCTCTACCATCTGCAGAGGGTTATTATCGCCAGCTTAAAATGGCTGAATACGATAAGGACCCAGATTATCATGACTTAATATATTTCGAGGCTCCAGAACCAATTGCTTTATCTCTTGCTAAAGGAGCAGCCCAATGAGCAAGGATAACAATCAGAGTCTTTGGGATAATTTATTGATCGCACCTTCTTCCCCGAGTGCGACTGACAGCTTATTTAAAAATTACAAGCTATATAAGGATGAGCTTTCGGCCAAGGACATTGACTCTCAACTTTCCGAAGGCCAAACGGCGCAAGAATTCTTGGCCTGCCTCGCCCTTCAGTCAGTGCAGTCAGTTAATGTTTTATACAGGAAGAACGATGCGGCGCATGAAACTAAAATACACGCTTGGCTGGCCTCAACAATCAGCCGCGCAAATAGAAAGGCATTAGAGCTTGACCAGCCTTTCGACGACTTAAGTGCTGCCAACATCAGAGAGATCGCGAAGTTGAGCGCGAATCCCGAAAATATAACCTTCCTAGATAGGTATCTAGCAGATAATTTCGGAATAATTCTCCAAATTCAACCTGGATATCCGGCCATGAAAATGGACGGATGTGTACTCAGGCTTGAATCAGGTAATCCGATGATAGGAATATCTCTGCGATATAATCGGTACGACAATTTTTGGTTTACGCTCATGCATGAGCTTTCTCATATCTGCTTACATCAAGATCGAATTGATATGCCAATAATCGATGATCTCGAGGATAGCACTGACAACGAAATTGAGACTGAAGCTAATTTACTGGCCAGAGAAAGTGTCGTGCCGCGAAGGGAGTGGCGTGTTCTTTACGAAAACCGACATGACGACGACTTATTAGGTCGAGTATGCGAGACTCTGGGGGTTCACCCAGACATAGTTGCAGGAATGATTAGACACGCCGCCGCAGATTTTAAACTATACCCGAAGCGACATAGAGCTGTCGACCTGAGAAGGATGTTGGGTTTTAAAAATGCATAAATACATGCCGTTCCTCAAGTTCAAACAAAATGAAATCCAGGCCGTGTTCGGTCTCAAGGCGGATATTCATCCATTTACCTTGCCGCTATTTGACATCCCCAAGGACAAGAAGCAGGTAAGCGAAGAGGATATCATTAGTAGAGTGGGCAAGGGTTTGAAGCAGTTAGATCGACATGCTCAGAACATCCCAGAATTAAGATTTTTTATCGATAATTATGACCTTGATGATAGCGTTACTATTCAAGGGATTCCTCAGTACAAATATATATTAAATCAGTTTTTAAATCACAATGTGGTGCCTGTGATGGCTTTTGATCGGGTTCCTGATCATAACCTGGCCGCGCTTGATTTTTGCCGTAACAATACCGATCGTGCAGGCATCAGGCTTCAGTTTGAAGACTTTCAAAGTTATGCACTTGTTAAGGGCAAGCTAGGGGGAGCGCTAGCCGATCTCATTGCGGCTGGCGTGAAAACCACATATTTAATATTTGATTGCCGCTTAATTAGTGATAAGCATCATGCTAGAGAGCTGAAAGAGACGATTGATAAATTTTATACTAAGTGCGTGGTTGATTTTGACTTTAGCTATTACGTCGTCACGGGATCAGTTATTCCGGCAAACATAACCCTGCTAATGGGAACCAAATCAAATCGCATGGTTACTAGGCTTGAGGATACGATTTGGCAAGACCTCGCAGCCAACCCTAAAACTAACTCCATTGTTTATGGGGATTATGGAGTCGTAAGTCCGGAGTTTTCGGAAGCCGATATCCCCGTCGAACTAATGCCGAAATTTTCTGCTCCTAAAGTTTTTTATACAACGAAGGGTGAATTTTACGCCGAAAGGGGTGGTCAGTTCTCCGGACACCCAAGGGGATATGGTCAATATTTCGATATTGCCGATAATATTGTAGGCAAGCATTATTATCGAGGTGAAAAATATTCAGACGGAGACAAATATATCTTTGAGCGAAGTAAGCTATCACCTAAACTCCCCGCCAAGGGGGGCGCACCAGCTAGTTGGATAAAAGCAACTCTTTCAGCGCATATGACTTATGTGGTGCGAGCGCGCTAGAACGCCGCGTAATTGCGCCCTGTATGTACTGCAGGGCCTGCTCCTTCGTTAAGTGCCTACTTAATTTGCTGGCCATTTCGCTTCGATTGCTAGCCTTCTTTTGTAGCAAATCGATATTTGATGAAATATCTAGAAGCTCCTGTCGCCACAGCATCATTAGGGCTTTTTCAATTAAAAAATCAGGATTATTTCGGACCGGCCGATGATAGTTGAACACGACTCTTTCTGAGCTTGTTGAGGCAACCATTATGCCCCAGCAATAAGGAAGGTTTTTCTCAGCCCACTTAATGTGCTTTTGCGTGATGACAAGCGTTAGTTTTGGAAAGGAGTGAGAGTACACTTCGGCTTGGCGGGTGATTCTTTGAATGCTGTCGGTCTCTCCTTTTATTTCGAAACAATGCATTTTTTTGTAAAAGGCAACAACATCAGCAATAGCGTTTCCGTTATGAACGTGAAGCTCTTCAATAATATATTCGGGTTTCGGCCTCCTGCTACCAAGAAGATCAATTAGGGCTTTTCTGATTTCAGCATCTTTCAACATGTATTTTTACTGATTTGTATGTGTGAGCCGATTATATAACAGTAGCACGGTACTTTTCAATGGTGAGTTTTTAGGGCTTGATAACTTCAAACTTTCTTCCCGCGCAAATCATTAATTTACTGATTCGTAACGGCGAATCAACCATATAATTAACTATGCATAGGCTCGATGAGTTTATGTTTCCCCCCGCAGCAATTTTGGCTCGCTTCCTTTTTCTCCTTACTCAGAGTGAGTCCAAGTTCCCACACAGCTGCACTATATCAAGCGATAGAAATTTAAGAAGGGTTCGGAAAATCATGGCCAAGCCAGTGTCTACGTAATACATATCCATCAAGTTCTCCATGAGATTAAGACTTGGTGAATCAGCGTAGCTGAAATGCCCCTGGTGCTGCACCGTATTGCCTAGGCAGGCGACAGTTTGAATCGAGTAGTTTTTTTCGCATTTAATCAACTCCAGCTTCTGGCTTCTGGCTGATTGCCGACAACCGAGACAGGCGAGCATGGGTGGGAAATGGTCAGTCCGATCAGACAGCGTTCGAAAGCGGCCATAAAGAATCCCCCTTGAATCCCTACCCCAACCCCGTTACCCTCCTGCACGTCGCTGTAAATCCAGCGACCGGGTTTGGTAGCCCGACTTCTCCAAGACGTGCAAGCGTCCCATCCGTCTCGGCAGGCGCTTTTTTTGTGTCTGTCGTTTCGTGTCATGGCGGCTGTGCGCAGGGCGCATTCGTGCGCGCTGGGTTTCTTGGAGTCCCGGTCTACCAACCTGTGTACAGCCGTCACCAATCGTTTGGTAGCGAACGGTGAATGGCTCCACTACTCCAGGAGCTCCACCATGACAAAACCCGTTCCCGATCCCCCCTTAACCACCCAAACCAGCACCACCTTCGGCTCCTGCAACGGCAGCCACGACCCACTGTTCGCCGTCCGCCCCGGAATCTCATCCGAAGACGCTCTGGTCCACACCGCCGTCCTGCTCAAAAGCGCCTACCAGACCAACGCCCAGGCTTGTGAAATGGTCAATGCCAAGGTGCGCGCTTTGCTTTGGTCTACTGAGCAATCGTTGGAGATGAGCCTCGCACTGGTCGAGGCGTTGCTGGACGAGGTCGAAGCGCGCTCGGCAACGGCAGCGTTGTTGCGTCGCTCGATGCAAGCAGGGCAATCGGCGGTGGAGTGATCGCCATTGATTGTCCTGGGCCGCCGATGCGGCCCAATCTAGTGTCGTTAGCATTGCCTGCCCTTCATGACAGACTGCACAGCCAAAAGCAGTCACCCGACTGTGTCCATGGCACTTGAGGTCATTCATTTCCGATTTTTAGCAGGTATGGCAGACTCTTCGTTTTTGCGGGCGCCTTGCGAGAAACCATGGATATTCGACGGTTCAGAGTCGGGGATGAGACTGCGTTGTTCGACGTCTTTTATTCTGCCATTCATGAAATCGCGTCACGCGATTACACTCGCGAGCAAATCGAGGCCTGGGCTCCTGCTGATCTTGATCAGATGCTATGGACGGAGCACCTGCGAAATCTCCGCCCGTTCGTGGCTGAGGTCGACGGGAAAATAGTGGGCTATGCCGACATTCAACCGAACGGTTACATCGACCATTTTTTTGTGTCGGGTACTCATCCTCGGCAAGGAATAGGCACTTTACTCATGAACCGTATCCATAAAGAAGCCAGGTTACTTGGCATTTGCGAACTTACTTCAGATGTCAGCAAGACGGCTGAACCGTTTTTTGAATTACACGGTTTTCATGTTGTACGGCGAGGTTTCCCGATCCGTCGGGGTGTAACGCTTCAGAATGCATTGATGCGGAAAAACCTATAATGCGACACATGAATGGTGGCCTGCATGCGCTAGCTGGGTCGAACCACTGACATCTCTGCCAAAGGAGTCACCCCATGTCAAAGCTCTATCCCAGTATTGATCCTGAGGGGCTGGTTGAGTACTCGGTGGTCTACACCGACCGCTCGCTCAACCACATGTCGCAGTCCTTTCAAGGCGTGATGAAGAACATCTCCAGGACCCTGAAACAGGTCTACAACGCCCAGGCTGTTGCGGTAGTCCCGGGCAGCGGCACATTCGGCATGGAAGCGGTAGCGCGACAGTTTGCCACCGACCAGCAATGCCTGGTGATACGCAACGGCTGGTTCAGTTATCGCTGGAGCCAGATCCTTGAGATGGGCAACATCCCGGCGGCCACCACGGTGCTGAAAGCCCGGCCGGTCGATACTGGTCGCCAGGCCGCCTACGCTCCACCCCCGCTGGACGAAGTGCTGGCAGCCATTCAGGCGCACAAGCCGCAGATTGTCTTCGCCCCCCACGTTGAAACCTCATCAGGGATTATCCTGCCCGACGACTACCTGCGGGCGGTCGGCGACGCCGTGCATGCGGTGGGTGGCCTGTTTGTGCTGGACTGCATCGCCTCAGGCACGATTTGGGTTGATATGCAGGCGTGCGCAGTCGATCTGCTGATCAGCGCACCGCAGAAAGGCTGGAGCGCCTCCCCTTGCTGTGCCCTGGTGATGCTCAGTGCGTTGGCCCTCGAGCGCATCGAGCAGACGCAGAGCAGCAGCTTTGCCTGCGACCTGAAAAAGTGGCTTCAGATCATGCAGGCTTACGAACAGGGCGGACATGCCTACCATGCGACCATGCCCAGCGATTCCCTCGCGCGATTCAACGAAGTGATGAACGAGATGCAAGCCTACGGTTTCGACAAGGTCCGCGGCGAACAACAGGCGCTGGGCGATCGGGTGCGCGCAATGTTGACCGGCAAAGGCATCAAAAGCGTGGCCGCTGCCGGCTTTCAGGCCCCTGGCGTAGTGGTGAGCTACACCGATGATGCCGACATCAAGAGCGGCAAGAAATTTGCCGACCACGGCCTGCAGATCGCCGCCGGAGTGCCGTTGCAATGCGACGAGCCGGCCGACTTCCAGACCTTCCGCATCGGTCTGTTCGGACTCGAAAAGCTGCACAATATCGAGCGCACGGTCAGCACCCTCGAGCAGGCACTGGACGAGGTGATGGTGAACTAGGCCCTCACTTGGGTCGACCTAAAGCTGCCCTTCACGGAGGGCAGCTGACGGCCACAAGCAGCCATCGAATGTCCACTGATTCAGGGGCGACTCACACACCGAGGCGATCATCGTCATACCACGCTATTGCGCCCCCTCATACAGCCCCGCTCACAGCGCTTTCATTTCAGCAATATCACGCACCACCTGATCGGCAGAGTGGTCGAACATCGCCTGCTCCTGCGCATCCAGCGGCAACTCGATCACCCGCGCAACCCCCAGCTCTCCCAGCACACAGGGGACACCCATGGCGATATCTGTGCGCCCGTACTCGCCTTCGAGAATCGCGACCGTCGGCAAAATGCGGTTTCGCCCATTGGCGATTGCATCGACCATCTGTGCAATGGCCACGCCCGGCGCATCGCAGGCGCTCCCGACCTTCTTCAAACCCAGAATCTCGCCGCCACCCTGACGTGTACGCTGCACAATCCGCTCTATCTGCTCATTGGACAGAAAGTGCGACAGTGGCACCGAACCGACCGCACAGTAGCGCATCAGCGGCACCATGCTATCGCCATGCCCTCCGAGCACCAGCGCGGTGATATCCCGAGCAGAAAACCCTGTTTCCTCGGCAATGAAACACTTCATGCGCGCGGTATCCAGCACCCCCGCCTGGCCGAACACCCTGTTGCGGCCCAGCCCACTGAGGCTGCAAGCCCGGTAGGTCAGCACGTCGACCGGGTTCGACACCACCAGCACCGTCGCCGCCGGGGCATGCCGATTGATATCGCGCATGATGCCATCGAGAATTGGCAGATTGATGCTCAACACATCCTGACGCGACTGACCAGGCTTGCGCGGCACACCCGCGGTAATCACCACCAGGTCAGAATCCTGCAGCAATTCGCCAGTGGAGCCGCCGTAAACCCTGGTATCAGAACCTGACTCAACCGCCGCCTGCCAGACATCCAGCGCCTTGCCCTTGGCCAAATCACCCTGCACATCAATCAGCATCAACTCACGGCAGTACTCTTCCCGGGCGATGATCTGCGCCGCCGCCTCTCCCACTATTCCGGCACCCACAATTGATAGTTTGTTCACCTCATACCTCCCTGCGGGTCGCGCCATCAGCAACATGCCCGCGTGTACAGGGAAGTATTACCCGCAAATGCCAAAAGACCACCCGAGGGTGGCCTGTATTTGCCATCGTCAGCGTGGGCTAGCGATAACCAGACAGGATGCACCCACCGCTGTCGCCCGGCTTAACTGCGACATGACGTTCCCCGCCGTAATCGCCGCTGCAGGCGACATCGGGCAGCCGCTCGTGGCCAACGCCTCTGCGACCCAGGTATTGCAGGTATAAAACAGCGAATAGCTACCCTCGGCCTGGTAGAACCGGCTCTCTCCATACAGGCCAGGCCCAAGCACCGCCAAGGTGCCCGTGGCTGTATGGGTGAAGGTCGCGGCCACGAACGCGAGCAGTCGCCGGTAGCCGTCCTCGGTCACCCGCACCTCGATGACCTCGCTTGCGGCGAAACGCCGCCTGGGGTCCCCGTCAATCCTGACCGCATGCAGCACGGTTGCCGTCGACCCGAACAAGGCGCGCAGGGCGAGGCTCAAGGTGGCCTGTGGGGCTCGGTAAAAGTCTTCATCACCCCAGCCGAACTCAACGAAGTCGCCGTCGCCGAACGCTTCGGCCAGTGCGGGAAGCACCTCAAGCAGATCGGGGCGCGCAATTGCCAATCCGGTATGCAGGCCGTGATTCACTACATAGAAGGACCGCCAATCGCCGCCCTCGCCCCTTGGCGGGTCCGACGCGGTAGCGCAGCCGAACAGCGTCAGGATCAGGGCCAGCACCGCAATGCGCATGCACAAGAGAATGGAGGCTCGCTAATGAACGTGGAAAACCCCGGCAGAGATGGTTGCTATACCCCAGAGGTTGAAGGTCAGTCGCGCGGGCACTGCGGGATCCACAGTGCCCGGCGCGCGACTGATGTCAGGTACTGCGGCCATCCGCCAACTTAACGCCCAAGCGGACTTGCTGGTTGCCTGGTGCCCAAGGCGCCTACAGGTGCCTGCTGCTGGGTCGCGCATTGGGGGTCATTTTCAAAGCATGCCGTCGCCGCTTCACCGCCCTGCGCTTCGCAGACCGGGCCACAGATTGCATCTTGTTCGGCACCGGAAGCGCAGTCCAGCGCCGCGCAAACATCAACGGTAGTGCCATTCTGGCAGAAGCACCGCAGCAGGTTAGGCCCGCCGGCAACCACCTCCTGGTAATTCAACGTTTTCGCGTCGGTAGCGCCAAAGGTCAAATACCAGGGCTCGCGCAGCTGGCCACCGCCCCTGGCCGGAGGGACAAACAACAGGTATTGCTTGCTCGCCACGTCGTAGCGACGCACCTCTCCGGTGTTGGTGATGGGCACGAACAGTTTCTTTTCCGGCCCAAACAACAGCGCCTGGGCGAAAGCGCGGTCCTTGCCCGGCTCATAAAGATTGATCTTGTCGACGAATTTGCCGGTTTGATCGTAGATGCGGATCGAGTCCGTATCACTGTTGTTGGCCCTGAAACTGGTGACATACAGCCGACCGTCGGGGCCGAAGGCCAAGCCCTGCGGCCGATTAAGCTGGCCCACCCCGCCTTTGTCGGCGATGAAGCTGCCGCGGAACTTGCCGTCAGCGGCAAAGCGCAAGATCTGCCCACCCAGCTCGTCCTTCTTCTGGCCGTGCACCGACACATAGAGAAGGCCGTCAGGGCCAAACACAATGCCCCGGGGATGAAAGTCACCGTGAGACGACACACTCCTGAAGCTGCCCAGAAGTGTGCCTGCTGCGTTGTAGGTCAGGAGCCTGCCCGGCGAGTTGCCGGGGCTGGACACGCTGCTCGCGGCGTAAAGCACCTTTTCCGGGAACGCCTCACGGACGATACCGAACGGTGCAAACGGAGCATTTTTATCCGTAGAAGGCACCCAGGCACCCAGGAAGGCGCCCGTGTCGCGGTTGTAGCGCAACACCGATCCTGGCTGTTTGCTCTCGACATTCTCGTTCGCGACCACCAATTGCTCCCCATCCACGAACATGCCCCGGGGCCCGACCAGCCCGCCGCTTTTTGAGCGCACGAAGGCGTCCGGGTTATTCGAAGGATCTAGGTCGCCATCGAGGAACGCCCCTGATACGGCGTCGAAACGCTTGACGGTCTTGTCAGCGGCATCGCCGATATACAAAACGTCGGCACTGAAGGCGCTGCGGATACTCAATGCGCCGGCCAGTGCCAGCACTGAACAGAGCACCAGCAATAGAGCGCTGACCATTGAATAGATGTTCACGCGAGGTGTATGCATGGACGCATTCGCTCCTGGTACGTTAGGGGAAACGGACACCCATACCCACAGACGCGACTCGCCGTTGGCATCATCAGCACCAGACGCCCAGCGACCGCGCTTGAGCGCCCACTGGGCGTTTCGCGTAAGTAAAGATCTGCCCATGAATATGTCAAAACAATATCAGCGCTCAGAAGACCGGCGGTCGCCACGCCGACCGGCACGGTAAATCCGGCTCCAGGTTACGAATCTGTCGGGAGGAGAGATGATCCGAGCCGTGAAAACGACTCGGAAATAGACAGCCACGGAACACGGTCGTCAACCGCCCCATAGCTGCCCTTTACGAAGGACTTATTTCGGCCAATAGCGAATCCTAAGCCACCCTGTTCCGGGTTATGCGCCCTACGCTACTAGCGATGGTTGCGATATCGTTCGGTCAAGGACTGCACGCGGGTGACGTAGGTTTGCGTCTCGGCGTAGGGAGGCACCCCGTTGTACTCGACCACGGACGCTTCGCCGGCGTTGTACCCTGCCAACGCCAGCATCTGGTTGCCGTTGAAGCGCTTGAGCAGCCAGGCCAGGTAGCGCACGCCGCCACGAATGTTCTGTCGTGCGTCGAACGGATCGTTCACGGCGAAACGCGCGGCGGTGGCGGGCATCAATTGCATCAGCCCCTGGGCGCCGGCTACGGAAATAACGTTGGGGCGAAACGCCGACTCGGCATGTATCACGGCGCGGACCAGCGCCCTGTCGACGCCATATTGACCCGCAGCGGCTTCGATCTCGCGCCGATAGGATTGGGTGTCCAGGCGCAGTGAGGCGACCTTGAAATCCTTCGGCGCCATGCACAGATAGCAGCCCTTGATGTAATAGAGTTCAAGAACATCGACCCGCGCGGAGATCCCGACGGGGCGCCGGCTCACATATTGACGAACACCCCGGTGGACGAAGGTGAACACCCGAACCCGCACCGCGCCTGGGTCGTCACCCCGCACAACCCGTGGCTGGGCCATTGCCTTTGTGCCGGCGTTGGCTTGGCACGTGAACATGGCGCTGGCGCACAGTGGCGTGACCAGCAAGGCCAGCTGGATGCAGCCAAGCAGGCTCTTGCGAGCCCATCGCCATGCTCTGAAACTCATCACATCGCTCCACGCCGCAGGCGCCGGTCAGGCCTGGATCGCCTGGCCCGGTCGCTGCCTTTGGAGGGCCTATCCTATTGTGGGTGACCCGCCTTTTGTTCTGGTAGTTATACCCCTTGTACCACCCCTTGTAACCGGCCTTGGAACTTGCGTTGACGTACGGGCTAGCGCCTCTCAAGGCGCGCCGAACAGCATCGTCCAATACACGCCCTCATCGCTGCGCGAGTTCGCGGCATAGGCCGCCCCCACCTGGGTAAACATCGGATTCATCAGATTGGCGCAATGCCCGGGGCTGGCCAGCCAGCCGGCCATCGCCTTGCTCGCGGAGCCCTGTCCGGCGGCGATGTTCTCGCCGATCTGACGGCCACGGTAGCCGGCGTCCCTTGCCCGGTCTGCCGGCATATCTCCGTCGGGGTCACGGTGCGCGAAGTAATTGCTGTTGGCCATCGTCCGGCTGTGTTTCTGCGCCGCCGCCCCCAGGGCGGTATTCCAGCTCAACGGGCGTGCCGCAGCGAAGCGCTGGCGACCACACAGGCGCGGCTTCGCCCGTGCTGCGTTGACCTGTGCCAGCAACGCTTTGCTCGCGGATCGCCCATCGCCGAGCTGAGCATCGAGCAAGGGCCGCGCCAGCACCACCCGCCACTCGTTCCGGGCGCGGCTGACGCCGATATCGGCAAATTGAGTATCGAGCAGGGCTGTGCAGTAGTCGCTCTGGAGCATGTCAAAGGCCTCCTCGGCGTCTTGCGCGCCGACCAGACGGATGCTGCGCACCGCCACCGCCTGATAGCCGGCAGCCTTCAACCTTTCCCGCAAGGCGCCGCCATAGCCGACCGGCAACGCCAGGTTCGACTTCAACACCAGCGGCGTCGAGACCCGAACCACACGTCTCTCGCAGCGCTGGGGCTCGGCGCGGTAGTCGTTGATGGCCTCCACCAGTTGCCTTTCCGCGCTGGCATGGGCGGGGCTGGCGAACAGGGGGAACAAAGGAATCAGGCAGAGCGAGACAAAGCGGGAGCAGCGGACGGCTTGGCGCATGGGGTGAACAGCTCTGATGGGATGACGGCGGTAATGCCGAAAAAAGGGCTCGGCTAAGACTGCGTTCCTCATCACAAGGTTCACGAGCAAAGGGGACAAATTTATTGTTGGAGCAAGGTGACGTGACGGCCTGGATCACTACTCGGATTGAAGCTATACCGAAAGGGTTAAGAGTGGTGATGGACCACATGCTTGATTAGGCTCTGTACGAAATATGCCTGCGCGACGCTCATGCTGCGTTGAAAACAGGCTCGGAATGCTCATTTACAACACGTAAACTCCGCTTCCTCGCCTGTTTTCGCCTTGCCTGAGCGCCGCTCGGCGATATTTCGTACAGACCCTAGCAACTGAGGAGAGCCTCGCGGTGTCGAATCAGCTGGTCATACGCAACATGACCCGTCCCGAGCTGGACGAGCTCGTCGATTGGGCTGCCCGTGAGGGGTGGAATCCCGGCCTTCACGATGCCGAGTTGTTCTGGGCTACGGACCCTGCCGCCTTCATCGCGGCGTCCCGCGGTGACGAGTTGATCGGCGGCGGCGCCATCACCTCCTACAACGGCGAATTCGGTTTCATGGGTTTTTTCATCGTCCGGCCTGAATATCGCGGTCAAGGTCTGGGCAATACCCTCTGGCACGCACGCCGCGAGCGGCTCCTCGCCCGCCTCCGCCCCGGCTCGAGCATCGGCATGGACGGTGTCTTCACAATGCAGGACTACTACGTCAAGGGTGGTTTCGTCTTCTCCCATCGCAACATGCGTTTTCGTGCCGGGATCACCGAGCGCCCGGCGCCCGCACAGGTAGACGATCAGGACATCGTCCCATTGGCCAGCTTCCCGTTCGATGAGGTTGTCGATTACGACCGCACCTGCTTCCCCGCCGCGCGTGAAACCTTCCTGAGCGGGTGGATAGCCCAGGCCGACGCACTCGCCGTGGGTTGCCAGCGCGCGAGCAGGCTAAGCGGCTACGGTGTAGTAAGGCGCTGCCGGGAAGGCTACAAGATCGGCCCCTTGTTCGCCGATGACGCCCTGGCAGCCAATGCCCTTTACGCGCGCCTGGCGGAATTTGCCGAGGGTGGCCCGCTGTTTCTCGATGCCCCGGAGAATAATCCCGCCGCGATGGCGCTCGTGCGCCAACAGGGCATGAGCGAGGTTTTCGGCTGCGCACGCATGTACCTCGGCCCTCCTCCGGCGATCGCGCACGAACGGGTGTTCGGCGTCACGACCTTCGAGCTGGGCTGATGTCCGCTCGCGACCTCATCGGTTATGGCGGCTGCCCTCCCC
This sequence comes from Pseudomonas sp. GW821-FHT10B02, assembly GCF_059415665.1. NCBI lineage: Bacteria > Pseudomonadati > Pseudomonadota > Gammaproteobacteria > Pseudomonadales > Pseudomonadaceae > Pseudomonas > Pseudomonas sp. GW821-FHT10B02. The sequence continues at coordinate 21,936 of NZ_JBWKNR010000009.1, read as the reverse complement.
ACCCGCGATGGCCTGGTGAAGCGCGCGTCGCGGTCCAGTTCGTACTCAACATCGAAGAAGGCGCGGAATCATGCATTGCCAATGGCGATGCACAGTCGGAGGCCTGGCTTCATGAGCTACCGGGCCGCCCGCCGCGGGTGGGGGAAGCGGACTTGAGCGTCGAGGGCATGTACGAATATGGATCGCGCGCTGGTGTGTGGCGCATTCTGGAGCTGTTTAGCGTCCGAGGATTGCCGCTGACCGCCTTCGCTGTCGGTCGAGCACTGGAACTCACCCCGGCGATTGGCCATGCGCTCTGCGCTGCCGGGCATGAGATTGCCGGGCATGGCTACCGTTGGCTGGACTATCGCGACATACCTGAAGACCAGGAGCGGCGCCATATCCGCCTCACCCTCGACGTGATCGAGCAGAACTGCGGTAAACGCCCGGTAGGTTGGTACACCGGAAGGGTCAGCCAGAACACCCGCCGCCTGTTGCGTGAGGAAGGCGGGTTTCTCTATAGCTCGGACGCCTACAACGATGACCTGCCCTATTGGCTCCCAGGCTCGCCCGCCCACCTGGTGATCCCTTACACGCTGGTCAACAACGACGCCCGCTATCTGCTGCCGAACGGTTTTGCCTGCGGTGAAGACTTCTACCGGCTGCTCAAGGATGCTTTCGACCTGCTGTGGCAGGAGGGCGCGCAACAGCCGAAGATGATGAGCGTCGGTCTGCATGGGCGGATCAGTGGCCATCCTGGTCGTGCGATGGCGCTGGCACGCTTTCTCGATTACGTGCAAGGCCACGACGCGGTGTGGATCTGCCGGCGTGAAGACATTGCCAGGCACTGGATAACCCAATTCCCCGCGTGAGCGGCCAGTGATTCGAAACGGCCTGAGTCACGCTGGCCGGGATTTTGTGCCGTAGCAGCTGCGCAACTCACTTCCTGGACATGATCCGCAAGATCCGCAGGAACAGATTGATGATGTCCAGATACAGCGATGCGGCGCTGTCGATCGCATTGTCCACGCTACGCTCGATCTGGTTCGCACGTCCCCAGTCCACCCCGATATAGCCACAGAAGATCGCTGCAACGATCCAATCCATCGCCGCCAGACGGGTGCCGAACAACCAGGCTTGCCCCAACTCGACGACTATCGCAACCACCAGGGCGATAAACAGCGACGCTTCAATGCGTTTGAAGAAGCCGGGAAACGCAGTACCCAGCAGCATCATGCCCACGGTCAGCAAGGCGGTCGTTTGCACGGCTTTAATGATGTTTTGATGCGAATAGTCCGGGAGCACAATGACCAGCAGCAAGCCTATCGGAACCACGATCAGGTTGTAGCCGAGAAAGCTGTACAGCGGTTTCTCAGACTTGAATATGATGGCGACACCCGTCAGCGTAGTGATCATGTAACCGGCCAAGAAGAGCAGCATGGGGATGGCCTTAATAATGTCGGCCGGCACAGTGGTTACCAGATACCAGTTGACGGCAAAGCCCCACAGCAGCACTGCACCGAGGATGAGATTGTAGACGTTGGCCGAAATCTGATGGTTGGTTCCGACCCGGTTGAAAGTTTCGTTTTGCAGCATGTCCTTTATGTTCCCTGGATACTGTCTCTGTGAATGCTGCCCGGAATGACGGGCGTTCAATGCCACCTGGCTGAGCCGCTACTGTTACTCGAGATCGATGGCTCGAAGCGTGGTGATATTACGATGCCGGATACGCTCCGACAGCGAGCGTGATGGTAACCATAATCACCTGCAAAATGGACCAAGAAATGGCACTTCGACTTAGGCCGCATAATTTCAGCGTTTGAGGGGTGAGGTGACGATTGGGTTTCTGGGGATCTCGTACAGAGCCTGGCAAGGAACACCTGAACTTCTGGCTCCAGGCTTTTTTTTCGCCACTCTATATTGGCCAGAAGCGACCTCAACTCGCCGCTGGCGACAGGCATATATCCGCCCCATAGATGCCCGTCGCAATAGGCAGCTATCGGTCAGTAGCAGCCGATGGACGCAGCGATAGCAAATGAGTAGCTATGCTTGGTCTACTGCTGGAACTGATTGAGCAGATTGGGCTTTCCGTCCACGGTGTATAAACCCCTTCAGCGATTACCCGACTGTCAGAATGCCCGGCCTAGTCAGGGATAGACGACAGAACAAGGAATGTTACCCACCAAGCCCTTGAAGGCCTTATCACCCCACTTGGGGTAGGAGTCCGCCATGACTGTAGTCGACCGCCTCAGGTATTTGCGCGTCGTTCTGGTTTTGGCTGGCCTCGCGTGCCTTGCTCTCTACCCACTTATGCTGTTCTGGCCGTCTGGCTGGGCCTGGCACGTCGGTCACTCGGACTACCCGATGATGATCGTTGGCATCTACGCAACACTTGGCGTGTTCTTGATCCTGGCCGCACGTGATCCATTAGCCAATCTGAGCCTAATCTGGTTCGCCATGTGGTCTAGCGCCGTGCACGGAGGAATCATGGCCGTCCAGGCGGTCACCCAGCCGGGGCAAATGGGGCACTTGGCAGGTGACGTACCGGCACTCTTCATCGTGGCGATTGCCTTGGCTATCTTGACGCCTCGCTCGCAATTGTCCGCTCGGCCCCGGACACAAAATGGGACCTAAGCGCAAGTTTGACTGTAAGGATCGGGACGAAAATCGCGTTTCTACGCAAATTTTTGCTCTGCTGATCAACCAAGCGCCGACAGATTTTATTTAGCAACGCAGTCTTCAGACGTCCGTGCCGGTGTCTCGTCCGAAAGCGCCCTGATCCACGCCTCCGTCCTGCTCAAAAGCGCCTACCAGACCAACGCCCACGCCTGTGAAATGGTCAATGCCGAGGTGCGCGGTTTGCTTTGGGCTACCGAGCAATCGCTGGAGATGAGCCTCGCACTGGTCGAGGCGTTGCTGGACGAAGTCGAAGCGCGCTCGGCAACGGCAGCGTTGTTGCGTCGCTCGATGCACGCAGGCCAATCGGCGGCGGGATGAGAGTGCAGGCAATCTCCCGGGCCTTGCCTGCGCTGGTTTCAGATAGATGAAGAGCGCAGGCATCTCCGCCCGGTCAGGCGACTCCCTTGGCCTGCTGTTCCAGGTGCGCCTGCAATGCCGGATCGAGTTGCAGTGCGCCGGCCAATTCGTCAAGGTAGGCCCGCTCTGCGTCCTGCTGGTCATCCACCAGCATCACGCTGGCCAGGTACACTTCCGCCGCCATGCCCGGGTCCTGGGCCGACTGAGCCACCTCGGCAGCATCGAGTGGCTTGCTGACTTCCTCATCCAGCCATTGCTGCAGTTGCGGGTCGCTGGTTTGACGTTTGATTTCAGCGTAGATCAACTGTTCTTCTTGCTTGTCGATGCGACCGTCAGCCTTGGCTGCCGCAATCAGCGCGCGCAAGATGGCATGGCTGTGATCCTCGGCCTCGGGGCCGGACAATTGATCGACAGTACGCACCGCCTGTTGCGGGGCGGTCGCCTGGCTGCGCTGCCAGCTTTGATAGGCCTGGAACGCCATCATGCCCAACGACGCCAGGGCCGCGTAATTGGTGCCACCCGCGGAGCGCCCCTGGGTATAGCCGCCAGTGTTGCCGCCACCACCGCCACCCAACAGGCCGCCGAGTAAACCACCCAGGCCAGCACCGCCACCTGTCGCACTGCCGCCGCCAAGCAAACCGCCCAGCAAGCCGCCCAAACCGCCCAGGCCGTCTTGCGATGACATGCCGCCGCTCCCTTGTTGCGCTTGCGAGCCCTGCCCGGCCCGCAGTAACTGTTCGAGTAGATCACTGGTGTTCATGGCTCCGCCCTCGGTCGGTAGTCGTTGCCCAGACAAGCAACGATAGCCCCCTCAAGGCGATCCGCCATGACCGTCTGGCCGACGGGAAACCCGGGGCTTAACGAGCAGGCAGGTTTATGTGAGCATAACCACCCTGCCATGCCCCCTGCCCCATGAGAGGCCGTATGTCGATTTTCAACACAAGAACCCTGACGCTGACCCTGGCCGTCGTCGGCCTGTTGGGTCTGTCGAATCTGCATGCCGCCGGCAAACCCAGCACCAAGCCGACACCTGAAGTAAACGTCGCGGTGCTCGGCGGCAAGTTCAGCTTCAACCTGCCGGCAGGCTTCAACGCCAGCCCTCTGAGCGCCGATGAACAGAGCAGCGAAGGCGCCGACGCCGTGGGTACCCTGTATGCCAATGCGCAGGAAAAGCGCGTGGTCATGGTGGTCGAGAAACCGCTCCCCGAAGCGTCTCGCCCCGGCGACAACGACGATGCCTTCCTCGACGGCGCCGTCAGTGGTTTCGTCGACCGCCAGAGCGCCGGGCTGCCGGACTTTCGACAAACCGGCGAGTCACGCCTTAACCGCAACGGCCTGGGTGTGCGACAAGTCGACAGTACGGCGACCCTGGGCGGCGGCAAAACGTTGAACAGCACCTTTATCGCAGGCTCCGGCGATCGCATGGCAGTCATCCAGGTCATTTCCCGCGGCGACGATGCCAGCGGTCATGCTGCGCTGGTCAAGCGAATCGCGGATGAATCTTCGATGCCGATTTCAGAATCGCCCAAAAATCACGGTAAATAGCAGGCAAGCCCCCTAGGGCTTACAACGCTTTGTCGGTGCCCATACGTTGGAGCGCCGAACGCTACCGTACTGGCGCTATTCGTCCACGCTGACGCCCGATCCCCCTAACTCACCAGGGACATCCTTCAGCTTGGGCAACCCGTCTTTAATGCGCAGCCTGGTCTCCTGATAGTGGACATGAACCTCTGGCGAATACGCCAGATCCGGGATGACTGCGGCATACACGTCGATGAGCCCCATCCCCGGGTGTTCGGTGAAAATATGCCCGCCGCAAAGCTTGCACCATTTGCGAAAACTCTGCGGTGTCTTGTTGTAGCTGCCAATGTTCTCAGCCCCCCGAGTGACTTGCAGCGCCTCGGGTTTCCACAGCGTGAAGGCATTGACCGGTGCTGCTGACCAATGTCGACACGACTCGCAATGGCAATAGCCCATTGCCGCTGGCTCACCGCTGACGGTGAACTCGACTGCGCCGCAAAAACAACTGCCTTTGTAAGACCTTTGAGTGCTCATGGAACGACTCCTTTATCAGGTGTGACACACATCGCCGAAGCTGGAATGGATCGCCTGAAATCAGGTTAGCTTCATCCGTCGATGAAACTCACCGGCGTCGCCGGCGTGCGCCGCACCTGCAACTCGAAGATGTCAGGGCGCGCATAGTGCCCGGTGACGTCAAGCGCCCGCCGCGCCGGCGCCACGAGTGACACGTCGATGTCTGCATACAGAATGCCTGCCTCTCGGTGTAATGGACCGGCCACGATCCGCCCTTGAGGGTTGACCACCACCGAGTCGCCGTCGTTGATCCACTCTTGCGGATCGGGAAACAGTTGCAGGCGAGCCGGAAAGTCATCGGGAATGTCGCTGCCGCGCAGCGAGGTGCCACTGCCGAGTACCCAACAGCGGCCTTCAAGGGCAATGTGGCGCATCGTGCTGATCCAGCCATCGCCCGTGTCGTAGGTGGGGGCAACGTAAATTTCCACCCCTTGGGCATACAGAGAATAGCGTGCCAGCGGCATGTAGTTTTCCCAGCAGATGAGCGTACCAATGCGCCCGACGGGGGTATCGACCGTACGCAACCCGGACGCATCACCGAAACCATGGACCATGCGTTCGGGGTTGGTTGGCATCAGCTTGCGATGCCGGTTGAGCACTTCGCCGTTCGCACCGATAACGACTACGCTGTTGTAGAGCGTGCCGCCGCCATTACGCCGCTCGCATTCATTGATACCGCATACGATTGTCACGGCGTGAGCGCTGGCGGCCTCGCACAGTTCGTTGAGGTCACCGTTTGCGATATCAACGGCGTTGGCCAGCAGACGCGTGTGCAACTGGCCGATTACCGCCCCGTCTTTTCCCGCCGCCAGCCGCCAGATCCACGACGGATAACCTGGAATGAACGATTCGGGCAAAACGATCAGCGCGGCGCCGGCCGCCGCGGCCTCGGCGACCGATTGCACAGCCCTGGCGATCGTCGCGCTGCGATCGAGCAGCACGGGTGGCCGCTGAATGATGGCTATCGTGGTCATGGCGTTCTCCTGAGGCGGTGGCTTTCGGAGGTTTCAGCGTGCGCGCGGCGAAGTCGCAAGGCTAGTTCAGAATCTGAAGCGTTGTAGTTGCGGAGTACAGGCGATGGATGAAGGCTATGGTCAGTTCTGCACGGTCGCGCGCGGCGCTGAAGCCCTGTGCGAGCGCTGGACGCCGTTGGTCGTGCGCGAGCTGCTCTGCGGCAGTAAGCGCTTCAATGAACTGCACCGCGGCGTGCCACGGATGTCCACCAGCTTGCTGGCACAGCGGCTGCGCCACCTGGAAGAAATCGGTGTCGTACATCGCACAGCCACAGGCAAAGTCTGGGAGTACAGCCTGACCGAGGCCGGCGAAGAGTTGCGCCCCATCATAATGGCGCTAGGCCATTGGGGCGCGCGCTGGATAGGCAGTCGCCTTCGCGATAGCGAACTCGACGCGGGCCTGCTCATGTGGGACGTGCGCCGGTTCGCGCGCATCGAGATGTTCCCGCCCCGCTCGGTGGTCATTCACTTCAGGTTTCGCGACGCGCGTTCCGGCGAGCAAGAGTGGTGGCTTGTGGTCGAACATGGTGTGGCAGATCTGTGCCGCGACGACCCCGGACGCGAACTCACGCTCGTGGTGGACTCCAGCGTGCGGGCATTGACCGAGGTGTGGACGGGCGACCGCACACCCAGGGAGGTGCTTCAGTCGCAAGAGCTGCGTGTAGACGGCGCTGTGCAGGATGCGGAAAACTTGTGGTGCTGGCTTGGCACCAGTGCGTTCGCCGGTACCCGGAGCGCTGCAATCCAGAGTCACGATAGGCAATTGAAAAAGCCGGTCACAAGGACCGGCCAGGATTAACGCGATTACCGTGCTTACTCAAACACAACCGTGCAACGCCCCCCCCCCCACCCTTCGATCTGGTTGTGATAACGCTCTTCAATCTGGCTACGGCGGATCTTCAAGGTCGGCGTCAGCAGTGCATTGCCAATGGTCCACGGCTCTCTGACCACAACCAGACACGCCAGTTGTTCGTGTGCCTCGAACTGGGCGTTGACCTCTGCCAGGAACACCTCAAGCTCGGTGGCAACCTTGTCACGCCCTTCGGCGCTGGCCAGGGCTGCACGGGTCTCGGCAGACACGTTAAGCAACGCCAGCGGCTGCGCCAGCCCGACACCGGTAACGCACGACGCCTCGACCCGCGGATGGTTACCCAGCTTGGCCTCGATAGGCACCGGTGCAACGTATTTACCCTTGGCGGTCTTGAACAATTCCTTGACCCGCCCGGTGATGCGCAGGCGCCCTTGTTCGTCCAGCTCGCCCCGGTCACCGGTGCGGAACAGGCCATCTTCGGTGTAGCTCTGGGCCGTCAGTTCAGGCAGTTTGTAGTAGCCGAGCATCTGCGCCGGGCTCTTCACCAGGATTTCGTTGTCCGCCCCGATACGGCACTCGACCCCCGGAATCACCGCCCCCACATAACCAACGCGCACCTGCCCCGGCAGGCTGAAGTGCGAGGTGCCGAAGTTCTCCGACATGCCATAACCTTCCAGCAATTCAAGCCCCAGCTGGCGGTACCACTCCATCACCTTGACCGGCAATGGCGCCGAACCGGAGAGCCCGGTATGCACCTGGTCAAGCCCTAGCGCCGAGAGAATCTGCGCCTTCATCAGCTTGCCTTCCACCGGGTTGGCGAACACGGCCGCCTGGGTGGCCGGGTCGATGCGTTCGTTGATGCCCTGGTAGAACTTGGTCCACAAGCGCGGCATCGACAAAAAGATCGTCGGCCGTGCCCGGCGCAGGTCTTCACTGAAGGTTTCCAGGCCCAGGCTGAAGAACACCCGGCAACCGCTGAACAACGATACCGCCTCCACCACCGCGCGCTCGGCGGTATGCGCCAGCGGCAGGTACGACAGCAGCCGGTCACTGCTGCTGGTGCCCTGACCGTTGGCGTACATGCAGCCGGTCACTGCCGGCGCGGCATACATGGCGGCGAAGCTGTGCATTACGCCCTTGGGATCGCCGGTGCTGCCGGAGGTGTAGATGATCGTGGCCAGTTCTTCGGGTGCCGGCAGGTGCACCGATTGCAATGGCCCGGTCGTGGCGATGATGTGTTGCCAAGACGTGCCTTTGCCACAACTGGACATCGGCAGGTCAATCAACGGCAAGCTGTCCGGGATCGAGGCGCACACCGCATCCCATCCGGCCGCCTCACCTTCCAGGCGGCCGACGAACAGCAGGCGCACCTCGGCGTGCTCCAGCACATAGCGCACGGTGTCGGCATTGGCGGTGGTGTACAGCGGCACACTGACGTGCCCGGCCATCCAGATCGCCAGGTCGGCGATGATCCAGTGGGCGGTGTTTTTCGCGAACAGGCCGATCGAGGACTTGCCCGGCAAATCGAGCGAACGCAGGTGCGCGGCCATGCGCCGCGCCTGGTCGCCGACTTCGCGCCAGCTGTATTCCTGCACACTGCCATCCGCCAGGGGTTGGGTCAGGTAGATCGTATCGGGGGTACTGCTCTCCCAGTGGAGGAAACGATGCAACAGCGTAGTCTGATTATTGTTGTTGTTCATGGCAGATCCTGCGTCTGAAGGGTGGTGTTCCACCTATTGAAATTGTTCTGTTTCGAGCCGGTCCTGATGCGCGTTGGCGCAATGCTTCAACTGCGCTGATAAAGTGTGGTGATCACCGTCCCCGTAGCGCCGACGTGGTGCTGCAGGGCAATGCGGGCGTTGGCGACCTGACGCCGGCCGGCGCTGCCACGCAACTGCTGGGTCAATTCGATGCATTGTGCCAGAGCACTGAGCGATTGCGCCTGACCGAGCGACAACAGGCCACCACTGGGATTGACGACCAGGTTGCCACCGTAGGTATTGTCACCTTCCTCGACCAGTTTCTCGGCGCTGCCCTCCAGGCAGAAGCCCAGCGCTTCGTACAGCAGTAACTCGTTAAGGGTGCTGCCGTCATGCAGTTCGCACACTTCCACTTCCTGTGGCCCCCTACCCGCTTGTTCATACAGCTCGCGGGCAGCAGCCACGTTGATGTCGTAGCCAACTTCGGCAAACGTCGATCCCAGCGTGGCACCGGCCACCTGCACGGGTGCAACGCTGGCCTGGGCCAGGGTGCGGATCACCGGGCCGTTGCAGTAGCGGCTGGCGAACTCGCTGGAGCACAGCAGCAGCGCCGCCGCGCCCGCAACGGGCCAGGCAAATTGGGGCTGAGTGAGTGGTTCGGCAAGCATGCTCGCCCCCAGTACCTGATCCAGGCTCAGGGTCTGCCTGAAAGCCGCCAGGGGATTGAGCGCCGCATGTTGACGGGCTTTGACGGCGATCATCGCAAAGGTTTCCCGCCGTGCCTGATAGCGTGCCATATACTCTCGCGCCGTACTGCCCAGGCGTTCGAGCATGCCGCTCATGTCGGCAAAAACGGTGGGGGCACTTTGGACGCCCAACACCAGAATACTTTCAGCCTGCCCCTGCGCGATGGCCTGGCAAGCCTCAGAGAACAAGTCGCTTCCCTGCCCAACGTGGCGCAATGGCACCCGCCCCACCCCGACCTGCTCGAGGCCACGCTGCAATGCGGCAGCGTGGTGAACATCCGCAGCGGCATAAACCGAGGTAAGGCTGCTGGCAGGCACCCCGGCATCGACCAGCGCCTGACGCGCCGTATGGCCAATCAAGGCCACTATGTCCGGGCTCAATGCCGCCGAGCTGAAGGGGGACATACCTACGCCAATCACATTGACGCAACGTTGCATCGTGCTCTCCTGAAATACAAAGCTGCCGCTACCGGTCCAGGCTAGCGGCAGGTGGCCATGAGTCAGGCCGGCACGGACTCGAACAGTTCGACCGCACCATTTTTCAGCACCAGGACGTCTCGCTCCACCGCACGCATCTCAACGATGATGCGCGTAGCAGACTCACGCCACATGCGCGTTTCCAGGGTGTCACCGGGCATCACGATCGAGGCGAAACGCGCGCGCACGCTCTTGAACAGACGCGAATCGTTGTCGCAGAACGCCTTGATCACATGACGGCCCAGATAGCCGAAGGTGCACAGGCCATGCAGGAACGGCTTCTCGTAACCGGCCTTGGCGGCATAGTCCGGGTCGACGTGCATCGGGTTCCAGTCGCCGCACAGGCGATACAGCAGCGCCTGGTTGACCTCGGTGGCATCGGCCAGGACGGCGTCGGGTGCGCGGTCCGGCGCGACGTTGATCTCTTCACTGGCGACACGCTCCAGCCCGGCCCCCGGAACCCCCGGGTAGAAGCCGGTGACCTCGTTGTAGAACAGCGGCGTGCCGTGCTCGTCGGTGGTCTCGATGGCGAGGATGCTGACCGAGCTCTTGCCTTTGTCGATGGCGGCTTTCAGGCGCATGGTGTGCTTGAGCTTGGCCTTGGGCGGCAGCGGACGGTACATCACGGTGTACTGCTCGCCATGCAGGCCCTTGGCGAACGGCAGGTTCAGGCCTTCGAGCTGTGGCTCGCCGGACTTGGCCGCACGCAGGAACACTTCGGTGGCAGGCAGCACGGCCATGGTCGGTAGCACGCGGAAATCGTCGCCGGCGAACTCGTTGACGTAGAGCAGCTCGGTACGGTCCAGTGGGTCCTTGGCCGCACCAACGGCGAGCGCATACAGCGCGGCATCGTTCTGGTCGTACTCGGTTTCCAGGTAGGACACCGCATTGGCTGCCACTTCCATATCGACGAAGGCGTTGCCGCCTTTGGCCGGGGACTCCATGCGGGCAAAAAACTCTTTGAAGCTTTCGCCGCCGTTGGCGTGATACACGCTGTGCTCGTCGAAACGGGTGATGCGTTCCCAGTTGTCGCGCACCAGCTCCGGGCTCAGGGTGTTGCTGTGCAGGAACCGGCCCTGGGAACGTTCCCAGCGATACTTGGCATGGAAGCCACCGCCAACTTCGAACAGCCCGCCGCTGTCCTGGCACTGCTCGCTGCACAGCCAGCCCACCAATGGCGCAACGTCTTCCACTTTCAGCTTGTCGTGCAGCTCCTCCGGGAACAGTCCGCTGGCGATCACCATGCGCGAGGCAGCAATCGGCGCAATGGTGTTGACGCGGATGTTCTTGCTCGCGCCTTCGATGGCCAGCGAGTTGGCAAAACCGATCAGCCCGGACTTGGCGGTGGAATAGTTGCACTGGCCAAAGTTGCCGAAGATACCGGCACCGGAGGCGGTCATGACGATGCGGCCGTAGCCCTTGTCGCGCATGATCGGCCATACCGCGTGAGTCAGGCGGAACGCGCCTTTGACGTGGACGTCCTGGATCAGGTCCCACTGCTCTTCGGTCATTTTGTGGAACGAGGTGTCGCGCAGGATGCCGGCGTTGTTGATGAGGATATCGACAGTGCCGAATGCCTCCAGCGCGGTGGCGACGATTTTCTCGCCCTCGGTCACCGAATGATGGTCGGCAACCGCTTCGCCACCCATGGCACGAATTTCAGCGACCACGGCGTCGGCCGCTGCGCTTGAGCTGCCGCGGCCATCGGTGCTGACCCCAAGGTCATTGACTACTACCTTGGCGCCGCGCGAACCCAGCAGCAAGGCGTGGGCGCGGCCCAGACCGTTGCCAGCGCCAGTGACGATTGCGACTTTGCCGTCAAAACGGATTTCTTCAGACACGTGTGCACTCCTATTGTTATCGCGCTCACAAGGTGCGAGCGATGATTTCCTTCATGATTTCGTTGGTGCCGCCCCAGATGCGGTTACCGCGGGTGTCCAGGTACAGCCTGGCGATCGGGTATTCGGTCATGTAGCCGTTGCCGCCATGCAGTTGCAGGCAGGCATCGACCACCCGGCTGCTGAGCTCGGCGGTCCAGTACTTGGCCACCGCTGCGGTCTCTGCGCTCAGCTCACCGCGCAGTAAAAGCTCCATGCAGCTGTCGACCCAGGAACGGCCGATCTGGATTTCGGTCTTGAGTTGCGCCAGGGTGAAACGCGAATTCTGAAAGTCGAGCACCGGCTTGCCGAACACGATGCGCGTGCGGGTGTAGTCGAGGGTGTGTTCCAGCGCGGCTTCGGCCTGGGCCTGGAAGCCCACGGCGCCGATGATTCGTTCCCACGCCAGGTCGTGCATCAGCTGGTAGAAGCCCTGCCCTTGCTCGCCACCGAGCACGTTCTCGGCAGGCACGCGGCAATCGTCGAAAAACAGCATGCTGGTGTCCTGGGCGTGCAGGCCGATCTTTTCCAGCGGTTGCGAACGGCTGAAACCGGCGCGTTCTTTCTCGACGATGACCAGCGAGATGTCCTTGGCGGTTCCGCTATTGCCGGTCTTGCACACCACCACGGCGAGGTCGCAGGAGGCGCCATTGGAGATGAAGGTCTTGGAACCGTTGAGGATCAGCTGGTCACCCTCCAGCGTGGCGCGGGTGCGCACCGCTTGCAGGTCCGAGCCAGTGTTCGGCTCGGTCATGGCGATGGCGCCCACCGCCTCACCGGCAATCATCTTCGGCAACCAGGCCTGCTTTTGCGCCTCGGTGCCGTAGTTGAGGATGTAGAACGCCACCAGGCCATGCACGCCGAAGCCGATCAGGCCGGTGGCGCCGACACGCATGAACTCTTCGGCGAAGACCATATCGAACAGGCGGTCGGCACCCGGGCCGCCATATTCTTCCGGCATTGAGGGCAGCAACATGCCCAGCTCACCGGCCTTGCGCCACACGTCACGGGGGACGCACTTGTCCTTCTCCCACTGAGCGTGGAAAGGCGCGACTTGCTCTTCCATGAAGCGGCGGCAGGCGCGGCGGAACTCGTCGTGTTCGGTGCTGAACAGTGTACGGGGGATCAGGTATTGCATTGGGTAGTCCTCAGCGGCCCGGCTCAGAGTGTGCGTCCGACCAGATCTTTCATGATGTCGTTGGCGCCACCGGCGATGCGCAGCACGCGGTGATCGAGGTAATGACGGGCTACCGGGTACTCGAGCATGTAGCCGTTGCCGCCGTGCAACTGCACGCACTCGTCCACCACCTTGGTGTAGAGGTCCGAGCACCACAATTTGGCCGCTGCGGCCGCTTCAGGGCTGAGGGTGCCGGCCAGGCACTGCTCCATGCAGCGGTCGACGTAGTTCTGCGATACCGCCAGTTGCATTTTCAGGTCGGCCAATTTGAAGCGGGTGTTCTGGAAGGCAAAAATGGGTTTGCCAAACACGTTGCGGCCCTTGGTGTACTCCAGGGTGCTTTCCAGTACCGCCAGGGCACCGGCAACACTGCTGATGGCGATGGACAAGCGCTCCCAGGCCAGTTCCTTCATCAACTGGAAGAAGCCCTGACCGGGCACGCCACCGAGCAGGTTCTCCTTGGGCACGCGCACGTCTTCGAAGAACAGCATGGTGGTGTCCTGCGCATGCAGGCCCACTTTGCGCAACGGTTGCGAGCGGCTGAAACCGGCACGATCGGCCTCGACCAGAATCAGCGAAGTGTCCTGGGCGCCCTTGCCGGTGTTGCCGGTCTTGGCCACCACCACGACGATGTCGCAGTTGCTGCCGTTGGAGATGAAGGTCTTGGCACCGTTGATGACATACTCATCGCCATCCAGTACCGCCCGGGTCTTGACCGCCTGCAGGTCGGAACCGGTATCCGGTTCGGTCATCGCCACCGCACCGATGGCCTGGCCTGCTGCCATCCTCGGCAGCCACTGGTGCTTTTGCGCTTCGCTGCCGAAATTCACCAGGTAGCCGGCAACGATGTCATGCACACCGAAGCCGATCAGTCCGGACGCAAGGCCGGCGCGGTAGATCTCTTCAGTGGCGACCATCGAGAAACGCCGATCCAGCTCCAACCCGCCATAGGCCGCCGGTGTGGTCGCGTTGAGCATGCCCAGCTCGCCGGCGCGGGCCCAGATCTCAGGGGGTACGCGATGATCGGCTTCCCACTGCTCCTGGCAGGGGGCACATTCCTGCGCGAGGAAGCGCCGCACGCTGTTGCGAAACTCCTCGTGCTCATGATCAAACAGGCTACGCGGAATCATTGAAGGTTCTCTCCTCGGCTCATCGTTCTGCCGCCCTTGCAGGTGGCGCTGAATCGATCATAGGAGGAGCGTTCGGTGACCCGCCCCCTCACAGCGGGGGGGATTTGCGAGAGCGTTGAGTATCACCTGGATGCCCCCCCGACCGGGGTTGGGCGAGCAGCGGTCAAGGCGCCTAGGCTAGGCCGGCGAAACACCCGTGCAGGCGGCGATGGGTACGTCCACGCAACGTCCCCAGCCGTCCTGCACGGGTGATTCGTGCCTACTCGATCAAGCCGTTCTTGCGCGCCCAGGACACGGCGTCATAGCGGCTGGAGACGCCAAGCTTGGCGTAGATGTTCTTGAGGTTCCACTTCACTGTTTCCAGGGAAATGTTCAGGGTCAGAGCGACCCGTTTGTTGGCCATTGCCTGGCTGATCAATTGCAGGATCGCCAGCTCACGCGGCGTCAGCATCGACGGCGCGCCAGTGGCCGAAGCATCGTTGCTGCGCCCTGCACCGCCTTGACCGAAACGCTCCAGTAGCAGCGTCAGGTAGCTTTCGTCTGGCGCCGTCAGCGACAGGTTGGTCAGCGTCGAGAGCAGCTTGCGCAGCACCTCGCCCTCATCCAGGAAGGTGCGCACCAAGCCCAGTTGGCGCCCCTGGGACAAGGCGGCCAGCAAGTGTTCCTGCGCCTGCTGCGGTTGCAGCAGGTCGGCTCGGGCGCATGCCGTCAACAGCTGGCCGGTGACCTGCAACTGCCCACGGCGGTATTGGCTGGCATAGCGATCGAGCGTTTCCAGTTCGAGCAGGGCTTTGTCCGGGTAGTTGGTGGCCAGCAACAGACGAGCACGGGCCAAGGCCGCCATCGCCACGATGTCGGCCTGAAAACCCTGCGCGCCCTGGTAGGGAACGATCAGTGCCTGCAGTTTGGTGACTTGCTCGGTGGCGTGTGCCTTGTCATTTTCGAGCAAGGCGATCCGCACTTGCTCGGCCAGGCAGTGAACCAGCGCACGATCCTGGCCAATGGTACGGAAGTGACGCTCCTGGCGTTCCAAAAACGCCATGGCCACCGGGGCGCAATCTTGCAGCAGGTCCAGGCGCGCACGGCAGATCGTGGCGCGCAGCATGGTGTCGGGCATGGCCCATTGCAGCAAACCGCTGCGGTTGGCGAGGATTTCCCGCGCTTCATCGGTTCTGTCCAGCTCGCGATACACCTCAGCCAGGGTCGCTGCGCCCAGGTAGGCACTGGCGGACCGATGACCGTGAACCGACACGGCGCGCGCCAGCTGTGCCGAGCCAACGCGCTCGGCCTCAAGGATGCGCCCTTCCTGCAAGTAACACAGGGTCCGCGCGCCCTGGGCAACCAGAGCCATTTCCGCATCCTGCTCGGATTCAGGAATCGGGTTGTCATCCAGGCAGCGCATCGCCTCCTCCATCCTTCCCGCCGCCAGGTAGGCAATGGCCAGCAACGCTGGCGCACCGTAGCGGGTCACCGAGTAGTCATCGGGCAAGGGCTGGAAGTCATTCAGCAAATCAATGATCGGCTCGGTGCGATCACGCTGTAGCTCGATGGTGGCCTGCACCAGCGGCAGCCGATAGGCAACGTCGTCCTGATGGGCCGCACCGCTGTGACGGAACTGCTCGAGCCAGGCCTCGGCTTTGGCCGGGCGTGCGGTCAGGGCATAAGCCAGACAGCCGAGGAAGAACAGCCGCGGCCGCGAGAACAGGATGTCTTGCGGCAGGCGGTCCAGCAGCCGCAGCAACGGGCTCAGTTGCCCCAGGCTCCAGGTCGCCGGTGCAGCCCGCTCGATCACCTCGGCGGCAAACCCCAGGTCGCCGGCCTGGGTGGCATGGCGTACCGCTTCGGCGAGCAGTTTGCGCTCGGCGAACCAGTGCGCCGCGCGGCAATGCAGTTCGGTTTGCGAGGTGCTGTCGCGGCGTTCCAGGCGCGTGGCGAGGAAGTCGCCGAACAGCGCATGAAAGCGATACCAGGGCTGGCGGTCATCGGCCTCGACGCGAAAGATCAGCAGATTGTCTTCGTCCAGGCGCTTCAACATGGCCTGCGCCGAGTCACTGCCGGTCACCGCTTGCGCCAGCGAGGCATTGAAACGCCGGCAGATGCTGATGCTTTCCATGAAGGTCGCAAGCTCGGCGGGCAAATGGGCCATGACGTTTTCAGCCAGGTAGCTCTGCAAGTCGTCGGAGCGCCAGCCCATTTCGCGCAACGTGCCACGCGAATCCGGATCGCTGCGCAGGAGGATGATCACCAGTTGCAGGGTGGCCGGCCAGCCGCTGGTGAGCTCGTGGATCTGGTGCAGTTCCTCCGGGCTGAGCTTTAACGTAGCCAGGCTCTGTTCAAGAAACAGGCGCGACTCGGTCAGGTCGAAAGGCAGCGCGGCACAGTCGATCTCCACCAACTGCCCGCTCAGGCGCAGGCGACTGAAGCTCAGTGGCGGGCCGACCCGCGATGAAATGACGAAGTGCAGGTTATCGGGGCTGTGATCCAGCAACTTCTGCATGAGTTGGTGGGCGCGCGGGTCCACCACATGCTGGTAGTCGTCGACGACCAGGAACAACTCTTTGTTGATCGCGGCGGCGCCTTCGACAATCGACGCGACGACTTCATCGATCAGCTCCTGGCGTGCCCCTTCCAGCGGGATGCCGCTGTCCAGCACGATGCCCAGGCGTTGCAAGGCGCCGCGCAAATAAGCGAAGAAGATCGACAGGTGCTTGTCATCGGCGCTCAGCGACAGCCAGGCCACCTCGGCGCCAGAGCGCATCATCACTTGCCGCCACTGGGCCAGCAGCGTGGTCTTGCCGAACCCGGGACTGCCGGTAATCAGGCCCACGCGACACTGTGACATGCCGCGCAGGTCCTCCAGCAGGCGTTCACGAACGATCGTCTGGGTACCGATGCGCGGTGGAGCGAATTTCGTCGAAACGAGCAGTTTGTCGGTATGCATGTGCTGACTGGTCTCCGATCCTGCCGAATGCACCGGGACAGCGCCTTTGGCACTGCACGATCGGCAAGGTGTGGCCACGTTCTGGCGTTTTCGGAATATTCACCCGAATACCGTCAAAAGTCAGCACGTATCGATACCACGCCCTGGCTTGCGGCAACTTCGGGGATCCGCCTGACACAGATGGTGGCGGGGAACCGAGACAAACCACCCCCTACAAGTGAGGGGGCTGGCGAAATCGATGGCGGGATTCAGAGCGTGCGGGCCACCAGTTCGCGCATGATGTCGTTGGCGCCACCGTAGATACGGTTGACCCGGCTGTCCAGGTAATGGCGCGCCACCGGATACTCGAGCATGTAACCGTTGCCACCGTGCAGCTGCACACACTGATCGACCACCTTCGAATACAGCTCGGTGCACCAGAGTTTGGCCGCCGCGGCCGCCTCCGGGTTCAGCTGATGCTGCAGGATCAGCTCCATGCAGCGATCGACATAGGTCTGCCCGAGGACGATCTCGGTCTTGAGTTCGGCCAGTTTGAAGCGGGAGTTCTGGAACTCGATGATCGGCTTGCCAAATGCCTTGCGTTCGCGGGTGTAGGCAATGGTCTGCTCCAGTACCGCTTGGCTCGCGGCAATCGCCAGGATACCGATGCTCAGGCGCTCCCAAGCCAGCTCCTTCATCAGTTGGTAAAAACCCTGGCCCGGCTCGCCACCAAGGATATTGGCCTTGGGCACGCGCACATCCTGGAAAAACACCATGGTGGTGTCCTGGGCGTGCAAACCGACCTTGCGCAACGGTTTCGACTTGCTGACGCCCGCCCGGTCGGCTTCCACCAGGATCAGCGAGATGTCCCGCGAGCCCTTGCCACTGTTGCCGGTCTTGGCAATCACCACAATGATGTCGCTGTTGGTGCCGTTGGAGATGAACGTCTTGGCACCGTTGATCACATAGTCGTCGCCGTCCAGCACCGCGCGGGTTTTCACCGCCTGCAGGTCGGATCCGGTATCCGGTTCGGTCATGGCCACGGCGGCGATGGCTTCACCGCTGGCCATTTGCGGCAGCCACTGCTGTTTTTGCGCCTCGGTGCCGAAGTTGATCAGGTAACCGGCACAAATGTCATGGACATTGAAACCGCTCAGGCCCGAAAGCCCGGCACGGGCCACCTCCTCGACCGCGATCATGGAAAAGCGCCGGTCCAGGCCCAGGCCGCCATAGGCCTCCGGGGTGGTGGCGTTGAGCATGCCCAGCTCACCGGCACGCGCCCACACCTGGCGCGGCACCAGGTGATCCTCCTCCCACTGCTCATGGAAGGGTGAGCAGTGCTCGGCGAGGAAACGCCGGACAGTGCTGCGGAACGCTTCATGCTCATGATCGAAAAGGGTACGCGGAATCATCGTTTGACCTCGGGAGACGGTGGCTGCTTTGCGTCACCTTAGGGCTGCGCGCCGCGGTTGCGCCCCCTCGAAGCGGGTAGGCGCGGGCGCGCCCCTCTCCTGGAGGGAGGGGTTGTGCCCGGCGGTGCTTCCTAGAATGCGTTCTCCACTGACTACAACAACAAACGGAGATCGCGATGAAGATGAATTTTTCCCGCGTCATGGCCCAGGTTGCCCAGCGCTATGCCGCTCAGGAAGCGCTGGTCAACGTCGAGCGCAACCGGCGGTATCGTTTCGATGAACTGCACCGCTTGACCAACCAGATCGCCAATCTGCTGCGCACCCGCTTCAAGCTGCAGCGCGGCGATACCGCGCTGTGCATTCTGGAAAACGACAACCTGTCGCTGCTTCACGCCTGGACCGCGTTCAAGGGCGAAGTGGCGATTGCCCATACCAACATCCGCGACTCCCTGGAGGAACACCGCTGGCAGGTGGCGTTCATCGCGCCGAAAGTGATTTTCATCGAAACCGCGCTGTTGCCGCAGTACAGCGACATGCTGCGCGCCAGTGGTGCCGCCGTGGTGTGCATGGATGCACCGCCCGCCGAGTGCACCTTTGCCCTGCACTTCTGGGCGCTGCTCGACGGCGTTTCGGAGGAAGAGCCTGAGGTCGAGTCCGATGTGTACCGGGACACCCTGATCTACCGCTTTACCGGGGGCACCACCGGCAAGAGCAAATGTGCCCGCTACACCATCGACAACTGGTTGGCGGCGCGCGACTCGATGTACGCCGACAGCGAACAGGCTCAGGCCTTCAACGAAAACACCCGCTATCTGCACATCGCGCCGATTAGCCACGGGTCGGGGCTGTCGCTGCTGCCGACGCTGTTCCGTGGCGGTTGCACCGTGACCCAGAACGCCGCCGACCTCAAGGCCTGGTGCCGTAACGTCGAAGCGGAACGTATCACCACCGCGCTGATGGTGCCGACCCTGGTGGGCTGGTTGCTTGAACTGCCGCAAGCCTCAGAGTCCGATCTGTCCAGCCTGCAAACACTGTTCTACGGCGCTGCGCCGATGAGTCCGGCCAAGCTCAAGCAGTCTCAGGAGCGTTTCGGCAACATCTTCTTCCAGCTCTACGGCGCCACCGAATGTGCCCAGGCGGTCTGCACCCTGACCAAGGCCGATCATCTGAACGCCGTGGAGACCGGCCGGCTGGCCTCTGCCGGGCGGCCGGTGACCGGCATCGAACTGAAGATTGTCGATGAAGCGGGTAATCGCGTTGCGACCGGCAGTACCGGGGAAATCTGGCTGCGTGGGCGCGGCACGATCAGCGGCTATCACAACAACCCGCAAGGCACTGCCGCCGAGTTCAGCGACGGCTTCTGGAAGTCCGGCGACCTGGGTTATGTCGATGAGGCCGGTTATGTGTTCATCGTCGACCGCAAGAAAGACGTGATCATCACCGGCGGCTTCAATGTCTACGCGGTTGAGGTGGAAGCCACGCTCAATGCCCACCCGGCCGTTTCCCTGTCGGCGGTGGTGGGTATTCCGGATGACAAATGGGGTGAAGCGGTGCATGCCGAAGTGGTGCTCAAGCCAGGGATGTCCGTCAGCGAAGAGGAACTGATTGCCCTGGTCAAGGAGCGTCTGGGCCGTTTCAAGGCGCCGAAATCCGTCAAGCTGGTCGATGCCCTGCCGTTGAGCGCCGTCGGCAAGGTGCTGCGGCGTCAGGTAAGGGAACGCTATTGGTCCGATCAGGCGCGCCGGGTGTCCTGAACGACATCGCGGCGCAAGGCCGCTCCCACTCAGTCTGTGGGAGCGGCCTTGCGCCGCGATGGGCGTAGAGCCAGATCAGCGAACCCCGGCACCCGCCAGGCTGTCGGAAGTCCAGCCGTTGTCAGGGCTGAGCTTGTCCATGACCTTCACCCCGCCCTTGCCTGGCCAGACGTTGATGTAATACGTGCCGGCGATCAGGTCGTAGTGGCCGCCCGGCGAGTTGTTGATCGCGCCGACGTCATACATCTGGGTCATGTAGCTGAAGCCTGGACGCCACAGCTGGCCACGGCCGTCATACTGATCCACAGCCAGTGCGGTCCAGCTGTCCTCGTCGATGTAGAAGGTGCGCTTGGAGTAGATGTGGCGCTTGCCTTCCTTGAGGGTCGCTTCCACCACCCACACGCGGTGACGTTCCCAGCGCACCAGGTCCGGGTTGATGAACTTGGGCCCGAACACGTTCTTCGGATCCTCGGCGTAGGTGAAGCGATAGGTGTTGTAAGGAACGTACATCTCCTTCTTGCCGATCAGCTTCCAGTCGAAGCGGTCAAGCCTGCCATTGAACAGATAGATGTCATCGACGGTGGACATCCCCGAGGTACTGGCGTTCGGCGTGTCGTAGGCCAGATCGGGCGCCAGGCGCACACGGCGTTGGCCCGGCAGGTACTGATAGGCACGGCGACCCTTTTCGGTATCGATGTTGTCAAAGGTCATCACCGCTTCGCCAGCGCGGCGGGCGGGGCCGGTGTAGTTGGCACGGGCGCGGGTAATGATCGTTGGCGCCTCGGCCTTGCTGGTGTCGTAGTACGGCATCTCGTACATCCAGCGGCCTTCGGTCGAGACCACCAGCTTGCCGGCGGCATCGACGTTGTACGCGCCGTACTTGGGCGCGAGGTAGCCCACCCCCTGGTAGCGGGTCAGGTGGTTGAACATCACCTCGATGCCGCGTTTTGGAATCGGGAACGGCACGCCGGCGCGCGCACCCTGCAGGTTCTGATCGTCGTTGGTCAGCTGTGCCTGGGTGGCGTTCTTGCGGGTGTTGTCCAGCACGAACTGCGGGTAGCCGACGGTGCGGTGCGTCGGATATACATCAACGCGGAAACCCGGCCGGGCCTTGATCAGCGCCTTGGTGCCTTCGGTCAGTTTGTCTGCATAGGTGTCAACGTTCGAGGCATCGATGCTGAACTGCGGTTTTTCGTTGGCAAACGGATCAGGGCGAATGCCCGTGGTCTTGTCGAAGCCTGCAGGCGCGGTCAGCAGCCCGCCGGTATAGGCAGGGATGGTGCCATCGGCGTTACCGGCCATCTCGGCACCCAGGGGTGTCAAGGTGCTGCCCAGTTGCTTGGCTTCCTGCTCGGTTACTGCTGCATGGAGCACGCCTGCATGTGCAGCCAGTAACGCGGCTGCCATCAGGGTTTTTGTCAGTTTAATCATGTCTCCAACCTCTAGGATGGTGGTTTGAGCGTCTGCTAAAGCGCGCCCGGCCCCTCAGGAAATGCGGTTTCTCTTCCCGTCCTGGCCCTATGTTTTTAACCAACCACCCTCTCCTTTCGCCCCCCCCTTATTGGCGCGGCATGGGGGGGTTCTTTGGGTTTGGATGTTGGGGCTGTGGGTTGATCCATTTTGTGTGGCGATGCTGCCGGCCCCTTCCGCCTTTACGGCGGCCTACTTTCCTCTTGGGGAAAGTAGGCAAAGCCGCCTGCTCCTGCATCCGGCCCTACGCTGCGCTCCGGGTCCCTTCGCTACGGTGCCCTCCAGGGGCATCGCGGCCTACGACTTGCTTCGCCAAGTCTACGGCTCGCGAACTTCGGCT
>NZ_JBWKNR010000008.1:0-258253 GCF_059415665.1 Pseudomonas sp. GW821-FHT10B02 | reverse complement strand
TGTGAGAGTAGGTCATCGTCAAGATTAAATTCCGAAACCCCTATCTGCGTATGCAGGTAGGGGTTTTGTCTTTTCCGCTCGGTAATCTTTGGTGCCTGTTCTGCCCTCATCAAGGGCCAAGCCCATGATATGGTTTCCCTCTGTCCGCACAGCCTCAAGGATGTCCAATGCCGCACGCAAACCCACTCCTTCCGGGATTCATGGTGGTCCACGGCAATCGCCTGGACGAACTGCGCAGCCTGGTGGTGAGCTGGATGCGCCTGCATCCCCTGGCACCTCTGGAAAATGAAATTGTCCTGGTGCAAAGCAACGGCATTGCCCAATGGCTCAAACTGGCTCTGGCCGAAGACCCCGAAGACGATGACCAGGGCGGTTGTGGCATCGCCGCAGCGATCGAAGTACAACTGCCCGGCAGCTTCATGTGGCAGTTGTACCGACGTGTGCTGGGACGCGATGAAATCCCGGAAGTGTCCCTGCTCGACAAGGCGCCGCTGACCTGGCGATTGATGCGTCTGCTCCCCGAAGTTATCGACAAACCCCACTTCGAACCCCTGCAGCGCTTTCTCACCGACGACACCGACCTGCGCAAGCGCTACCAACTGGCCGAGCGCCTGGCCGACCTGTTTGACCAATACCAGGTCTACCGTGCCGATTGGCTCAAGGACTGGGCAGCCGGACGACATGTGTTGAACACTGCCCGCGGTGACGCCAAGCCGTTGCCCCCGGCCAATTGCTGGCAAGCCGAGTTGTGGCGTGCGCTGTTGCTGGATGTCGGCGAGGAAGGCATGGCCCAGAGTCGCGCCGGGGTGCATCAGCGCTTTATCGAGCGGATCAACAGCCTTGAGCAGGCACCTGCAGGGCTCCCTTCCCGGGTTATCGTCTTCGGTATTTCCTCGTTGCCTGCCCAGGCGCTGGAAGCCTTGGCCGGCCTGGCCCGTTTCAGCCAGGTGCTGCTCTGTGTGCACAACCCCTGTCGGCACCACTGGGCGGATATCGTTGCCGACAAGGACCTGCTGCGTCACCAGTACAAGCGCCAGCAACGCAAGCAGGGCATGCCCAGTCTGATCGACGCGCAATCCCTGCATCAGCATGCGCACCCGCTGCTGGCTGCCTGGGGCAAGCAAGGCCGTGACTACATCAACTTGCTCGACAGCTATGACGATCCCGGCAGTTATCGTGCCGCGTTCGCTGATGGGCGCATTGACCTGTTCAGCGAAAGCCAGCCGCAAACCCTGCTCAATCAACTGCAGGACGACATTCTTGAATTGCGTCCGCTGGCCGAAACCCGCGAATTGTGGCCGGCAGTCGACCCAGGCAAGGATCGCTCGGTACGCTTCCATATCGCCCACAGTCCGCAGCGCGAAGTGGAGATACTTCACGACCAGTTGCTCGCCCGCTTCAGTGCCGATTCGCACCTGCGCCCACGGGACGTGATTGTCATGCTCCCGGACATCAACACCTACGCCCCGCATATACGCGCGGTGTTTGGCCAGTTGGGCCGCGATGACCCACGCTTCATTCCTTTTACCCTGACCGACCAGGGTCAGCGTGGCCGCGATCCGCTGCTGATTGCCCTCGAGCATCTGTTGAAATTGCCGGACAGCCGCTTTGCGGTCAGCGAGATTCTCGACCTGCTCGATGTGCCGGCCTTGCGGGCGCGCTTCGCCATCAAGGAAAGCGACCTGCCGACCCTGCACCGCTGGATCGAGGGTGCCGGTATCCGCTGGGGCCTGAACGCCGAACAGCGTGCCAGCCTGGGCTTGCCGGCTGATCTGGAACAGAACAGCTGGCGATTCGGCCTGCGGCGCATGCTGCTCGGCTATGCCGTGGGTGTCGGCGAAGGTTGCGACGGGATCGAACCGTTCGACGAAATCGGTGGTCTGGACGCCGCACTGATCGGCCCGCTGGTGGCCTTGCTCGACGCTCTGGAAATCGCTTATCAACAGCTGTCCAGGGCTGCGACCGCCGCGCAGTGGGGCGAACGTCTGCATGCGTTGCTGCAGGTGTTTTTCCTGGCCGAAACCGAGCATGACGACTACCTGCTGGTACAGCTGCAGACCCTGCGCGAGACCTGGTTGCAAACCTGTGAGTCGGTTGCGCTCGAAGACCTGCTGCCGCTGACCGTGGTCCGTGAAGCCTGGCTGGCGGGGCTCGACCAGGGACGTTTGTCGCAACGGTTCCTCGCAGGATCAGTGAACTTCTGCACCTTGATGCCCATGCGCGCGATCCCCTTCAAGGTGGTCTGCCTGCTGGGCATGAACGATGGCGATTACCCGCGTGCGCAGCCGCCGCTGGACTTCGACCTGATGGGCAGCGACTACCGCCCCGGTGACCGCTCACGCCGCGAGGATGACCGTTACCTGTTGCTTGAAGCATTGCTGTCGGCGCGCGACCAGTTGTATGTCAGCTGGGTCGGCCGCAGCATTCGTGACAACAGCGAACGTCCGGCCTCGGTATTGATCGGGCAGTTGCGCGATCACCTCGCCGGCGGTTGGCGCCTGGCTGCTGCCAAGCAGCGCGATAAGCTCGATGCTGGCGAACAGTTGCTGCATGCCCTGACCGTGGAGCACCCGTTGCAGCCCTTCAGTGCCCGCTACTTCCACAAGGGCAGCAGCCTGTTCAGTTATGCCCGTGAATGGCGAACGCTGCACCTGCCGGCCGAGGAGCAAGCCAAGGCCGGGGATGACCTGCCGCCTTACAGCAGCGATGAAGCCTTGAGTCTGACCTTGTTGCAGGATTTCCTCCGCCACCCGGTGCGGCACTTCTTCAGCCAGCGTCTGAAGGTGTTCTTCGAGGCGGTGCAAGCGCCGCTGGCCGATGAAGAACCCTTCGTGCTCGACGCCTTGCAGCGCTACAGCCTCAGTGAAAGCCTGTTGGCTGCGGCGCTGGCAACCCCCGACGACGTCAACCAGGCACTTGGCGCTCAGGCGCGGCGTCTGCAGGGCTGCGGCATGCTGCCATTGGCGGGGTTCGGCCAATGCCTGCAGGCAGAGTTGATCGAGCCGTTGCCCGACCTGTTGCAGCGTCATCAACAGCTGTTGCGTCTATGGCCCACTGCCCTGGACAGCGCGTTACCGATCCGCTTCGAATACCGCCAGCTCAAGCTTGAAGGTTGGCTTGGCCGGGTCTACCAGCGCGACGATCAGTCCCTGCTGAGTATCACCACCTTGCCCAATGGCATCAGCAGTGGCCGCTCGCTGAAATGGCAGCGGCTGACCTCGACCTGGGTCATGCACCTGGCCGCCTGTGCCGTCGGCCTGCCCTTGCACAGTGCTGTGGTGGCCACGGATATCACGCTGTTGCTGGCTCCGATCGAGCAAGCGCGTGCCGCTGACATGCTCGGTGACCTGCTCCTGGCCCGTCAGGCAGGCATGAGTTCACCACTGCCCGTGGCGACCAAGACGGCCTTTGCCTGGCTGGCCCAGAGCGACCCCGCTAAAGCCTTGGCTGCCGCGGCCAAGGCCTATGAAGGCGATGGCCAGAACAGTTTTGGCGAGCGTAGCGAAAGCACCGCGCTGGCACGGCAGTTCAGCGATTTCGCGGCGCTGACGGCCAGTGAAGAGTTCGAGGGCTGGTGTGAAGCCTTGTACCGCCCGATGTTCGATGCGCCCTGGCAGACCTTGGGCAATGAGGAGGACGCCCAATGAGTCGCAACGCCCCCCTGGCGCTGACCTTTCCGCTGCACGGCAGTCAGTTGATCGAAGCCAGCGCCGGTACCGGCAAGACCTTCACCATCTCCGCCCTGTACTTGCGTCTGGTGCTTGGTCATGGCGGCGAGCAGGGTTTCGGCCGCGAACTGCTGCCACCCCAGGTGCTGGTGGTGACTTTCACCGATGCCGCCACCAAGGAGCTGCGTGAACGTATCCGTACGCGTCTGGCTGAAGCGGCACGCTTCTTCCGTGGCGAACTGGATGACGCCGATCCGTTACTGCATCAACTGCGCGCTGACTACCAAGAAGACCTGTGGCCAGCGTGCGCCAATCGCCTGGACGTCGCTGCGCAGTGGATGGACGAGGCGGCAGTCTCAACCATTCACAGCTGGTGTCAGCGCATGTTGCGCGAACATGCGTTCGACAGTGGCAGCCTGTTTACCCAGACCCTGGAAACCGACCATAGCGAACTGCTCGGCCAGGTCATGCGCGACTACTGGCGGCGCTTTTGCTACAGCATGCATGGCGATGCGCTGGCCTGGGTACGTAGTCACTGGGTCAGCCCTGATGCCCTGTTGCCGCGGGTGCGCGCCCTGTTTGGACGGCAGCATATCGAGAACGGCGCCGAAGAGCCGCAGGCGCTGATCGATGCAGTGTTGCATCAGCGCGCCGAGCAGTTGCGCACGATCAAGGCGCCGTGGGTCCAGTGGTCCGGTGAACTGTTGCAGATCTGCCGTGACGGCCTGGCTGCCAAGCAAGTGGACGGCCGCAAGATGCAGGCCCGTTACTTCGAGCCCTGGTGCGAGAAGCTGGCCGCCTGGGCAACAGATGAACTGGCGCTGGAGCTTGACCTGGGTACCGGCTTCACCCGCCTGACCCGTGCCGGCATGGCTGAAGCCTGGAAAGGTGAGCCACCGAGCCACCCGGCCCTGCAGGTGATGGAAGGTTTGCAGGATCAACTGAAAGCCTTGCCGACACCCGATGCCTGCCTGTTGGAACACGCCGCCGCCTGGGTGGGCGCACGCTTTGAACAGGAAAAGCGCCGTCGTGCGGAAATGGGCTTTGACGACATGCTCCTGCGCCTCGATCACGCCTTGCACGGCGATGCCGGCGAGCGTCTGGCAGGTTTGATCCGTGAGCAGTTCCCGGTCGCCCTGATCGATGAATTCCAGGACACCGACCCGGTCCAGTACCGGATCTTTCAGCGTATCTACCGCATTGAAGAGAATGTTCAGGACACCGGCCTGTTCATGATCGGTGACCCCAAACAGGCGATCTATGCGTTCCGCGGCGCCGATATCTTTACTTACCTGGGCGCCCGTCGTGCCACCGCCGGACGCCTGCACAGCCTGGACACCAACTACCGTTCCAGCCAGGCCATGGTCGGCGCAGTCAATCATGTGTTCATGCAGGCCGAACTGCGTGAGCAGGGGCGTGGCGCTTTCCTGTTCCGCGAGGATGATGACAACCCGGTGCCCTTTGTCGAGGTCCAGGCCAAAGGTCGCAGCGAGCAGTTTCAGGTCGACGGACAGGCGCTCGCCGCCCTGAGTCTGTGGCACTTGCACAGCGACGAACCGGTCTCTACGGCGGTTTACCGTCAGCAGCTGGCCGCCAGTTGTGCCAGCCAGATTGTCGCGCTGCTCAATGGCGGGCAACAGGGTCGCAGCGGTTTTCTCCAGGCGGATCAGTCGCTGCGTGGCTGTCTGCCTTCGGACATCGCCATCCTGGTGCGCGACGGTCGTGAAGCGCAGTTGATTCGCGCCGAACTGGCGGCCCGCGATGTCCGCAGTGTGTATCTGTCAGACAAGGACTCGGTGTTCGCCGCCCAGGAAGCCCAGGACCTGTTGGCCTGGCTCAAGGCCTGTGCCGAGCCGGATGTCGAACGCCTGCTGAAGGCGGCACTGGCGAGTATCACCCTGAACCTGCCGCTGTCGGCACTGGAGCAGTTGAACCAGAACGAACGGGTGTGGGAACGCTGGGTCATGCAGTTCCGCCAGTACCGGCTGACCTGGCGTAGCCAGGGTGTGCTGCCGATGCTGCGCCGCTTGCTCCATGACTTCGACCTGCCGCAGGTGTTGATGACCCGCAGTGACGGTGAGCGAGTGCTGACCAACCTGTTGCACCTGGCCGAATTGCTGCAGCAGGCGGCCACCGAACTCGATGGCGAGCAAGCGCTGATCCGCCACCTGGGCGAGCATCTGGCCAGCGCCGGTCAGGCTGGCGAAGAGCAGATCCTGCGCCTGGAAAGTGATGAGCAACTGGTCAAGGTGGTGACCATCCACAAGTCCAAGGGCCTGGAATATCCTCTGGTGTTCCTGCCGTTCATCTGCACCAGCAAACCGGTGGATGGCCAGCGCTTGCCGCTGGGCTGGCACGACAGTGAAGGCCAGGCGCACCTGACCCTGACCCCGGATGCCGAGCAGATCGCGATGGCCGACGATGAGCGTCTGGCCGAAGACCTGCGTCTGCTCTACGTTGCCCTGACCCGCGCTCAGCACGCTTGCTGGCTGGGGGTTGCCGACCTCAAGCGAGGCACCGGCAAGACCTCGCTGCTGCACCGTTCGGCGCTGGGCTATCTACTCGGCGGCGGCGCGCCCTTGGCGGCTTCCAGTCAGTTGAGTGAGTGGCTACAGGCCCTGCAAGCGGGTTGCCCGGCGATTGCCAGCAACGCCATGCCTGAGGCCAACGAACAAGGCTATAGCGCACCCGCCAATCAGGCTGAACTGCTGCCTGCGCGCCAGCCCAAACGCCGTGCGGCCGAGAACTGGTGGATCGCCTCCTACAGTGCACTGCGTATTGGTGAAGAATCGCTGACCCTGGATACCGACAGCTCGCAAGCCCAGCAACTGCTCGATGACGAGCGCCCCGATCCGCAACAGCTGCGCGAAGTGACGCCCGGCAGCGGCGATATCCATCGCTTTCCACGTGGCCCGAACCCTGGGACCTTCCTTCATGGTCTGCTCGAATGGGCGGGGCTTGAAGGTTTTGCCCAGGTGACGGCGAACGACGAAGCGCTCAAGCGCACGGTCGGCCAGCGCTGCAACCGCCGCGACTGGACAGGCTGGATCAACACCCTTGGCCACTGGCTGCAGCAATTGCTGGTGCAACCCATGGCCCTGGCGCCGGCCAGTCCGCCGCTGGCCTTGAATCAGCTGAGTCAGTATCAGATCGAAATGGAATTCTGGTTTGCCAGCAACAAGGTCGATGTCGGCCAGCTTGATCGCCTGGTGGGTGAATACACCCATCAAGGCGCTGCACGGGTTGCCGCCCAACCGGCTCAGCTCAACGGCATGTTCAAGGGCTTTATCGACCTTGCCTTTGAACATGACGGGCGCTACTACGTGGCCGACTACAAATCCAACTGGCTCGGCCCTGACGATCTGGCTTACAGCGAGCTGGCCATGGAGTCGGTAATCCTCAGTCACCGCTACGACCTGCAGTACGTGCTCTACCTGCTGGCCATGCATCGTCAGCTCCGCGCACGGCTGCCGGATTACGACTACGACCGCCATGTGGGCGGCGCGGTATTCATCTTTTTACGTGGTGTGCATTCGGCATCTGGCGGCGTGTATTTCGTCAAACCGCCACGGGAATTGATCGAGCGCCTCGATGCGCTGTTCCGTGGCGTCAGTGCACCGCAGCAACACGACCTGTTCCTGGGAGATACACCATGAGCCGTACCCTCGACGACCTGCTGCCGACGCCACTGGATGCCGAGCATCTGGCCGCACTCGAGCCATTGAGTGACAGTGCCGACCTGCTGGCATTGCTCGATCGTTGGGTCGAACGTGGCTGGCTGCGCGCACTGGACCGGGCCTTCGTCGGCTTTCTCGAAGAACGCGATCCGGGAGGCGACCCGCTGGTGTTGCTGGCAGCGGCCCTGGCCAGTCACCAGCTGGGTCATGGCCATGTCTGTCTGGACCTGGCTGAGACCCTGGCCGAACCTGACTTTGCCCTGTCGTTGCCCCCGGAAGGCGATGCGCTGGCAGGTCCCTTGCTGCTGCCGTCGCAGTTGCTTGAGCAACTGGCGCTGAGTACCTGGTTACAGCGCTTGGCCAGCAGTCGGCTGGTCGCCAATGGTGCTTGCGTCGAAGAGGCTTCGCGGCCTTTGGTGCTCAGTGCTCAGCGTTTGTATCTGCGTCGCTACTGGGCCTATGAACGGCAGATCGACAGCGCCTTGCGTCAACGTCTGGAGCAGGTCGAGCCGACCCCGGCCGATTTGGCCGCGCGCTTGGCGCAACTGTTCGATGGTGGCAGCCAGGCGGGGCAGGTGGACTGGCAAAAGCTGGCCTGCGCCCTGGCCACCCGAGGTGCTTTCAGCATCATTACCGGCGGCCCGGGTACCGGCAAGACCACCACGGTGGTGCGCTTGCTGGCTTTGCTCCAGGCGCCAGCCGTAGAGGCCGGACGTCCCCTGCGCATTCGCCTGGCAGCACCCACCGGCAAGGCAGCGGCGCGGCTGACCGAATCCATTGGTCAGCAGGTTGAGCGCCTGGCCGTCGAAGCCCAGGTGCGGGAAAACATCCCCACCGATGTCTCGACGGTGCACCGCTTGCTCGGTAGCCGTCCGGGTTCGCGGCATTTTCGTCACCATGCGGGCAACCCCTTGCCCCTGGATGTGCTGGTGGTCGACGAAGCCTCGATGATTGACCTGGAAATGATGGCCAACTTGCTGGCCGCGCTGCCGCCTCACGCCCGTCTGGTGTTGCTGGGTGACAAGGACCAGCTGGCCTCGGTGGAAGCCGGCGCCGTGCTCGGTGACCTGTGCCGGGATGCCGAAGCTGGTCGCTATAGCGCCCAGACCCAGGCCTGGCTGGAGCAGGTCAGCGGTGAAACCCTGGCGGGTAGCGAACTGCTGGCGGGCACTGCCGAGCAGTATCCATTGGCGCAGCAGGTGGTGATGTTGCGCTTTTCCCGGCGCTTCGGTGAGACCAGCGGTATCGGCCGGCTGGCGCGCCTGGTCAACCTGCAGGACGCCGAACAGGCACGGGCCTTGTTGCAGCAGACACAGGATGACGTGTTCGGCCTGACCCTGCGTGGCGAGCAGGATCGCGCCCTCGACCGTCTGCTGCTCGATGGCCTTGGTCGCGGCAACGAGGGGCCGCAGGGCTACCGCAGCTATCTGCAGGTCATTGGCCGGCAACGTCCGGCGCTGACCACGCCGGTTGATGACCCGCGCTGGGAAGCCTGGGCCATGGCCGTGCTACAGGGTTTTGAAACCTTCCAGCTGCTGTGTGCCGTACGTAAAGGCCCATGGGGCGTGGAGGGGCTGAACCAGCGGGTCGGCCGGGTGTTGGGCGCTGCCGGCCTGATCGATGTCGAGCAACCCTGGTATGAGGGCCGGCCAGTCCTGATGACCCGCAACGACTATGGCCTGGGTCTGATGAACGGTGACATCGGCATTGCCTTGCGTCTGCCCGATGAGCAGCAACCCGGCCAGCAGGTGTTGCGAGTGGCCTTCGCCCGTAACGATGGTCGTGGCGGTGTGCGCTTTGTATTGCCCAGCCGCCTCAACGAGGTGGAAACCGTGTACGCCATGACCGTGCACAAGTCCCAAGGTTCGGAGTTCACCCATACTGCCCTGGTGCTGCCCGATGCACTGAACCCGGTGTTGACCAAGGAGTTGATCTACACCGGCATCACCCGGGCAAAAAGCTGTTTCACTTTGATCGAACCGCGCCAGGGGGTGTTCGAGGACGCGGTGCGGCGCAAGGTCAAACGCATTTCAGGATTGATGCTGGAGCAGGTATGAACACGGCGATTCGGCCTTTTACCGGATGGGCAGAGGCCTGCTCTCTCGCTGGAAAATCGGCCACTGTGCTATCGTTGCGGCATTATCCCGCTTGTTTGTAAGAGATTTCCTTGATGAAAGTGGCCGCCCCGACTTCGGGACGTGTGACGAGTCGGGGGCGCTCGCTGATGGCTGCGTTGCCGCTGCTGTTCGGCGCGCTGGCCTCTGCCGAGAGCAAACCGACCTCGACCCTGGCCGAGCAGCGCGCCACTGCCGTGACTCAGGTGGTCCTGGGCATTCTCAGCTACGCCCGCTGGCCGGTGGAGCCGGATCAGTTGCGTTTGTGCCTGGTCGGTCCCACTGAATACGCCGATGATCTGGTCAAGGGCACCACACAAGCCACTGGCCGGCCGGTAGTGGTGCGGCGCTTGCTCGCCGGCGACCCGCGCATCGCCAATGAGTGCGATGCAATCTACCTTGGCCAATTGAGCCCGGACGAACGCGCTCAGTTGTTCAGCGCTATCAGTGGTCATCCGGTCTTGAGCATCAGCGAAGCCGACGACCCTTGCACGGTAGGCAGTGTGTTTTGCCTGCGGGTCAGTGACCGCCAGGTGGCGTTCGAGGTCAACCTTGATTCGGTAGCGCGCAGCGGCGTGCGCATCCATCCCTCGGTGCTGCAGTTGTCGCGGCGACGGGCGACACAGCCATGATCGGCTTTGGCTGGGGGCGTCAGCGTCCGACCCTGCGCGCAGTGCTGGGGCGTCGCCACTTGAGCGTGGCCTTGCTGGCGGTGGGCCTGGCCGGTGTTGCCCTGACGGTGCTTGGCGTGCTGGCGCTGCGCGTGTATGCCAATCACAACCTGCACCTGATCGCCCGCTCGATCAATTACACCGTTGAAGCCGCCGTGGTCTTCAACGACAGCAGCGCGGCGAATGAAGCTCTGGCACTGATTGCCTCTACAGAAGAGGTGGCCGATGCCAAAGTGTTCGACGACAGCAACCAGTTGCTCGCCCGTTGGCAGCGCAGTGATGACAGCTTGCTCGCGCAGATGGAGCAACGGGTGGCTCGCAGCCTGTTGGCAGAGCCAATCGTCATGCCGGTGCTACATCAAGGCCAGCAGGTTGGTCATATCGAATTGACAGGGCAGGGTGGCAGCCTGGTGCGCTTCCTGCTCAGCGGCCTGGCCGGCATCCTCCTCTGTACCGTACTCAGCGCCCTTGGCGCGTTGTACCTGTCGCGGCGTATGTTCGGCGATATCGTAGGCCCCTTGCGCAGCCTGGCCGCGGTGGCGCACGCCGCGCGGCGTGAACGCAGCTTCGACCGCCGTGTGCCTGAGGCGCAGATCGCCGAGCTCAACGAGCTGGGCAATGACTTCAATGCCTTGCTCGACGAACTGGAAAGCTGGCAGAGCCATCTGCAGAGCGAGAACGAAAGCCTCGCCCACCAGGCCAGCCATGACAGCTTGACCGGTTTGCCCAATCGGGCCTTTTTCGAAGGCCGGCTCAGCCGCACGCTGCGCAATGCCAGCAAGTACCGGGAGCACATGGCGCTGCTGTTCCTCGACAGTGACAACTTCAAGGACATCAACGACAGCCATGGTCATGCGGCCGGCGATGAAGTACTGGTCAGCGTCGCCACTCGGGTGCGCGCGCAGCTACGCGAGAATGATCTGGTCGCGCGCCTGGGCGGTGACGAATTTGCCGTGCTGCTGACGCCTCTTCACAGCCGCGAAGATGCCCAGCGCATTGCCGAGAAAATCATTGCCAGCATGCGTCTGCCTATTCGTCTGGGAGAAGGGCAGAGCATCGTCACGTCCCTGAGTGTCGGCATAGCTTTCTTCCCGGATGACGGTCAGACGCCGTCGGATTTGTTGAATGCCGCCGACGCGGCGATGTATCAGGCCAAGCGCAACACCCGTGGCCAGTGGCAAGCGGCAGAGACGGAGAGCTCTGCCAATCATGTAAAAAACAGGAGCTGAACCGTGACACACCTGAGTCGATACCTGCGTTTTCACTTTGCCTGGCTGGCGCTGATGCTGCTGGCCCTGAGCGGTTGCCAAAGCGTGCCGCCCAAAGGCCTGACGGCTGAACAGATTGCCCTGCTCAAGCAGGAAGGTTTCCGCTTGACCGACGAAGGCTGGGAATTCGGCCTGTCGAGCAAGGTGCTGTTCGGCAGCGACCTGGACGCCCTCAATCCAGAGAGCCGGAGCATTGTCGAGCGCATCGGCAAGTCGCTGTTATCGGTGGACATCCAGCGGGTACGCGTGGATGGGCATACCGATGCTTCGGGCAGGGATGCCTATAACGAGCAGCTGTCGCTGCGCCGGGCCAAGAGCGTGGCCAACGCTCTGACTGCCGTTGGCATGCGCCCGGAAAACGTCGAAACCCGTGGGTTGGGCAGCCGCGAACCGGTGGCCAGCAATGACACCCGCGCCGGGCGCATGGAAAACCGCCGGGTGGCTATCGTGGTGGCGTCTGACTAATCGGCGAAGCCCATCGTGCGCGACTCGCCCATCAGCAATGGCGTGTTGCGCTCGGTCACCTCGCGGATGTAATCCCACAACAGGGTGATCCGCTTCAACTTGCGCAGGTCCTCGCGGCAGTACATCCAGAACTGCCGGGTAATCTCCACCTCTTCAGGCAGAATCGCTACCAGGCGCGGATCCTGCGCGGCCAGGAAGCACGGCAGAATCGCCAGCCCGCGACCCTGCTGAGCCGCCACGTACTGGGCGATCACGCTGGTGCTGCGCAGGTTGGCGCTGGCGGCCGGAATCAGGTTGGCCAGGTACAGCAACTCTGAACTGAAGGCCAGGTCGTCGACGTAACTGATGAACTGGTGACGCGCCAGGTCGCTGCTGCGAGTGATCGGTTCGTGGCTGTCCAGATACTCCTGGGTGGCGTATAGGCGCAGGCGGTAGTCACACAGTTTGCAGCAGACATACGGCCCATGTTCCGGGCGCTCCAAGGCGATGACGATGTCCGCTTCGCGCTTGGACAGGCTGATGAAGTGCGGCAGCGGCAGGATGTCCACGGAGATGGCCGGGTAGGCATCGACGAAGTGGCTCAACTGCGGGGTGACGAAGAAGCTGCCAAAGCCCTCGGTGCAGCCCATGCGCACATGCCCGGAAAGCGCCACGCCGGAGCCTGAAACCTGCTCGCAGGCCATGTGCAGGGTGCTTTCGATCGACTCGGCATAACTGAGCAGGCGCTGGCCTTCGGCGGTCAGGATAAAGCCGTTGGTCCGCGACTTTTCGAACAGCAAGGTGCCCAGTGCCAGCTCCAGCGAGCTGATCCGCCGTGACACCGTGGTGTAGTCCACCCCCAGGCGTTTGGCCGCGCTGCTGGCCTTGCGGGTACGGGCCACTTCAAGAAAAAACTTCAGGTCATCCCAGTTCAGGGCGCCCAGCGAGGTGATGTTTTTTTGCATGTTGGTCCGGCTTTTATGTGCGTTTTTATTGGATCTTTGCACATCTATACTCCAAAACAAGCCCTAGACCCAAGCGTCCGTCGAGGCTACCCCGGCGACGTCGATCTCTCCCTAACAACAATTTCAGGAGAACGCACATGAACGCATCCCTTACTCCCGGCCAGACCAAGGTCGACCAGGTCAAGCTGCTGATCGACGGCCAGTGGGTCGAATCGAAAACCAGCGAATGGCGTGACGTGGTCAACCCGGCCACCCAAGAAGTACTCGCCCGTGTGCCGTTCGCCACTGCTGAAGAAGTCGACGCCGCCATCGCCGCCGGCCAACGTGCCTTCCAGACCTGGCGTGACACCCCGCTCGGCGCGCGCATGCGCATCATGCTCAAGCTGCAAGCTTTGATCCGTGAACACTCCAAGCGCATCGCCGTGGTTCTCAGCGCCGAGCAGGGCAAGACCATTGCCGACGCCGAAGGCGATATCTTCCGCGGCCTGGAAGTGGTCGAGCACGCGTGCAGCATCGGTAGCCTGAAGATGGGCGAGTTCGCCGAGAACGTCGCCAGTGGTGTCGATACTTACACTCTGCGTCAACCTATCGGGGTCTGCGCCGGTATCACCCCGTTCAACTTCCCGGCGATGATCCCGCTGTGGATGTTCCCGATGGCCATCGTCTGCGGCAACACCTTCGTGCTCAAGCCGTCCGAGCAGGATCCACTGTCGACCATGATGCTGGTGGAGCTGGCGCTGGAAGCCGGTGTACCGGCCGGTGTGCTGAACGTCGTACACGGTGGCAAGCAGGTGGTCGATGCCCTGTGCACGCACCCGGACATCAAGGCGATCTCCTTTGTCGGTTCCACCGAAGTTGGCACCCACGTCTACAACCTCGCCGGCAAGCATGGCAAGCGCGTGCAGTCGATGATGGGCGCGAAGAACCACGCGGTGGTGCTGCCTGATGCCAACCGTACCCAGACCCTCAATGCCCTGGTCGGTGCCGGCTTCGGTGCGGCCGGTCAGCGTTGCATGGCCACCTCGGTGGCGGTGCTGGTAGGCAAGGCACGCGAATGGCTGCCGGAACTCAAAGAGCTGGCGGCCAACCTCAAGGTCAATGCCGGTAATGAGCCGGGCACCGATGTCGGTCCGCTGATTTCCAAGCGCGCCAAGGAGCGTGTGCTGGGCCTGATCGAAAGCGGGATCAAGGAAGGCGCCAAGCTTGAACTCGATGGTCGCGATGTAAGCGTGCCAGGCTACGAGCAAGGCAACTTCGTCGGCCCGACCCTGTTCTCCGGGGTGACCACCGACATGCAGATCTACACCCAGGAAATCTTCGGCCCGGTGCTGGTGGTGCTGGAAGTCGATACCCTCGACGAAGCCATCGCCCTGGTCAACCGCAACCCCTTCGGTAACGGCACCGGCCTGTTTACCCAGAGTGGCGCTGCGGCGCGCAAGTTCCAGAACGAAATCGACGTCGGTCAGGTCGGCATCAACATTCCGATTCCGGTACCGGTTCCGTTCTTCAGTTTCACCGGTTCCCGTGGCTCCAAGCTCGGTGACCTGGGCCCGTACGGCAAGCAAGTGGTGCAGTTCTACACTCAGACCAAGACTGTCACCAGCCGCTGGTTCGATGATGACAGCGTCAACGACGGTGTGAACACCACCATCAGCCTGCGCTAAGGAGTTGATCATGCGTATTGCATTTATCGGTCTGGGCAACATGGGCGCGCCGATGGCGCGCAACCTGATCAAGGCCGGGCATCAACTGCAACTGTTCGACCTGAACAAGAGCGTACTGGCCGAGCTTGCCGAGCTCGGCGGGACGATCAGCAGCTCGCCACGCGATGCCGCGCAGCAGAGCGACATGGTCATCACCATGCTGCCAGCCGCCGCGCATGTGCGGGGTGTGTACCTGAACGAAGACGGTGTGCTGGCCGGTGTTCGTGCCGGCACGCCAGTGGTCGACTGCAGCACGATTGATCCACAGACCGCCCGTGAAGTCTCGGCGGCTGCGGCGAAGCAGGGCGTGGACCTGGCCGATGCGCCGGTGTCCGGCGGCACCGGTGGTGCGGCGGCGGGCACCCTGACGTTCATGGTCGGCGCCAGCGATGAACTGTTCGCCACGCTGCAGCCGGTGCTGGCGCAGATGGGCCGCAACATTGTGCATTGCGGTGCGGTGGGGACCGGGCAGATTGCCAAGATCTGCAACAACCTGCTGCTGGGCATCTCGATGATCGGTGTGTCGGAAGCCATGGCCCTGGGCAATGCCCTGGGCATCGACACCAAAGTGCTGGCGGGCATCATCAACAGCTCCACCGGGCGTTGCTGGAGTTCGGACACCTACAACCCGTGGCCGGGC
This sequence comes from Pseudomonas sp. GW821-FHT10B02, assembly GCF_059415665.1. Taxonomy (NCBI): domain Bacteria; kingdom Pseudomonadati; phylum Pseudomonadota; class Gammaproteobacteria; order Pseudomonadales; family Pseudomonadaceae; genus Pseudomonas; species Pseudomonas sp. GW821-FHT10B02. Next base: position 243,103 of record NZ_JBWKNR010000008.1, on the reverse strand, counting down.
ATCATCGAAACGGCTCCGGCCTCACGTGGCTACACCGGCGGTTTCGGTGCCGAACTGATGCTCAAGGATCTGGGCCTGGCCACCGAAGCGGCGCGTCAGGCGCATCAGCCGGTGATCCTCGGTGCCGTGGCGCAGCAGCTGTACCAGGCCATGAGCCTGCGCGGTGACGGCGGCAAGGATTTCTCGGCGATTGTCGAAGGCTATCGCAAGCCCGAGTAAAAGAGCATCGCCAGCAAGGCTGGCTCCTACAGGTACTGCGCACACCTGATTCTGTAGGAGCTGGCCTTGCCAGCGATGGGCTGCGTGCAGCCCTGAAGTCGTCAGGCAAAAACGAAGTATTTGCGCACGGTCTCCACCACCTCCCAGGTGCCTTTCATCCCCGGTTCGATGACGAACACGTCGCCCGCTTTCAGATGCACCGGCTGCTCACCTTCAGGGGTGATCACGCAGTAGCCGTCGAGGAAATGGCAGTACTCCCACTTCTCGTAATTCACTTCGAACTTGCCCGGGGTGCAGATCCAGGTGCCCATGATCTTGCTGCCATCCTCGGACAGGTAGGCATTGAGGTTCACCGTGTGCGGGTCGCCGCCGATGCGCTTCCACTTGGTCGCATTCAGCACAGGGGTAGGGCAGGTGTCGCGTAGAACGGTGATGAAATCGGACATGTCAGCTCCAGATGATCTGATGAGAGGTCCGTCACCATAGGTCCGATCTAACCGGGGGAGTTGTCTGGGGTCGACGTCGAGCGCTCGATCTGCGCCTCACGCAGATAGCGCACCAAGGCCTGGCCATGCCCCGGCAAGCGCGTGAAGTCGCGGGAGCAGAGCAGCAACTGGCGCTGCGCCCAGGGTTCCGCCAGCTTCATGCTGTGCAATGCCAGCACACCCTGCCAGCGCCGGACGGCTGCCAGTGGCACCACGCCCAGTCCGGCACCGTGGGCCACCATGCGAATCACCCCGTCGAAGCTCTCCGCCCGGACCCTGACCTGCATCCGCCGCCCCAGGTGCAGGGCTTGTTCTTCCAGGTGCAGGGCCAGGGCGCTGTCGCTCGACAAGCCGACAAAGCCATGCGCCAGGGTGTCGGCAAAACGCAGCCCGGATTGTGCTGCCAAGGGATGCCCCGGCGCCATGATCAGCACCAGCGGATCGTCGCGAAAGGGCAGGGTTTGCAGATGCTCGCTGGCGGCGGCGGTGGAAATGATGCCGATATCCGCCGCACCCTGGGTAATGGTCTGGACGATACGCAGGCTCGGCAATTCCTGGATGTCGAGGGCGATGGCCGGGTGGTCGGCGAGAAAGCCGGCGAGCAATTCCGGGAGGTATTCGCTCAGGGCCGCGGTGTTGCACAACAGCCGTACCTGGCCTTGCAGGCCTTGAGCGTACTGGCCCAGGTCGAACTGCAGGCGCTCGACCTGCTGGCCGATCAAGCGCGCATGTTGCAGCAGGGCTTTGCCTGCGGGCGTCGCTTGCACGCCACGGCGATTACGCTCCAGCAAGGGCGTACCGAGGGAGGCTTCCATGGCGCGGATCCGCGCACTGGCGGCCGGTAGCGACAGATGGCTGCGTTGTGCGCCCGCCGTGATGTTGCCGCACTCCAAGGTATGCTGGAACAGTCGCAGGTCGATCAGATCAAAATGCATGAGCCTCTGCCTGGGCAATAGTCTGGCTCAGTATATGGCAGATTTTCAGGCGTCCGTATCGCAGGCAACATCGGCGCATGACGACCCTATTTGGTTTTTATCAGGAAATCGGCCCGGCGCTTTCACTGCTGGTGGCATTCACCTTTCTGCTGGCGGGGGCGGTGAAAGGTGTTATCGGCCTGGGCTTGCCGACCATCGCCATGGGCCTGCTGGGCCTGGCTATGTCACCGGCGCAGGCTGCGGCCCTGTTGATTGTGCCCTCGACCCTGACCAACCTCTGGCAGTTGGCGGCGGGCGGACATCTGCCGGCCTTGTTGCGGCGGCTGTGGCCGATGCTGGCGATGATCTTCATCGGCACGCTGCTGGGCAGTGCCTGGCTGGGCATCAACAGCGGCGAGTGGGCGGCACAGGCACTGGGCGGCGCATTGCTGGTCTATGCGCTGTACGGTTTGTTCGGGCGTGGTTTCAGTGTGCCGCTGGTATGGGAGCGCTGGTTGGGGCCTCTATGCGGACTGTTGACCGGTTTGATCACCGCTGCCACCGGTGTCTTTGTCATTCCTGCGGTGCCCTACCTGCAGGGGCTGGGCCTGAACCGCGACGAGATGGTCCAGGCACTCGGCCTGTCCTTCACCGTCTCGACCCTGGCCCTGGCGTTGGGCCTGGCCGGCCAGGACGCGCTCGGCGCCGAGGCGCTGGGCGCGTCGCTGCTGGTGCTGGCGCCAGCGCTGCTGGGCATGCTGTGCGGCCAGTGGCTGCGCCAGCGCATCAGTGCGGCATTGTTCAAGCGCTGCTTTTTTACCGGCCTGGCAGTGCTAGGCGCGCACCTGTTGCTCAGCGGCTAGCCGAGGACGGGCTGAGCATTTCGATCAGTTGAATGTCGAAGTCGCGCTCAAGGTAGTCCATGCGCTTTTCGAAGAACGCTTGCATGTGCGGCAGGGCCGAGTGCACGTCCAGTGCGGCCTTGCTGGCCCAGATTTCGTAGAACACGAACAGGCTTGGATCTTCCTTGTCGCGCAGCATGTGGTATTCGATGCAGCCAGGCTCGGCGCGGCTTGGCTCGACATAGGCGCGGAACAGGGCTTCGAAGGCTTCGGCTTGTTCCGGACGGGTCTTGGCTTTGAGAATGAAGCCGTAGGGTTCGCTCATGAGGTCGACCTCTGGTGGGAGAGGACCTGATTTTATTTCAATAATGTAGATGTGATTCGTGCTTTTAAGTCAAAAGTATTTTGCCCCGACGACGGTTTTTCCCACGCTGTGCATCCCCTAATCTGCCGCCATCCAAATTCAACCGGTCCCAGGCCGTCGCAGACAGCGCAGCGGATCGAACGACAGATGAGGCAAGTGATGAAAAAAGTCCTGTTGCTCAACGGCGGTAAAAAATTCGCCCACTCCGATGGCCGTCTGAACGAGACCCTGCACGAGGCCGCCCTGGCGTTCCTCGACCGCGCCGGTTTCGACATCAAGACCACCTACATCGACGGTGGTTACGACAACGCCGAAGAAGTGCAGAAGTTTCTCTGGGCCGACGTGATCATCTATCAGATGCCGGGCTGGTGGATGGGCGCCCCCTGGACCGTCAAGCAGTATCTGGATGAAGTCTTCACTGCCGGTCACGGTAGCCTGTATGCCAACGACGGCCGCACGCGTTCCGATGCCTCGCAGAAGTACGGCAGCGGCGGTCTGATCCATGGCAAGCAGTACATGCTCTCGCTGACCTGGAACGCGCCACAGCAGGCGTTTGATGACCCGAGCGATTTCTTCGAAGGCAAAGGTGTCGATGCGGTGTACTTCCCGTTCCACAAGGCCAACCAGTTCCTCGGCATGAGCGGTCTGCCCACCTACCTGGCGGTGGATGTGATGAAGCGCCCGAACGTCGAAGCCGCAGTGGCCGCCTACGAGCAGCACCTGGCCCGGGTTTTCCAGATCCCGGCCTGATGAAACCTTGCGCTGGCCGCGCCAAGCGGCTATCTATCACGGCTGTTGCTCACCCCAAGGTACAGCCGTGAAAGCCAGGTCCGATGAATTACAGGTGTTTGTCTCGGTGATCGAGTGCGGCTCGATTTCCGCCGCCGCCGAACAGAGCGGGCAGACGCCTTCGGCGATCAGCCGCACCCTGTCGCGCCTGGAAGCCAAGCTCGGCACGACGCTGATCAACCGTACCACCCGGCGCATGGACCTGACCGAAGAAGGGCGATTCTTCTTCGAACGGGCCAAATCGATCCTGCAACAGATGGACGAACTTGAAGAGCACCTGTCGGTGCATCACCAGACGCCTTCCGGACGCCTGCGCATCAATGCCGCCTTGCCCTTCATGCTGCATGCCATCGTGCCCTGGGTCGGCGAGTTCCGCGCGTTGTACCCGCAGATCCAGCTGGAGCTCAACACCAGTGACCTGATCATCGACCTGATCGAGCAGAGCACCGATGTCGCCATCCGCATCGGCGAGCTGGCCGACTCCAGCCTGCATGCCCGCTCCCTCGGCTGCAGCCCGTTGAACGTACTGGCCAGCCCCGAGTACCTGGCGCGTCATGGCACGCCGGAGCGGGTTGAAGACTTGCAGGCGCATTCGCTGCTCGGCTTTACCCAGACCGAAACCCTCAATCATTGGCCGTTGCGCCATGTCGAGGGGGACCGCCTGCTGATCCGTCCGAGCCTGTCGGCTTCCAGCGGTGAAACCTTGCGCGAGCTGGCCCTGGCCGGCGAGGGTATCGCCTGTCTGTCGCACTTCATGACCCACGAAGATATTCGCACCGGCCGTTTGCAGGTGGTTTTGCCCGAGCACAGCAGTGGCTATCGGCAACCGATCAATGCGGTGTACTACCGCAACTCGCAGTTAGCCCTGCGCATTCAGTGCTTCCTCGATTTCATCCAGCACAAGCTGGCGGTCTACGCCTGCTGATCGCTCTCGCTGCGACATAAGCTTGCTGCGAGCGGCGATTTTTCCTGCGGTGTTTGATTAGTTTTCTGACATCAGCCTTAATGGCTGTTCAACGAAAACAACACCAAGGAAGCTCTCATGCGCGTTGTGATGTTCCGAACCCTGGGCCTGAGTGCCGCGATACTCGCCAGTTCATCGGCTTACGCTGTGACGTTGGAAGGTGGCGCGGTGGCCGCACCCGATCAATATGGTGCACAGGTGGCCGCCGAAGTTCTCAAGAAAGGCGGTAACGCGGTCGACGCCGCTGTCGCCACCGCCTTCACCCTGGCCGTGACCTACCCCGAAGCCGGCAACATCGGCGGCGGCGGTTTCATGACCCTGTACATGGACGGCAAACCCTACTTCCTCGACTACCGCGAAGTGGCGCCCAAGGCTGCCAGCCGCAACATGTACCTGGATGAAAAGGGCGAGATCATCGAGAACCTGAGCCTGGTCGGTTCCCGCGCCGCTGGCGTGCCGGGTACGGTGATGGGCTTGTGGGAGGCGCATCAGAAGTTCGGCAAGCTGCCATGGGCTGAGCTGATCACCCCGGCAGTGGGCTACGCCAAGAACGGTTTCAAGATCGCTGCCAAGCAGTATCAATACCGTGAAGATGCTTTGGGCCTGTTCAAGGACAGCACCAACTTCAATGATTATTTCGGCAACATGAAAGTCGGCGAGACCTTCAAGCAGCCGGAGCTGGCGCAAACTCTGGAGCGTATCGCCGACAAAGGTGTCAGCGAGTTCTACCAGGGCAAGACCGCCGACCTGCTGGTCGCGCAGATGCAGGCCGACAAGGGCCTGATCAGCAAAGACGACCTCAAGGATTACAAAGCGGTGTGGCGTGAGCCGATGGGCATCGAGTGGCGCGGCAATATGGTTTATACCGCGCCGCTGCCAAGCTCCGGCGGGGTCGCGCTGGCGCAACTGCTGGGCATCAAGGAAAACCGTGCGGCCGACTTCAAGGGTGTCGAACTGAACTCGGCGCGCTACATTCACCTGCTGGCGGAAATCGAGAAGCGGGTGTTCGCTGACCGTGCCGACTACCTGGGCGACCCGGATTTTTCCAAGGTGCCGGTGGATAAGCTGATCGCCAAAGACTACATCGCCAAGCGTGCCCAGGAGGTCAATCCGACCGCCATCTCCGACACCGAGAAAGTCCGTCCGGGCCTGGAACCGCATCAGACCACGCACTTCTCCATCGTCGACAAACAGGGTAACGCGGTCAGCAACACCTACACCCTGAACTGGGACTACGGCAGTGGTGTGGTGGTTAAAGGTGCAGGTTTCCTGCTTAACGACGAGATGGACGACTTCAGCTCCAAGCCGGGTGTGGCCAACGCCTTCGGTGTAGTCGGCGGCGACGCCAACGCCATTGAGCCGGGCAAGCGCATGCTTTCTTCGATGGCGCCGACGCTGGTTACCCGTGATGGTCAGGTCACCCTGGTACTGGGTACACCGGGCGGTTCGCGGATCTTCACCTCGATCTTCCAGGTGCTGAACAACCTGTATGACTACAACCTGCCGCTGGAAAAAGCTGTAGCCGCGCAACGCGTGCATCACCAGTTGCTGCCTAAGGACACCATTTACTTTGACGCTTATGCACCACTGACCGGCAAGGTCGCGTATGAGCTGAAGAAGATGGGCTACACCCTGGAAGACCAGGGTTGGGAGATGGGCGATATCCAGGCGATCCGTGTCAGTGGTACGGCGCTGGAAACTGCTTCCGATCCGCGTGGGCGTGGGGTAGGGCAGGTAGTGAAGTAAGCGCAGCCTGTGGGAGCCGGCCTTGCCGGCGATGGGGCCTCTTGCCCGGCTGTGCCGGGCATCGCCGGCAAGGCCGGCTCCCACAAGGATTCAACCGCTTTCAAGCAACGGTCAGACGCGGAAGTGGCTGACCATGGTCTGCAACTGATTACCCAGACGCGCCAGTTCAACACTGGATGCCGCCGTCTCATCGCTGGCCGCCGCCGTCTGTTCCGACACATCGCGCACGTTGATGATGCTGCGGCTGATCTGTTCGGCCACCGCACTCTGCTGCTCGGCTGCCGCGGCGATCTGCTGGTTCATCGACTGGATGTTCGACACTGTGCGGGTGATGCTTTCCAGCGAGGCACCGGCCTTGCGGGTCAGTTCGACGCTGCTGTCGGTCAGGTTACGGCTGCCGAGCATCACATTGGCTACCTGCTGAGTACCGCTCTGCAGGCCGGCGACCAGCTCTTCGATCTCTTCGGTGGACTTCTGCGTGCGTTGGGCCAGGCCACGAACCTCGTCGGCAACCACGGCAAAACCACGCCCGGCTTCACCGGCACGGGCCGCTTCGATGGCGGCGTTGAGCGCCAGCAGGTTGGTCTGTTCGGCCACCGACTTGATCACGTCCATGACGCTGCCGATCTTCTGGCTTTCCTGTTGCAGCAGGCCCATGGCTTCAGTGGAGCGGTGCACTTCTTCGGCCAGGCGTTCGATCTGGCTGATCGCCTCGGCAACCACCTGGTCACCGGCACGCGCTTGCGCGTCGGCGTCGGTAGCCGCAGACGAAGCGTGCTCGGCATTGCGCGCGACTTCCTGCACGGTGGCGGCCATTTCGTGCATGGCGGTGGCGACCTGGTCGGTCTCGACTTTCTGGCTGTTGACCCCGGCGCTGGTTTCTTCGGTCACGGCCGATAGCTCTTCGGCGGCGCTGGCAATCTGGGTGACGCCATCGCGGATGCCGCTGATCAGATCGCGCAGGGTCGAACCCATGCGCTGGATGCCCTGTTGCAGCACACCAAGCTCGTCGCGACGGGTAACGCGCAGGTCGTGGGTGAGGTCGCCCGCGGCGATCTTTTCCACCACGGCCAGGGTTTCGCGCAGCGGCCGGGTGATCTGGCGGGTAATGATCACCGCGGCCAGCACACCAACCAGCAACGCCAGCAGCGTAGCGGTGAGCTGCAGGGTACGGGCCTGGGCACTTTCGTTGTCACGGCGTTCGAGCTGGATCTTGTACAGTGCGTCACTGATCTTGACGATGGTGGCGCCTTGTACGGTCATCTCCTGGCGAGCGACGGCAACATCGGCGGTGGCATCGCGGAACTGACGCACGGCGTCACGGTAGGCCAGCACTGCGCTTTCGAACTGCTGGATGCGCGCGGCTTCGTTCGGCATCTGGCGGTTCAGGCTGGCGATCTCGGCCAAGGCGCCATCGAGCTGGCGCAGCGCCAGTTGTTCGGTTTCGCTGCTGATGTCGGCGATATAGCTGCGCACGGCCAGGCGCACTTGGAACAGCTGTTCCTTGGCCTGGGTGATGGTGCGGAATTGTTCCAGGCGGCTGGCGTCACCTTCGGGCAGGGCGAGGATGTCGCGGTTGATCGCCTCGACCAGGTCGATGGCGCGTGCAGCGGCCAGGTTCATCGCATCGCGCGCGGCCATGCTGGTCTTGTAGCCGGCGCGCATCTTGTTAATCGAAATCTGATACGCGTTGATGGTCTGGCCCAGTTCCTGGAGCAACTTGACGTTTTCCGGGCTCTTGAAGCTTTTCAGCAGCTTTTGCTGCTGTTCGCTGAAGGCATTCAACTTGACCTGGACAGCGCCGGCGGCGGCGTCGTCGCCATTGGTCAGCATGTACTGCAGGCGGGTGATGCGCAGATCGGTCAGGTCACCGTTGAGCTGGGTGATGTCGCTCATCCAGTTACTGCGGTCGATCAGCCCACCCATGCTGTTCCAGCCGGTCAGGGCCAGCAGGCTGGTGAGCAGCAGCACCAGGCCGAAGCCCAGGCCGAGTTTCAGGTTGACGCTGATGTTGGCAAACCAGCTATTCATACGATCCCTCCAGGAATGTTGTGCTTCTTGATCCATATCGCTGGAAGGTTGTTTTTGTTGAAGGCCAGTCGATCTTCTGAGCAGGATATATCGGCGGCTTGCGCCGGAGCTGAAACGCTTTTTCAGCAAAAATGCTCAACGGTAGTTTCGGCGTATTTCCGCGGCAGGCTCAGGGCTGCCGCAGATCTACAGGAAGGGATTAGAGGGCGCGGCTGGTGAAGGTGTCACATTGGTTGATATCGCCCTTGGCAAAGCCGGTTTTGAACCAGCGCACGCGCTGTTGCGAGGTGCCATGGGTAAAGGAGTCCGGCACCACCCGGCCCTGGCCTTTCTGCTGCAGGCGGTCGTCGCCAATGGCGTTGGCGGCGTTCAGGGCTTCTTCGATATCGCCGGGTTCGAGCCAGTTCAGGCGTTGTTGCGCCTGGTACGCCCAGACGCCGGCCAGGCAATCGGCTTGCAGTTCCTGACGCACCAGCAGGCCGTTATCGCCTTCCATTCGCTCACCCCGCTGACGCGCGGCCTGGACCTTGGCCGACACCCCAAGCAGGGTCTGCACATGGTGGCCGACTTCGTGGGCGATGACATAGGCCTGGGCGAAATCGCCGGCAGCCGCGAAGCGCTGTTCCATTTCGCGGAAGAAGCTCATGTCCAGGTAGACCTTCTGGTCGGCCGGGCAGTAGAACGGGCCGACCGCCGAGGAGGCGAAGCCGCAGGCCGAGTTGATCTGGCCGCTGAACAGGGTCAGGGTCGGGTCTTTGTACTGGCGCCCGGCCTGGGCGAAGATCGCCCGCCAGGTGTCTTCGGTGTCACCGAGGATCGAGGCGACGAATTCGGCCTGCTCGTCATTGGCCGGTGGTGCCTTGCCGGTGTCGGTACTGACCGGCGCACTCTGCTGGCCCATCTGTCCGGTCAACTGGCCGAGAATCTGTAGCGGGTCTTGCCCGGTCATCCAGCCGATGCCGACGATCAGCAGGATCGCACCGATGCTCAGGCCCTTGCCACCGCCGAAGCGCATGCCGCCGCCACCCTCGCCACGGGCATCGACCACATTGTCGCTACGCCTGCCTTTTCGCCATTGCATGAGTGCTCTCCCGCGCTTGGAAACATGAGCACAAAGATTAGTTCACCGCGTGTCGCTCTGTCAGATTCCTGATAGACACATAACCATTTGGTTATCAAAGGCGAGGTTATTTTCAATATTCCTCAGGCCGGACATGCCGGAAACTGCAAGCTCGCCTGCCACGCCCAGGCGTTCCAATAATTCCAAGACAGGAGAACGGCATGTCTGCGCAAGACAATAGTCGCTTCGCTATCCGTGATCGCAACTGGCACCCGAAGGCCCTTACTCCGGATTACAAAACCTCCATTGCCCGTTCGCCGCGTCAGGCCCTGGTGAGCATTCCGCAGTCGATCAGCGAAAGCACAGGCCCGGACTTTTCTCACTTGAAGTTCGGCCAGCATGACCATGACCTGCTGCTCAACTTCAACAACGGCGGGCTGCCCATTGGCGAGCGGATCATTCTCGCCGGGCGTGTCTGTGACCAGTACGGCAAACCGGTTCCGCATACCCTGGTGGAAATCTGGCAGGCCAACGCCGGTGGCCGCTACCGTCACAAGAACGACCGTTACCTGGCACCGCTGGACCCCAACTTCGGTGGCGTTGGTCGTGCCCTGACCGACAGCGAGGGTTACTACAGCTTCCGCACCATCAAGCCGGGTCCGTACCCTTGGCGCAATGGTCCCAACGACTGGCGTCCGGCGCATATCCATGTGTCGATCAGCGGCCCGTCGATTGCCACCCGCTTGATCACCCAGCTGTATTTCGAAGGTGATCCGTTGATCCCGATGTGCCCGATCGTCAAGTCGATCGCCAATCCCGAGGCGGTGCAGAGCCTGATCGCGCGGTTGGACATGAGCAACGCCAACCCGATGGATTGCCTGGCCTATCGCTTCGACATCGTCCTGCGCGGCCAGCGCAAGACCCACTTCGAAAACCGCTGAGGAGGTTTCCCATGCCTATCGAACTGCTGCCGGAAACCCCTTCGCAGACTGCCGGCCCGTACGTGCACATTGGTTTGGCCCTGGAGGCCGCCGGCAACCCGACCCGCGACCAGGAGATCTGGAACCGCATGGCCCGGGCCGATGCGCCGGGTGAACATATCCTGGTGTTCGGCAACGTTTATGACGGTAACGGCCATCTGGTCAGGGATTCGTTCCTGGAGTTCTGGCAGGCCGACCACAATGGCCAGTACCAGGGCGATTTCGACCTGGAGCAACCGTTCAACAGCTTCGGCCGCACCGCCACCACCTTCGATGCGGGTGAGTGGACCCTGCACACCGTCAAGCCAGGCGTGGTGCGCAATGCGGCTGGCGTGCCGATGGCACCGCACATCAACATCAGCCTGTTTGCCCGCGGGATCAATATCCATCTGCAGACGCGTCTGTACTTCGATGACGAGGCCCAGGCCAACGCCCAGTGCCCGGTGCTTAACCTGATCGAGCAGCCGCAGCGGCGCGAGACCCTGGTGGCGACCCGCTGTGAGGTGGATGGCAAGCTGGCGTATCGCTTTGACATCCGCATTCAGGGTGAGGGCGAGACGGTGTTCTTCGATTTCTGATTTGTGATGAAGCTATCGCGGGGCAAGCCCGCTCCCACAGGGGGTTCACCCTCCCGGTGGGAGCGGGCTTGCCCCGCGATCATTCGTACTCAGTCACCCCGGCAATATGCCGTCCGGCGATGTAGCCAAACGTCGCCGCTGGCCCCAGATTGATCCCGCCTGCCGGGTAATGCCCACCCATGATGCTGGCCATGTCGGTTCCCACTGCATACAAGCCGTCGATGGGTTGACGCTGGCTGTCCAGGACCTGGGCATGCTGATTGGTCCGCAGTCCGGCAAAGGTGCCAAAACAACCCGGCTCGACTTTTACTGCATAGAACGGCCCTTGCTCGATCGGCGCCACGCACGGATTCGGTGTGTGCAGGGCGTCGCCCTGTTTGCGGTTGTAGGGCGTCGAGCCGCGGCCGAATGCCGGGTCTTCACCCAGGCGGGCATGGTCGTTGTACTCATTCACGGTATCGTGCAAACCTTGTGGATCGATGCCACAGGCGCGCGCCAGCGCTTCGATGGTCCTGGCGGTTTTCAGGTAGCCCGAGGCAATGAATGGCTGCAGCGGCAGCGGATAGGGGCGGGACATGCCGAGGCCATAGCGGCGCTGAAAGGCGTGGCTGCAAATCAGCCAGGACTCGACCTTCTCACCGGGTGCCTGGGCGACCATGGCGCTGACGTAGTCGTAGTAGCCATCGGCTTCGTTGACGAAGCGTTTGCCGTTGGCCAGTACGCCGATGATGCCGGGTTTGCCGCGCTCGATGATGTGCGGGAAATGGCCGACTGTGCCGTCCTTGTGCGGCACCCGTGAAACCGGCGCCCAGGCCACCGGGCTGTGCAGGTCGTCGGCGACCTGGCCACCGACACTTTCACCCAGACGCAGGCCATCACCGTTGGCGCCCAAGGGCGGCAAGGCCAGGTGTTCATGGCCGCTGGGCGTGCGCGGGAACAGGGCCTTGCGCCGCTCGATGTCATTGGCAAAACCGCCGGCGGCGAGAACCACGGCCTTGCGCGCATGAATACTGACAGGGCCGCGCGCAGTGTCGATCACCGCGCCGCAGACTCGGCCCTGCTGGTGAAGCAGCCGTTTGGCCGGCGCCGACTCCCAGAGCAATACCCCCAGATCTTCCGCCGACCTGGCCAGCCGTGCGACCAGGGCGACGCCGTTGACCAGGTGCATGGCCCGGCCGTGCAGGGCGAGGTCGAGCAGGTGACGGCTGAAGCGCTTGCTGACGTGCAACAGTGAACGCCACGAGCGGGTCAGGGTCAGGAAGGCGCCCAGATCTTTGCCTGCCATGATCGGCATGCCCATGAACGAGGTTTCGCGCATGGTTTTGCGCAGGCGCTTGAGCAGTTTGCCGACCTGGCGTCCGTCATAGGGCGCGGCAATTACCGAGCGTCCACCGGTACCGGCGCCAGGCGTATTGCCGTGGATGTCGGCAATGCCGTTGCCGTCGGCGAATTGCAGCGCCGTATGGCGCTCGAAGAACGACACCATGTTCGGCGCCGCTTCAAGAAAAGCGTCGATCATTTGCGCGTCGAATCGCTCGCCCAGTTCGTGTTCCAGGTAGGTACGCGGTTGGGCACGCTCCTCGATGATGCCGGCGCGTTGCGCCAGCGGATTGCACGGTACCCACATCCAGCCGCCGGACCAGGCTGTAGCACCACCGAACACCGGGTCCTTTTCCACCACGATGACTTTCTGCCCATGCCAGGCGGCGGTTACCGCCGCAGACAAACCGGCAGCGCCGGAGCCGATGACCAGTACATCGCAATCCACGCGGGTAGACATGGGGGTATCGACAGCCATGGGCAGTGTCTCCTCGAACAGTAAGTTTTGTTATATTCTGGAACAAGATTCCATATTCTATGATTCGAAGCGCTGCCCGGCCAAGCGGCCAGGCGACAAAGTGGGCGAAGATCGGACAGTGTTTTGCGCTTTGCCTCGCGCTCTTTAGAATCGGCAAAATTTTCAGGGACCATGACCATGGCCGGCAGTCAGATCGAACGTGCGTTCAGCCTTCTCGAACGCCTCACCAGCGAACCCCGCGGGCTGCCCCTGCAGACCCTGGCCGAGGAGCTGGATATCCCCAAGAGCGCCACCCACCGCATGCTCGCCGAGCTGATGCGCCTGGGTTATGTGCGGCAGAACCTGGAGAGTAGCCGTTACCACCTGAGCACTCGCCTGGTGGCCATGGGCTTTCGCTACCTGGCCAGCAGCGGCGCCGATATCGTTCAGCCGATTCTCGATCAGCTGGCGCAGCAGACCGGTGAGCTGGTGCGCCTGGGAGTGATCGACGGTGACCGCCAGACCTGGATCGCCAAGGCCCAGGGCGCCCGTTCCGGCCTGCGTTACGACCCGGATATGGGCCGTGATGCACCGCTGTTCTACACCGCTTCCGGGCATGCCTGGCTGTCCAGCCTCAGCGATGCCCAGGCGCTGGTGCTGGTGGAGCGCCAGGGCATTGCCCGGCGTGAAGACTTCGGCCCCAATGCGCCGGCTTCCAACGCCGAACTGCTTGAACGCCTGCGCCTGGCGCGTGAGCACGGTTATGCCTGGGTGGTGGAAAGCTCGGCGGTGGGCACTTCGGCACTGGCGGCGGTGGTGCGTCATCCGCTCGATGGTCATGCGGTGGGGGTGCTCAGCGTGGCCGGGCCCAGTGCGCGGATGAGCGAGGCGCGCATGCACGAGCTGGCGCCGGTATTGCTGGCGGCAGCGGCGGAGTTGTCGGCGGCAAGTCCGGCGTCGGAGTTGTTTGTTTAAAAAAGCATTGCGCTAAAAGTGGAACTTGGTTCTAAATATTCCCATTCCACTTTCCGAGATCACAAACAATGACGCAACGCGTGATGTCCCTCGCCGCCCTGACGGTACTTGAGCTGTCGCCTGTGGCAATGGTCGAAGTCGCCGCTCGCGCCGGCTACAGCCATGTCGGCCTGCGCCTGGAACCGGCCACGCCTGAGGAGCATCACTTCCCGCTGGTAGCGGATGCCGGGCTGCGCCGCCAGACTGCCGCACGCCTGCGCGATACCGGCATCAAGGTGCTGGACGTGGAGATCCTGCGGCTCAAGGCAGAGACCCGTGTCGCCGATTTCGAGGCCCAGCTGGCCGTCGGCGCCGAGTTCGGTGCCAGCGAACTGCTGGTGGCCGGCAATGACCCCGATGAATCACGCCTGACCGCGCACTTCGCCGAGCTGTGCGATCTGGCCGGGCAATACGGCCTGCACCCGCACCTGGAGTTCATGCCCTGGACCGATGCCAGCAACCTCACCCAGGCACTGCGCATTGTCGAGCAGGCCGGGCGTGACAACGGTTGCGTACTGGTCGACGCCTTCCATTTCGACCGTTCGGCCTCGTCGTTGGATGACCTGCGCCAGATCGCCCCTTCACGCCTGCGTTATGCTCAGCTGTGCGATGTGGCAGGACCGCGTCCTGACGACATGGCCGAGATCCTGCGTCAGGCGCGCAATGAGCGGCGCTTCCCCGGTGACGGTGATTGCGATCTGGCCGGGCTGCTGGGCAGTCTGCCGCCGTCGATTCCCTTGAGCCTGGAGATTCCCACCCGGCAGTTGTACGAACAGGGTATCAGTGCCCTGCAACGGGCTCAGATGGCCCTGGACAAAACCCGCCAGCTGCTCCTGCAGCACTGACCTGCGAGCCGACCCCATGCCCCGTCCCAGCGCGCTCAACGATACCAGCCAGCCACTGCGGGGGATTCTGCTGGTGGTGCTGGCGATGTTCCTGTTTGCCAGCCATGACGCTCTGTCCAAATACCTGGCCGGGTTCTATCCGATTCTCTGGGTGGTCTGGGCCCGCTATCTGGTGCACACCCTGCTGATGATGGCGATCTTCCTGCCGCAGTCCGGGTTGCGTGTGTTACGCACGCGGCGGCCGGGGCTGCAGGCCTTGCGCGCACTGTGTCTGCTGGGCACCAGCCTGCTGTTTACCACCGCCTTGCAGTACATCCCGCTTGCCGAAGCGACCGCGGTCAACTTCCTCGCGCCCTTGCTGGTGACGGCGTTGTCCTTGCCGTTGCTGGGCGAGAAGGTGACCCGTGGCCAGTGGGTGGCGGTGCTGGTGAGTTTCGTCGGAGTGACGGTGATCGTCCATCCCGGCGGCGCATTGTTCACCCCGGCAGTGCTGCTGCCTTTCGGTTCGGCGCTGTGTTTCTGCTTTTACCAATTGCTGACCCGCAAGCTCAGCGGAATCGACAGCCCGACCACCAGCAACTTCTTTACCGGGGTGCTCAATACGCTGGTGATGAGTGCCATCGTGCCGATGTTCTGGCAAACGCCGAGCCTGATCCACGGGTTGATGGCGGTGGCGCTCGGTACCTGTGGGATGACCGCGCACCTGTTCCTGACCCAGGCTTTCCGCCACGCGCCACCGGCCATGCTGGCGCCGTTCAGTTACTGTCAGATCGTGTTCGCCGGGATACTCGGCCTGGTGCTGTTCGGACACAGCCCGGACATGGCCGGGCTGGTCGGTATCGCGCTGATCTGCCTCAGTGGCCTGGGCGCTGCCTGGTTGCAGCGCAAGCCTTAGCCTTCGACCTTCGGCACCTTGCGCGGGGCCATCAGGTACATCCAGGTCAGGGCAATGAAGTACATGGCCGGGATCATGGTGAACAGCAAGGTGTAGTTGTTGTTGGTGGTGGTCAGGATGTAGCCCACCAACTGGGTCATGAACATCCCGCCGATGGCCGCGCACATGCCACCGAAACCGAACACCGTACTCATCATGTGCTTGGGCGTGTAGTCCATCACCAGGCTCCAGATATTGGCGGTCCAGGCCTGGTGCGCGGCGATTGCCAGGGAGATGGCCAGAACCGCAACCCACAGGCTGCTGGCGCCTGCGGCGAAGATCACGCCGATGATGGTGATCGCAAACAACAGCATCGACAGCAGGCGAGCCTTGACCGGCGCCATGCCACGGCCAATCAGGAACGACGAAAGGATACCGCCGCCAACACTGCCGAAGTCGGCGCTGATGTAGATGACGATCAGCGGAATACCCATCTGCGTCACGCTGATGCCCAGGTTGTACTGCTGGTTGAGGAACGGCGGCAGCCAGTACAGGTAGAACCAGAACACCGGTGCGGTCATCGAGTAGGCCAGGGCGAAGGCCCAGGTGCCGCGCATGCGCAGGATGCGCGAAAAGGGCACGCGCGCCTGTTCCGGTTCCTTTTCGCCCTGTACGTAGGCCAGTTCTTCCTTGCTGACGCTTGGATGGTCTTCCGGATTGAAGTACTTCAGGCCCCAGAAAATCACCCACACCAGGCCGAGCGCGGCCATGCCCATGAATGCGGCCTGCCAGCCCCAGACGGTGAGAATCAGCGGCAACAGCATCGGCGTGAACATCGCCCCGACGTTGGTCCCGGCGTTGAAGATGCCGGTGGCCACCGCCCGCTCGCCGGCCGGGAACCACAGGCGGGTGGTCTTGACGCAGGCCGGGTAGTTGGCGGCTTCGGTCAGGCCGAGAATGAAGCGGCAGACCATGAAACCCACCGCCGAAGTGGCCAGGCCGTGAGCACCGGTGGCCAGGCTCCATAGCAGCACGGCGCAGAAGAACACGCGCTTGACGCCGATGCGGTCGATCAACCGGCCCTGGAGGACGAAGCCGATGGCATAGCCGACCTGGAACCAGAAGTTGATGTTGGCGTAATCCATCGCCGTCCAGCTCATCTCCTTGGCCAGGATCGGCTGCATGACGCCCAGGGCGGCGCGGTCGATGTAGTTCAGGGTGGTGGCAAAGAACACCAGGGCAAGCATGACCCAACGGGTCTTGCCGACCGCCATGGCGCCACGGATCTTGTCGCCGATGCCGGCGTGCGGGTTGCTGGCCAGCGGCTGGGCCATGCGGGAACTGTGCGAATGGATCATGGGAGGGTTACCCGTATTTTTATGTTTATGGGTCAAGCCTTGGTCACGCAACGCTAAGGACGCCGGGGTGTACGGCTGTCGGTTGGAACGGCAGGGGTCGAGGCGCTTTTGGCGCGTCGAGCATCACTGCCCGGTGTCGAAATGGTGCGCCTGTGGTCAAAAAAGGGTCAATTCGTAGAACGCTATTATGGGCGATAATCGAACACAAAACTAACCAGTTAGTACCTTTTTAATTGAGCAAAAAGTGTGCAACGCCAATAATCGCAGCATCCGGGTTTTGCCTGCCCATCGGAGCCATAAAAATGCAGCGTTCAATTGCCACCGTGTCCTTGAGCGGTACCTTGCCTGAAAAACTCGACGCCATTGCCGCCGCGGGCTTTGACGGGGTCGAGATCTTCGAAAACGACTTGCTCTACTACGCCGGCAGCCCGCGGGAAATCCGCCAGCGCTGCGCCGACCTGGGCCTGGCAATCACCCTGTTTCAGCCGTTTCGCGATTTCGAAGGCTGCCGCCGTGAGCGGCTGGCGCGCAACCTGGACCGTGCCGAGCGCAAGTTCGACCTGATGCAGGAGCTGGGGACCGATCTGGTGCTGGTATGCAGCAACGTGGCTGCCGATGCACTGGGCGAGCGCCAGGTGCTGGTCGACGACCTGCGTCTGCTGGCCGAACGCGCCGGGGCCCGCGATCTGCGCATCGGTTACGAAGCATTGGCCTGGGGCCGGCATGTGAACACCTGGCAGCAGGTCTGGGACATCGTCAAGGCTGCGGACCATGCCAGCCTGGGGATGATTCTCGACAGTTTTCATACCCTGTCGCTCAAGGGCGACCCGAGTGCGATCGCCGAGGTCCCCGGCGACAAGATCTTCTTCGTGCAGATGGCTGATGCACCGCTGCTGGCGATGGATGTACTGGAGTGGAGCCGGCATTTTCGCTGCTTCCCGGGGCAGGGCGAGTTTGATCTGGCGGGCTTTCTGGCACCGATTCTGGCCAGCGGCTATCGCGGGCCGTTGTCGCTGGAAATCTTCAACGATGGTTTCCGCGCTGCGCCACCGCGCGCCAATGCCGCCGACGGTCTGCGTTCGCTGCTGTATCTGGAGGAGAAGACCCGCCAGCGTCTTGCACAGCAGACCGCGCAAGCGCAGGACGATCTATTGTTCGCGCCACCGCCAGCCAGTGCCTACGATGGCATCGAGTTTCTTGAATTTGCCGTTGACGACGCCCTCGGCGCCAAGCTGGGTAACTGGCTGGAACGCCTGGGCTTCACCCGTACCGGTACCCATCGCTCGAAGAATGTCAGTTTGCTGCGCCAGGGCGATATCAACCTGATCCTCAACGCCGAGCCTTATTCGTTTGCCCACAACTTTTTCGAAAGCCATGGCCCGTCCTTGTGCGCCACGGCAATCCGGGTCAAGGACAGCGCCCAGGCGCTGGCGCGCGCGGTGGCCTTCCATGGCCAGCCTTACCGCGGCCTGGTCGGACCTAACGAGCGCGAGCTGGCTGCGGTGCGTGCGCCCGATGGCAGCCTGATCTACCTGGTCGATCAAGACGCCGAAGGGCGGACCATCTACGATACCGATTTCAGCCTGGTGCAAGCCTCGGGTAACAGCCTCGGCCTCAAGCGCATCGATCACATGGCCCTGGCCTTGCCGGCCGATGGCCTGGACAGTTGGGCGCTGTTCTACAAAAGCCTGCTGGACTTCACCGCCGATGACGAAGTGGTCCTGCCTGATCCTTATGGCCTGGTAAAAAGCCGGGCGCTGCGCAGCCGTTGCAGTTCGATCCGCCTGCCGTTGAACATCTCGGAAAACCGCAACACCGCCATCGCCCATGCCCTGTCGCATTATCGCGGCTCGGGTGTGCATCACATCGCCTTCGACTGCGACGACATCTTTGCCGCGGTCAAGCAAGCCAAGGAGGCCGGTGTGGCGTTGCTCGACATCCCGCTCAACTATTACGACGACCTGGCTGCGCGCTTTGATTTCGACGACGAGTTCCTCAGTGAGCTGGCTTATTACAACGTGCTCTATGACCGTGACGCCCAGGGCGGCGAGCTGTTTCATGTGTATACCGAACCGTTCGAGGAGCGCTTTTTCTTCGAGGTCCTGCAGCGGCGCAATGGCTACAGTGGCTACGGCGCGGCCAACGTCGCCGTGCGTCTGGCGGCCATGGCCAAGGCCCGTGCGGGTACCCCGACACAGGCCCGCTTGTAGGGTGGGGGCCGGCAGGCTTTCTTCCTTATCTCCCGGGGCTCATAATCACCGGGTTAACCGTTGGCCACGAGTCCCGTATGACAACTACTCCAGCACTCTGCGCCGCCCCTGAACCGGTGGCGCGCAAGGGGCGCAAGAACAATCCGGAAAAGACCCGCGAGAACATTCTCCAGGCGGCGATCAGCGAGTTCGTCCAGCAAGGGCTGGCTGGCGCCCGGGTCGATGCCATCGCCGAGCGCACCCAGACCTCCAAGCGCATGATCTAC
Source organism: Pseudomonas sp. GW821-FHT10B02 (assembly GCF_059415665.1). Taxonomy (NCBI): domain Bacteria; kingdom Pseudomonadati; phylum Pseudomonadota; class Gammaproteobacteria; order Pseudomonadales; family Pseudomonadaceae; genus Pseudomonas; species Pseudomonas sp. GW821-FHT10B02. The sequence continues at coordinate 223,787 of NZ_JBWKNR010000008.1, read as the reverse complement.
TACTACTTCAACAGCAAGGAGCAGTTGTACGTCGAGGTGCTGGAGAAGCTCTACGGTGATATCCGCAACACCGAGAGCAGCCTGCACCTGGCTGAACTGGAGCCGCGTCAGGGCATTCGCCGGCTGGTGGAGTTCACCTTCGATCACCATGATCGCAACGTCGATTTCGTGCGTATCGTCTGCAACGAGAACATGCATCACGGCGAGTATGTGAAGCGCTCTGCGGTCATTCGCTCGATGAACAAGACCGTGCTCAATGCGCTGGACGAGATCCTGCGCCGCGGGGCTGCCGAGGGGGTCTTCCGTCAGGGCCTGGAGGCGCTGGACGTACACCTGTTGATCAGTTCGTTCTGCTTCTACCGGGTGTCGAACCGCAACACCTTTGGCGAGATCTTCCAGGTTGATTTCGAAGACGCAGCGCTCAAGGCGCGTCATCGCGAGATGATTTGCGAGTCGGTGCTGAGGTTTTTGCAGGCTTGACTGAATCGCGGGGCAAGCCCGCTCCCACAGGTGATGTTCACCCTGTGGGAGCGGGCTTGCCCCGCGATGCTTTTCAGCTACCCATACTATTGAAGTGTTCAAGCATCCGCGCCGCATCCGGCTGCAAGCCACTGAACAGCTCAAACGCCTTCACCGCCTGAAACACCGCCATGTTCGAACCATCCAGGGTGCGACAGCCCAAGGCCCGGGCCTCGCGCAGCAGTTCGGTTTGCAGCGGAAAGTAGACGATCTCCGCCACCCACAGATCAGCCCTCAGCAATACCTTGGGCACCGGCATGCCCGGCAGTTTGGCCATGCCCATCGGCGTGGTGTTGACCAGGCCATCGGCTTCGCCCAGTGTATGGGCCAGGTCGTGCCCGACGTGGGCATGGTTGCCGTCGAAATGCGCATTGAGGTTATCCACCAACGCCTGAGCCCGAGCCAACTCGACATCGAATACCGTCAACTGCCCGACCCCTTCGGCCAGCAGCGCATGGGCCACCGCAGCCCCGGCACCGCCAGCGCCCATCTGCACCACATGACGACGTGGCGCGTCGCTCAAGCCGCGACGGAAGCCTTCGGCGAAACCCAGGCAGTCGGTGTTGTGGCCGATACGCTTGCCGTCCTTGAGCACCACGGTATTGACCGCGCCAATGCCTCGGGCCTCGGCGGAGAGGTCATCGAGCAACGGCAGGATTGCCTGTTTGCACGGGAAGGTGATGTTCAGGCCGGTGTAACCCATGGCTTCGGCAGCGCTGAGCAGTTGCTCCAGGGCGCTGCTGTCGAGTTTCAACTGATCCAGGTCGATCAGCCGGTACAGGTAGTTAAGGCCCAGGGCTTGGCCTTCGTGCTCGTGCAGGGCCGGGGTGCGTGAGGCCTGGATACCTGCACCGATCAGGCCGGCGAGGATGCCAGGAGAGGGGGCCGGATTCATGGGAAAACTCCATTGTTGTTCTTGGGAAGAGGCTTTTGCTGAAAATGTACCGTTTGGTTAATTTGGTCAATCGATCAACGCGGCCACGGGCGTTTTTCTGTGCGCTGATCGCACAGCCTGTGCTACACCTGTTGATTCGCACCTGCCCACGGAGGGAGACATGGCAATGCCGTTCAACGACTCGCAGTTGCTGGGTGAAACCTGGCCGGGCCTGGCCAACCTGACCCAGTCGATCCTCGCCGCCCTCGGTGGCCAGGGCTTTCGCAACAGCTTCCGCCTGGATCGCTCGCAGGCGACCTGCCTGCTGCTGATCGACGGCCTGGGCTGGAACCTGCTCCAGGCCCACGCCCGGCACGCGCCATTCCTCGCCTCATTGATGCAGCCGGATTCGTATTTTCGCGTGGGCTTTCCGGCGACCACCGCCACCAGCCTGGCCTCGGTGAGCTCGGGGCTTGGCAGCGGTGCGCATGGCATTGTCGGCTGCAGCTTTGCCCTGGATCAGCAGACCGAGTTGTCGCCGTTATCGTGGACCACTGCTGCGCTGCAAGCCGAAGCACAGCCAGCTGCAGCACCGGCACCGGAATCGTTCATCGTGCCGCCCGATGCCTGGAGCCTGGCCAGCGCGCAGGGCATTGCCATCAGCACGGTCATGCTCGGCCGCTATGCCAACTCGGCGTTCAGCCAGGCGATCTACAAGGCCGGGCGGATACTCCCGGCCCCGGCCTATGACGCCTACCCGGAACTGATCAATGCAGCGCTGGCGACTGAAGAACCGGCCTTCTGCTTTGCCTATTTCGGCGACCTGGATTTTGCCGGGCACCTGTTCGGTCCGGGCTCCGAGGGTTGGCTCAAGCAACTGGAAGTCGCCGACCAGCTGGCTGAGGCCATCGCCCGCAAGCTACCGGAGCGGGTGCAATTGATGGTCATCGCCGATCACGGCATGCTGGCGCTGGACAGCGACCAGGTGCGTGACTTCGACCTCGACCCGGTGTTGCAGGAGGGCGTGGGCGCCATCGCCGGTGATATCCGCGCGCGCTACCTGTACGTGCCGAGCCAGCAGGACCGTGTGCACCAGCGCTGGCAGAATCACTTGGGCGACCACTACAGGGTGTTGTCCAAGGCCCAGGCGATTGCCGCGGGTCTGTTCGGAGATGTCTTGCTCAGCCAGGCCGAGGCGCGGATTGGCGATCTGATCGTGGTGCCGACCGGGGCGGGCGGGATTATTCGCAGCGAAGTGGAAAAGCACGCCAGTCAATGGCGAGGGCACCATGGTGCGCTGACGGATGAAGACCAGCAGGTGCCCTTGTTGATGTGCGCGGGGCAGGGCTGATGGAGCGGCCTCGGGCTCAGCCTTTCACCGGTACCAGGTCGAAGTTGTCGGCCTGGTACTGGAACAGCAGGCAGTCAGCCGCGGCGGTGCAGCCGCTTTCATGCACCAGATTGGCCGGCAGCTTGTAGTACGAGCCCGCTGGATACTCGGTGCGCACCTTGTCGATCACGGCGTAGAAAGTGCCTTTCAGGACCACTGTTGGCAGGCTCTGGCGGTGGGTGTGCAGACCGTTGTCGGTACCCGCCTTGAAGGTGACAAAGGCCGAGTAGTCACCCTTGCCGAAAATATCCCCCTCAGTGTTGGCGTAAGTGACGGCGCCGTTGGTGTTGGGTACGGCCTGCCATTGCAGAGTGGAGTTGGGCAGCGAGATCAGTGCTGCTGGTTCGGTCTCGCTCTGGGCAACCACGGTAGTGGCAGAGGCGGTGAGGATCAGGCCGAACAGGGAGGTTTTCAAAGCTTTCATGGCGATAACCTTCGTTGAGTGGAGTGCGCGAAGGTTAATTGAACGCTTGATGCAGAAATACGCCAATTAGAGGTCATGATTTGTGCGTTTTTTGCACCAATTACATCAGCCAGCGTGGGGCCCGATAGTAGTCCTGAAGGTAATCCAGCAGTGCGCGAACCTTGGGCGCCAGGTAGCGGCTTTGCGGGTAGAGCGCATACAGGGTGCGCGCAGGTTGTTGCCAGTCCGGCAGCAGTTGCACCAGGCGGCCATCCTGCAAGGCGTCGTGGACTATGAAACGGTCAAAGCTGGCGATGCCCAGGCCACCGATAGCGGCGGCCCGTAGTGCCATCGGCGAGTTGGCGCTGACACGGCTGGGCATCAGCACCTCACGTTGGCTGCCCGAAGGCCCGACCAGTTGCAGGCGCTGCGGTTGAGCGAGGCGGTTGTAGCCGAGCAGCGGATGTTCGCCCAGGTTGTCGGCCGTGATCGCGTTTGGCAGGCGCTTGAGGTACGACGCGGCGGCGACCAGTATCACTTCACTCGGCGCCAGCGTGCGTGCCACCAGGCTGGAGTCCGGCAAGTGATCGGTGACCCGCAGGCACAGGTCGATGCCCTCATCGAGCATATCGACGAAGCGGTCGGTACAGCTCAGTTCAATCTGCAACCCGGTGAAGCGTTCGACGAAGCCGGGTAGCCAGTGACCCAGTTCCAGTTCGCCAAACGCACTGGACACGCTCAAGCGCAAGGTGCCGGAGGGTTGCTGCTGGTGCTCGGAAAGCTCCAGCGTCATTGCCTCCATCTGATCGAGAATCTGCACGCAGTGACGGTAGAACAGCGCACCCGCTTCGGTCAGTTGCAGGCGCCGGGTGGTGCGGTTGAGCAGTTGACTGCCGAGCTGGCGTTCGAGGTTCTTCACCTGCCGCGACAGCACTGTATGGGATTGGCCCGCGAGGGCGGCAGCGGCGCTGAAGCTGCCGTGCTCGACCACCCGGCGGAAGGACTGCATGGCGCTGAACTGGTCCATCAGAGGGCGATGCTCCTTGAGATCTGCGGCCCGTTGCAGGCGCTGGCACAGCCGGCGCCTGCAACGCCGGGGTCAACGGCGAACCAGCAACACCCCACTCTCCATGTGATGGGTATACGGAAACTGGTCAAACAACGCGCAACGCTCGATGCGGTGTGTGTCGTGCAACTGGGCGATGTTCGCCGCCAGGGTTTCCGGGTTGCAGGAGATGTACAGGATATTGTCGAAGCGCCGGGTCAGCTCGCAGGTGTCCGGGTCCATGCCGGCACGCGGCGGGTCGACGAACACGCTGCCGAACTGGTAGCTCTTCAGGTCGATGCCTTCCAGACGGCGGAACGGGCGTACTTCGTTGAGCGCCTCGGTCAGCTCTTCGGCGGACAGGCGCACCAGGCGCACGTTATCCACCGCATTGTCGTCGAGGTTGTGCAGCGCGGCGTTGACCGAGGTCTTGCTGATCTCGGTGGCCAGCACCTTGCGCACCCGGGTCGCCAGCGGCAGGGTGAAGTTGCCGTTGCCGCAGTACAGCTCGAGCAGGTCGTCCTGACGCTCGCCGAGGGCCTCGTAGGCCCAGTTGAGCATCTTCTGGTTCACCGCGCCGTTAGGCTGAGTGAAGGCGCCTTCCGGCTGGCGATAGCGGAAGTTGCGTCCGGCGATCTGCAGTTCTTCTACTGCGTAATCGCGACCGATCACCACACGTTTGCCCTTGGAGCGGCCGATGATGCTGACATCCAGGTCTTTGCCCAACTGCTGCGCGGCGGCTTCCCAGTGCTCGTCCAGCGGACGGTGGTAGCACAGGGTGATCATCGCGTCGCCGGCCAGGGTGGTGAGGAACTCGACCTGGAACAGCTTGAAGCTCAGCGCCGAGCTGGCCTGCCAGGCGGCCTTGAGCCGCGGCATCAGTTCGTTGATGCGCAGGCTGGCGATCGGGAAGTCTTCGATCAGGATCGGCGTGTGCTTCTCGCCCGGAGCGAACATCGCATAGAAGCGTTGCTCGTTTTCGCGCCACAGGCGGAACTCGGCGCGCAGGCGATAGTGCTCGCGTGGCGAGTCGAATACCGCAGGTTCCGGGGCATCGAAAGGCGCCAGCAGCTCGCGCAGGCGCGCGGCCTTGGCGTCGAGCTGCTGGGTGTAGGTCGAAGGGTCGAAGACAGCACTCATGCGTTGAACCAGCCCAGCTTGATGACGAACAGGATCGAGAGGATCACCAGCGCCGGGTTCAGGTCGCGGCGACGGCCGGAGAGCAGCTTGATCGCAGTCCAGGAAATGAAACCGAAGGCGATGCCGTTGGCGATCGAGTAGGTCAGCGGCATGGCCAGGGCGGTGATCACCACTGGCGCGGCTTCGGTGACGTCGTCCCAGTTTATTTCAGCCAGGCCCGAAGCCATCAACACGGCGACGAACAACAGTGCCGGTGCGGTGGCGAAAGCCGGCACGCTGCCGGCCAGCGGGGCGAAGAACAGTGCAAGCAGGAACAGGATGGCGACGACGATGGCAGTCAGGCCGGTGCGTCCGCCAGCACTCACGCCGGCAGCCGACTCGATGTAGCTGGTGGTGGTCGAGGTGCCCAGCAGGGAACCGGCCATGGCCGCGGTACTGTCAGCGATCAGGGCGCGGCCCATCTTCGGCATATGACCGTCCTTGCGCATCAGGCCGGCGCGTTTGGCAACGCCGATCAGGGTGCCGGAGTTGTCGAACAGGTCCACGAACAGGAAGGCGAAGATCACGCTGACCAGGCCGACATCCAGGGCACCCTTGATGTCCAGTTGCAGGAAAGTCGGGGCCAGCGAAGGCGGCATCGAGACCACGCCCGCGAACGGGGTGACGCCCAGGGCGATCGAGGCCACGGTCACCGCCAGGATGCCGATCAGTACTGCGCCACGAACCTTCAGTGCTTCCAGGGCGACAATCAGGAAAAAGCCCAGGGTGGCGAGGATCGGCGCCGGTTGCTTGAGGTCGCCCAGGCCCACCAGGGTCGCCTGGTTATCGACGACGATACCGGCGTTGTGCAGGGCGATCAGTGCCAGGAACAGACCGATACCGGCAGCAATGGCCGAACGCAGTGGTAGCGGAATGCTGTTGACGATCCACTCACGGATACGAAAGATCGACAGCAGGAAGAACAGCACCGCTGAAATGAATACCGCACCCAGGGCCACCTGCCAGGTGTGGCCCATGTGCAGGACCACGGTGTAGGTGAAGAAGGCGTTCAGGCCCATACCCGGCGCCAGGGCGATCGGGTAGTTGGCGATCAGGCCCATGGTGGTCGAGCCGATGGCAGCTGCCAGACAGGTGGCAACGAACAGCGCGCCCTTGTCCATGCCGGTCTCGCCGAGAATGCTCGGGTTGACGAACAGGATATAGGCCATGGCCAGGAAGGTGGTCACGCCCGCGAGAATTTCGGTGCGGACATTGGTGTCGTGTGCTTTTAGTTGAAACAGCCTTTCCAGCATGCCTGCTCCCCGTGGCGCGCCCCGGCGCCGTGAATGTATCGACCCCCTCAGCAAAGCACAGACCGTACCGGACGGTTTGTGGAATTTGATTGGGCCGGAAAAAAGCCGCGCATCATACCAGCATGCTTGGCCAGCGGTAATTATTGTCGCGATACACTGCAGATATCTGCAGGTTCTGCGCCGATTCCCCCACATCCCCCTCATGAGAGCCCGCTGTGCAACTGATTGATTACCGCGACCTGAGCCAGGCCCAGCGCGACCAGCTGGTCGGCATCCAGGTGCACCCCGAGCAACTGCGCTATTGCGGCGATATGGCCAGTGCGCTGTACATCCTGCTGAGTACTGAAAGCGATGACATGCGCGGTGTGGTGCTATTGCTCGATGCCGAGCCCAGGGCCTTTCTGTTGCTCCAGCGCGGGGCGTTCCTGCCGCCCTGGGCCGCGGCCGATGCGGCCACGATCAGTGCCTTGCAGGTGGATCGACGCATACAGGGGCGCGGCCTGGGACGATTTTGTATGCAGGCATTACCCGGTTGGGTTCGCGCTTGCTGGCCGGATGTTCGCCGCCTGCAATTGTCGGTGGAACCAGACAATCACGCCGCCCTGGCGTTGTACCGGGGGACTGGCTGGATTGACAGCGGTAATGGCTATCGCGCCCTCAAGGGCTACGAGTGTCAACTGACCCTCATGCTGTGAGCGACTACGCTTTATCCATACCCCGACGGAGTGCAGTCATGACCCACAGAGCCCTGATCGTAATTGCTGAAGGCGTGGATGATCTGCAGAGCGTGACCCTGATCGACGTGTTGCGCCGCGCCGAAGTTGAAGTGGTGGTGGCCAGCATCGAAGGCCGGCGCATGCTTACCTGCGCCCGTGGCACGCGCTTGACCGCCGACGGCATGTTGGTGGACTTGCTTGCCCAGCCGTTCGAACTGATCGTGTTGCCGGGGGGCGAGAAAGGGGGGCAGCACATGGCGGTGCACCAACCGCTGACACAGCGGGTAGTGGAGCAGGCCAAAGCCGGCAAGTTTTTTGCCGCGATTGGCGAAGGGCCCTTGGCATTGCAGGCTTTCGGGGTGCTGCGTCAGCGGCGCATGACCTGTCATCCGGATGTCAGTCAGCAGCTCTCCGGGTGCAGTTTCGTTGACCAGCCGGTGGTGGTGGACGGTAACTGCATTACTGCACAGGGCTCGGGAGCGGCGTTGGCGTTTGCTTTGACGCTGGTGGAACAGGTGGCGGGAAAGGCGGCTCGTAACCGAGTTGCGGGACAGTTGCAGGTATAACAGTTCTGGCTTCATCGCCGGCAAGGCCGGCTCCCACCAGGTCCGGTGCTTACACATCCTGTGGGAGCCGGCCTTGCCGGCGATGAGGCCCTTGAGATCAACCCAGGGACTTGCTGTGCATATGATCCCTTCCGGCCAGGCTCGGGAACAGCTTGATCCACACCCCGGTCACCACCAGCGTCCCGACCCCGCCGAGCACTACTGCCGGCACGGTACCGAACCAGTGCGCAGTCAGCCCTGACTCGAATTCGCCAAGCTGGTTGGACGCGCCGATGAACAGCCCGTTCACCGCACTGACCCGGCCACGCATCTCATCCGGTGTCTCCAGCTGCACGAAGGCGCCGCGAATCACCATGCTGATCATGTCGGCTGCGCCGAGCACGGCCAGCACCGCCAGCGAGAACCAGAACGAGGTCGACAGGCCGAAGGCGATGGTGGCTACACCAAAGATCCCGACAGCGGTGAACATCACCCGACCGACCTTGCGCTCCACCGGAAAGCGCGCCAGCCACAGCGACATCAGCAAGGCTCCCACCGCTGGCGCCGAGCGCAACAGGCCAAGGCCCCAGGGCCCGGTAAGCAGGATGTCCTTGGCGAACACCGGCAGCAGTGCGGTTGCGCCGCCGAGCAATACGGCGAACAGATCCAGGGAGATGGCGCCGAGGATGTCCGGGCGGCTGCGGATAAAGCGAATCCCGGCCAGCAAGGAGTCAAGGCTGGCGCGGCCTTGCTGAGGCGCTTGCGGTCGCACACTGAGGCTCAGGGTCAGCAGGCAAGCCGTCACGTACAGCAGCACAGTCGGGCCGTACACCCAGACACTGCCAAATGCATAGAGGAAACCGCCCACCGCGGGGGCGACGATGGTTGCCGCCTGCATCGCCGAGGCCGAGGCCGCTACTGCGCGGGGAAACAGCGCAGAGGGCACTACGTTCGGCAGCAGTGCCTGGGTCGCCGGCATTTCGAAGGAGCGGGCGCTGCCGAGCAGAAAGGCGAGGATGAAGATCAGTTCGCGGCTGACATTGCCGGTACTGCTGCCGACCACCAGGGCCAGGGCGATCAAGGCCTGAGCCGACTGGCACAGGGCGGCGACGCGGCGCCGGTCGTAGCGGTCGGCGACATGCCCGGTGTGCAGCATGAACAGCACCCGCGGGGCGAACTCCACCAGACCAACCAGGCCAAGGTCGAGGACGTTGCCGGTCAACTGGTAAAGGTGCCAGCCGATGGCCACGGTGAGCATCTGGAAGCCACTGGCGGTACACACCCGCGCCAACCAGAACGCGAGGAAAGGGCGATGGTGACGCAACAACAGCGGCGGATGGGCTGACATCGGCGAAACAGAGCCTCGGCGAGGGAAACAGCGGTGCAGATTATCACCAGTTTGTAACGGCGAGTTACAAGAAGGTCGGGCAATGCGCCGTTTGTGCACTGTTTTGGGGCGCACAAAACCGTGCACAACTGATCTGCGGCAATGAACCACACAACCGCGCGGACCTTTCAGGACTATCCTTTCAGGCAGCCGTTGATCTGGATCAATAGTTTCATTTGCAACGGTGGGCCAGAACGGCCGAATTCCCTGCGTTGTGAAGTACTCAGAACAATTCCAACTAGCCACACTCAACTACCGTGGGGGCAGTTGGCGCCAAGGCCCATCGCCTGACGCCGGATTACCTGACAGAGGAAGCACTATGTTCGGATTAGAGGCCCTAGATCTCGCCCGAATTCAGTTCGCGTTTACCGTGTCTTTTCACATCCTGTTTCCGGCCATCACCATTGGCCTGGCGAGTTACCTGGCGGTGCTCGAAGGCTTGTGGCTGAAGACCAACAACAGTGTCTACCGTGACCTTTACCACTTCTGGTCGAAAATCTTTGCCGTCAACTTCGGCATGGGTGTGGTCTCCGGTCTGGTCATGGCCTATCAGTTCGGTACCAACTGGAGCAAGTTCTCCGACTTTGCCGGCTCCGTCACCGGACCGCTTTTGACCTATGAAGTGCTTACCGCCTTCTTCCTCGAGGCCGGTTTCCTCGGCGTCATGCTGTTTGGCTGGAACCGTGTCGGCCGTGGCCTGCACTTCTTTGCCACGGTCATGGTGGCCATCGGTACGATCATTTCCACGTTCTGGATTCTTGCCTCCAACAGCTGGATGCAGACCCCGCAGGGTTACGAAATCGTCAACGGCGTTGTAGTCCCGGTGGACTGGTTCGCGGTGATCTTCAACCCGTCGTTCCCTTATCGCCTGCTGCACATGGCCACCGCGGCGTTCGTTGCCACGGCGTTCTTCGTTGGCGCTTCGGCGGCCTGGCACCTGCTGCGTGGGCGTGACAACCCGGCGATCCGCAAAATGCTCTCGATGGCGATGTGGATGGCCCTGATCGTCGCGCCGATTCAGGCGGTGATCGGTGACTTCCATGGCTTGAACACCCTCAAGCACCAGCCGGTGAAAATCGCCGCGATCGAAGGTCACTGGGAGAATGTCGGTGACGAGCCGACCCCGCTGATTCTCTTCGGCATTCCCGACATGGAAGCCGAGACCACCCGCTTCAAGCTGGAAATTCCGGCCCTGGGCAGTCTGATCCTGACCCACAGCCTGGACAAGCAAGTACCGGCGATGAAGGAGTTCCCGAAGGAAGACCGGCCTAACTCCACCGTGGTGTTCTGGTCGTTCCGGATCATGGTGGGTCTGGGCATGCTGATGATCTTCGTCGGCCTCTGGAGCCTGTGGCTGCGCAAGCGCGACAAGATCTACAGCTCGCGTCCGTTCCTCTACCTGACCTTGTGGATGGGCCCGTCCGGCCTGATCGCGATCCTCGCCGGCTGGTTCACGACCGAGGTTGGCCGTCAGCCCTGGGTGGTCTATGGCGTGATGCGTACTGCCGATGGTGTCTCGAACCACAGCTATACCCAGCTGGGCGTGACCCTGGTGATGTTCGTGGTGGTCTATTTCGCCCTGTTCGGTGCGGGTCTGGGCTACATGATGCGTCTGGTGCGCAAAGGGCCGAAAACCGGCGAGGGCGAAGAGCCGATCAAAGGCGGACCTGGCCAGAAACGCACGCCGGCACGGCCGTTGTCTGCTGCCGATGACGATCACGACGATCGCGAGCACACCAGCCTGAACAAGGGGAACTGAGTCATGGGTATTGATCTTCCACTGATCTGGGCCGTGATCATTATCTTCGGCATCATGATGTACGTGGTCATGGATGGTTTCGACCTGGGGATCGGCATTCTCTTCCCCTTCGTCAAAGGCGAGCAGGACCGTGACGTGATGATGAACACCGTCGCGCCGGTCTGGGACGGTAACGAAACCTGGCTGGTACTCGGCGGTGCGGCGCTGTTCGGCGCCTTCCCGCTGGCCTATGCGGTCGTGCTGTCGGCACTTTACCTGCCGCTGATGCTGATGCTGGTGGGCTTGATCTTCCGCGGTGTGGCGTTCGAGTTCCGCTTCAAGGCCACGGCCGAAAAGCGTCACCTGTGGGACAAGGCGTTTATCGGCGGTTCGCTCGCGGCGACCTTCTTCCAGGGCGTGGCTCTGGGTGCCTTCATTGAAGGTTTCAAGGTGGTCGACCGTAGCTATGCCGGTGGTGCCTTCGACTGGCTGACCCCGTTCAGTCTGTTCTGCGGGCTGGGGCTGATTGTTGCCTATGCCTTGCTCGGCTGCACCTGGCTGATCATGAAAACCGAAGGCAAGCTGCAACTGCAGATGCATGACCTGGCGCGTCCTTTGGCCCTGGTGCTGCTGGCCGTGACCGGTATCGTCAGTATCTGGACGCCGCTGGCGCACCCGGAGATCGCCTCGCGCTGGTTCACCCTGCCTAACCTGTTCTGGTTCCTGCCGGTGCCGATCCTGGTGCTGGTGACCCTCTACGGTTTGCTCAAGGCGGTGGCACGCAACGCGCACTACACCCCGTTCCTGCTGACCCTGGCGTTGATCTTCCTTGGCTACAGTGGCCTTGGCATCAGCCTGTGGCCGAACATCATTCCACCGTCGGTTTCGATCTGGGACGCTGCCGCACCACCGCAGAGCCAGGGCTTCATGCTGGTGGGGGCGCTGTTCATCATTCCGTTCATCCTTGGCTACACCTTCTGGAGCTACTACGTGTTCCGCGGCAAGGTGACCCACGAGGATGGCTACCACTAGGAGGGCCTGGCAATGACCGGCAAACACACCTTCGATGAAGAGAAAAAGCCGCTCTGGCAACGGCTGGGCTGGCTGGCGGTGATCTGGGCCGGCAGCGTGGCGGCCTTGGGGATTGTTGCCTGGCTGATGCGCATGTTTATGGCTGCCGCCGGATTAAGCACCCACTAATAGCGCATTTCCCATCCCGCCTTGCGGCGGATTTACCACCCTTCGCAGTGTGAGCTGCGAAGGGTTTTTTTTGGGCTACTGCATCATTTACGCGCTTTGAGCACCACGAACTTCGGCGTCGCCGCCACCTGCTCAACGCCACGGAACAACCGCGCCAGCTTGCTGTGGTAGCCCAGATGGCGGTTGCCGACGATGTACAGCGCACCGCCGACCACCAGCGCTTCGCGGGCCTGCTGGAACATGCGCCAGGCGAGGAAGTCGCCGACCACTTGCTGTTGGTGGAACGGTGGATTGCACAGTACGACGTCCAGAGACTGTGCCGGCTGGCCAGCCAGGCCATCGTCGGCACGTACGCTGACTTCACGCTCGCCCAGCGCCGCTTGCCAGTTTTCCAGCGCCGACTGGGTGGCCATGTAGGACTCATCAACCAGGGTGTAGTGGGCTTGCGGGTTGCTCAAGGCACTGACGATAGCCAATACGCCATTACCGCAACCCAGATCGGCGACCCGGGCTGAGCCGAGGTTGTTGGGAAGGTGAGGCAGGAACGCGCGGGTGCCGATGTCCAGGCCTTCGCGGCAGAACACATTGGCATGGTTGAGCAGTTCCAGGCGTGGCGCATCCAGTTGGTAGCGCGTTGGGTAGGGGGAAGTGAATGCGCCTTTGTCCTCTACCGTGGCAATCAGCAGGCGGGCTTTTTTCTGCGCCAGCGATGCCTGTACCGGGCCGATGTATTTTTCCAGCAGATCACCGGCAGCGCGTGGCAGGTGCTTGATCATCGCGCCGGCAATCACCTGGGCTCCGGGTGCCAGATGAGCTTGCAAGCGGATCAGTTGCTCTTCGAGCAGGGCCAGGGTCTTGGGCACGCGCACCAGCACCCGGTCGAACGGGCCTTGCCAGTTGGCGTTGGCCGCAATGAATGGCAGCGCGTCGAAGGACTGGCCATTGCGCACCAGGTTTTTCTCCAGCGCCAGTCGGGCCAGGTACGAGTCGCCGCTGCTGGTGACCTGCAGGTGGCGGCTCAGGCTGATCGCCAAGGCCCCGAAGCTGTCATTGAGCACCAGCACACGGGTACTGGCTTCTGGCGATTGCTCGGCCAAATGCTGCAGCAGGTACTCGTCGGCAGCGTCGAAGGCTTGCAAGGGATCGTTGGCTTGCTCGGGCTGGCGAAGCAGATCGAGCTCGGCGAAGGGGCTGGTCAACAAGGGCATGGCGTTAAGGCTCTGAGACATGGTCGCGCGACGCAGTCGGCCGCGCTTTGCAGAGGCATGATTCTACAGGGCTTTGACTGGCAAGGGGCTAGTTCAACAGACCGCTCAGTGCAGCAATCGCAATGGCGCCGGCTTTGTTGCTGGTGTTCAGCTTGGTGATGATACTGCGGATATGGAAGTTTACCGTGCTTTGCGACAGGGCGAGGATGCGGGCGCATTCGGCAGCGGTTTTGCCAGCTGCAGACCACTTCAGCACTTCGGTTTCACGGGCGGAAAGGTGAAAGCAAGGAGTGGGGCTGGTTGACTGTCGGTTCAGCACCAGTGTGTGCATCACGTTGCACAGCCAGATGGTGTTCCCGGCCGAATTGTAGAACTCATTGGTATCGACCGGTGTATTGCTGCGGACCACGCTCAAGATGCTTTCGTTTTGATGCAAGCCGTGTGCTGATTGGCTCCAGCCGTACCGTAGCCCGTGCAGTCGGGCTTGTTCCCAGAATTCAGGTGTCTGTCGAAAGGTGTCATCGTCCCAGAGAATGGGCAGCAACGAGGTATGGCAATGGGCGACTATCGGGTCGATGTTCAAATAGTTGCAGCGCTGATAGCGCTCGTTCCAGGCTGTGGGATAGTTGTTGTAGGTCTTGAGCGTTGGCTGCTGGGACGCGGTGTGGATGTGCGTGGTGAATGAAAAGTATTCCATGCCGAGTTGTTGTACCAGAGACGCTGCCTGATCAAACATCCGTTGATGATTTGTTTCATTGAGCAGTTGTTGCAACTGTTCTTCCTTCCAATGGGGCATGGCAATAGCCTCCTGCTGATTGGATCCAAGCTTCACTGTCATGAAAAATCAGTGTAGGAAATACCTGACTCCGTTGCTGAGTTTTTTTCGCTACAAGCACAAGCGCTTTTTCGCCAGATTGGATCTTTGGCCGATATGAAAATCCGGGCGTTGAGTGTGGCCGTGGCGATGCCACTACAATCCAGCGGTGTTTATCCTGGCGCGATTGCGCGACACTGGGCGCATCTGTTTTTTGGAGTAAGTCATGACTGCCAGTGCTGAAAAGTTCACCCGCCAGACGTTGCTTGACGTCCAGCCGCTGACCCCAAGCCTGTTCAGCCTGCGCACCACGCGTGATCAGGGATTTCGCTTCCGCTCCGGTCAGTTCGCCCGCCTGGGGGTGACCAAGGCCGATGGCAGTGTGGTCTGGCGCGCTTATTCAATGGTCTCGTCGCCGTTTGACGAGCACCTGGATTTCTTTTCCATTGTGGTGCCGGGAGGGGAGTTCACCAGCGAGCTGAGTCGTCTGCGGGAAGGCGACAGCTTGTTGATCGATCGTCAGGCCTTTGGCTTTCTGACCCTGGACCGTTTTGTCGATGGCCGTGATCTGTGGTTGCTGGCCACAGGGACCGGCATCGCACCGTTCGTCTCGATCCTGCAGGACTTTGAAGTCTGGGAGCGCTTCGAGTCGATCAAACTGGTGTATTCGGTGCGAGAAGCCAAGGAGCTGGCGTATCTTGACCTCATCGCCGGTCTGGAGCAGCGTGACTACCTGGCCGAGTTTGCCGGCAAGTTGCAGTTCATTCCGGTGGTCACACGCGAACCGCATCCCGGCGCACTCAATGAGCGCATCACCACCCTGATCGAGAATGGAGAGCTCGAGCGCGCCGCGGGCCTGGCGCTGACGCCGGAGCATTCGCGGGTAATGCTCTGCGGTAATCCGCAGATGATCGACGACACCCGGCAGGTGCTCAAACAGCGTGGCCTGAACCTGAGCCTGAGCCGCCGCCCCGGGCAGGTAGCGGTAGAAAACTACTGGTAGGAGCTGGCGACAGCCTGCGATGGGCCGCATAGCGGCCCCGGGACGGATTCAGGGCTGCCGATTCTGCGACTTGAGCAGGTCGCGGATCTCGGTAAGCAGCTCCTCTTCCTTGGTCGGTACCGGTGGCAGGCTTGGCGCTTCGGCTTCTTCGCGTTTCAGGCGGTTGATCGCCTTGACGCCCATGAAGATCGCGAAGGCGACAATGATGAAGTCGAGAATGGTCTGGATGAATTTGCCATAGGCCAGCACCACTGCCGGGATATCGCCTTCGGCAGCTTTGAGGGTGACGGCAAGATCACTGAAGTCGACACCGCCGATCAGCAAGCCGATTGGTGGCATGATCACATCACCCACAAAGGATGAAACGATTTTGCCAAAGGCGGCGCCGATGATGATACCGACGGCCATGTCGACCACATTCCCTTTGACCGCAAAGGCCTTGAATTCACTGAGCACGCCCATGGTTTATTCCTTGTAACAGATGAGTTTGGTAAACGCAGTGTAATTCAGCTACACGCTTCATGCTCCGCGCTGCTGCTACAGACTGCAGTTATATCGAATAGTTTTGTCGTTTTATGTGGCCGCCCAGGTCACGCAGGTCGGCTATCATGGTCCCTTTTCCGAGGACCGTCCCCCATGGCCAAGGCCAAGCGCATGTACGGCTGCACTGAGTGCGGCGCGACCTTTCCGAAATGGGCCGGCCAGTGCGGTGAGTGCGGGGCCTGGAACACCCTGGTCGAGACCGTGCTGGAAAGCGGCGCTGCAGCGGCGCCCAGTGGCCGCACCGGCTGGGCCGGGCAGCAGGCGCAGATCAAGACCCTGGCCGAGGTCAGCGTCGAAGAGATCCCGCGCTTCAGCACCGCCAGCGCCGAGCTGGACCGGGTATTGGGCGGTGGCCTGGTTGACGGTTCGGTGGTACTGATCGGTGGCGACCCGGGTATCGGCAAGTCGACCATTCTCCTGCAAACCCTGTGCGCCATCGCTACGCGCATGCCCGCACTGTATGTCACCGGCGAAGAATCCCAGCAGCAGGTGGCGATGCGTGCCCGGCGCCTGGGATTGCCCCAGGATCAGTTGCGGGTAATGACCGAAACCTGCATCGAGGCAATCATCGCCACTGCCCGGGTGGAAAAGCCCAAGGTCATGGTGATCGATTCGATCCAGACCATTTTCACCGAGCAGTTGCAGTCGGCGCCTGGCGGTGTCTCCCAGGTGCGTGAGAGCGCCGCGTTGCTGGTGCGTTACGCCAAGCAAAGCGGCACGGCGATCTTCCTCGTCGGTCATGTCACCAAGGAAGGTGCGCTGGCAGGCCCGCGCGTGCTGGAGCACATGGTCGATACCGTGCTGTATTTCGAAGGCGAATCCGACGGCCGCCTGCGTTTGCTGCGAGCGGTGAAGAACCGTTTCGGTGCGGTCAATGAACTGGGCGTGTTCGGCATGACCGATCGCGGTTTGAAGGAGGTCTCCAACCCGTCGGCGATCTTCCTCACCCGCGCGCAGGAAGAGGTTCCCGGCAGTGTGGTCATGGCCACTTGGGAGGGCACCCGGCCGATGCTGGTGGAAGTCCAGGCGCTGGTCGATGACAGTCACCTGTCGAACCCGCGCCGGGTCACTCTGGGCCTGGACCAGAACCGCCTGGCCATGCTCCTGGCGGTGCTGCATCGCCATGGCGGTATTCCGACCCATGACCAGGATGTCTTCCTCAACGTGGTCGGTGGGGTCAAGGTGCTGGAGACCGCGTCCGACCTGGCGTTGATGGCGGCGATCATGTCCAGCTTGCGCAACCGTCCGCTGGATAACAGCCTGCTGGTATTCGGCGAAGTCGGCCTGTCGGGTGAGGTGCGTCCGGTGCCCAGCGGCCAGGAGCGTCTGAAAGAAGCGGCCAAGCATGGCTTCAAACGCGCCATCGTGCCCAAAGGCAATGCGCCCAAGGA
This sequence comes from Pseudomonas sp. GW821-FHT10B02, assembly GCF_059415665.1. NCBI lineage: Bacteria > Pseudomonadati > Pseudomonadota > Gammaproteobacteria > Pseudomonadales > Pseudomonadaceae > Pseudomonas > Pseudomonas sp. GW821-FHT10B02. The sequence continues at coordinate 206,579 of NZ_JBWKNR010000008.1, read as the reverse complement.
AGCGCCACCAGGTTTGCAGGTGATTGCGGTCACCCGTCTGGAGCAAGCGCTGGATGCGTTGTTCGAGTAACAATCTGTGGGAGCGGGCTTGCCCGGCGATTGTGACTCGACTGACACACCGTAATCGCGGGGCAAGCCCGCTCCCACCGGTTTAGCTTCTACTTGCAGCGTAAATAAAAAAGGCCGGTGCACATGCACCGGCCTTTTTGTTGCGTAGCGTTGATCAATGCTCCGAAACGGCCTCTCGTCGTGCCGGAGGCTCGCCGTGTTCACCTTCGCCCATCACCGGAACCTCCTTGCCTTCGGCATTGAACAGCTTGCCGTCTTCGAAGTAGTCGCCGTCACGCAGGGCGGAGATATCCGAGTAGTGGATGGTACGTTCGTAGGCTGCGGCAAACACCGATTGCTGATCGGAGTTACCCACGGTGAAGTGGTTGAACACCAGGTTCAGGACAATGGCCATGATCGCTGCCGAGCTGATGCCGGAGTGGAAGATGGTCTCGAACCAGTTGGGGAATTGCGCATAGAAGTTCGGTGCGGCAATCGGGATCATGCCGAAGCCCAGCGAGGCGGCGACGATGATCAGGTTGACGTTGTTCTTGTAGCTGACCTTGGACAGGGTACGGATACCGCTGGCGGCCACGGTGCCGAACAGCACGATACCGGCACCACCGAGTACCGAGGTCGGTACTGCGGCAATCACCCGGCCCATGATCGGCAGCAGGCCGAGCACCACCAGGATCACCCCGCCGGTCGCTACGACGTAGCGGCTTTTCACCCCGGTCACGGCGACCAGGCCGACGTTCTGGGCGAAGGCGCTCTGGGTGAAGGAGCCGAAGATCGGCGCCAGGATGCTCGACGCCATGTCAGCGCGCAGGCCATTGCCCAGGCGTTTGGAGTCAACCTTGGTGTCGATGATTTCACCGACGGCGAGGATGTCGGCCGAGGTTTCCACCAGGGTCACCATGATCACGATGCACATCGACAGGATCGCAGCGATGTGGAAGGTCGGCATACCGAAGTGGAACGGGCTTGGCATTGCCACCAGCGGGCCTTCAAGCACCTTGCTGAAGTCAGCCATGCCCAGCGACCAGGCGATGAGGGTACCGATGACCATGGCCAGCAGGATCGACAGGCGCGAGATGGTGGCGCTGCCGAGCTTGCTTAGCACCAGCACGATAACGAAGGTCAGCGCGGCCAGGCCGATGTTGGCCATGCTGCCGAAATCCGGGGCCTTGCTGTTACCGCCCATGACCCAACGCGCAGCAACGGGCATCAAGGTCAGGCCGATGGTGGTGATGACGATACCGGTCACCAGTGGCGGGAAGTATTTGGTAATTCGCGAGAACACCGGGGTGATCAGGAAACCGATGAACGACGCGGCCATGACTGCACCCAATACTCCGGGCAAACCGCCACCGCCTTCACTGCTGAGGATCGCGCCCATGGTCGCGACACCGGCAAACGAGACCCCTTGCACCAGCGGCAGCTGGCAACCGAACCACGGCAGTCCGAGGGTTTGCAACAGGGTTGCCAGGCCGCCGGCAAACAGCGACGCAGCGATCAGTAGACCAATGTCCGCGGGAGTCAGGCCAGCGGCCTGACCGAGGATCAACGGCACGGCGACGATGCCGCCATACATGGTCAATACGTGTTGCAGGCCGTACGCCAGGTTGGCACCCAGGCCAAGGTTCTCGTCTTCGGGACGTGCTGCTGAAGACGTGCTAGAGGAGGACGTATTCATGAGGCGGGGTCTCTGTTTTATTGTTGTGGCGCTACTGTAGACAAGTCATACGCTATGAAGCCAGAACAATTGTATACAATTTTTAGATTGGCGTAGGAACAGTCAGACGCTCAATTTGGGTGTTTAAGTGAATGCAGTTATCGTTCCAACACGCAAACGCAGGCCTCGCAAGGCTGCGTGAAAACGGATAGGAGGGGTAAAAAAGCTGTCCGAGTGGACAAAAACGTAACGAGAGGGAAATCCGGTAGCAAGCTAAGTTATTTTAAATTTCGATCAGTTCTCGCAGTTCACGCATCATTTCGGGGTTGTCGGCCAGGTTGAGTTCCACCAAACGCCGTAAATGACACGATGAGTCGATATCAGTGCGCAGGCAGACAAAACCCAGTCGATTACCTTCTTCATGGCGCAGTTCCACCTGCATCCATAACGTTACCTGCTCCCCCAGGTGGACAAGGGCCTCGAAATCCTGGGTCAGGTCGGGGTCCCACGGCTCCGGGCATTTGATCAGCAAGCCCTTGAGGGACAGGTCAATCAGCTCGACCGGCCAGCATCGCTCGCCCTGGCGCAGTTCAGTGGGGCTATCAAAGGCAACACGCTGGAAACGTCGACGTTCTTGGTGGTCGCTCATGTTCAGGCACTCCGGGGTTCTTCCTGACTATAGCTCAGCACTTGCCAAGGTCCGCGCAAGGGCGCATAACGAGTTTTGTTCAACCCGCGTTGAAGGCTCTAGACCAACGTGGGGGGTGGTCTTTCCTGTCAGGATCGCTAGACTCGAAAGGCTGTCTTTTATCCACTAGCTGGAAGCAAACCATGAACAACAATAATAGCCTGCTACGCCACATTCCGTGGCTGGCGCTGGCAGTCATAGGAGCCTGTGCGCTGGGTGTGGTCGCCCTGCGTCGTGGCGAGGCCATCAACGCCTTGTGGATCGTCGTCGCTTCGGTGGCCATTTACCTGGTCGCCTACCGCTACTACAGCCTGTTCATCGCCACCAAGGTGATGCAGCTGGACCCACGTCGGGCTACCCCGGCGGTGCTCAACAACGATGGTCTGGACTATGTACCGACCAACAAACACATCCTTTTCGGTCACCACTTTGCCGCCATCGCTGGCGCCGGCCCATTGGTCGGTCCGGTCCTGGCCGCGCAGATGGGCTACCTGCCCGGCACGCTCTGGCTGATTGCCGGCGTGGTGCTGGCCGGTGCGGTGCAGGACTTCATGGTCCTGTTCCTGTCCACCCGCCGCAACGGTCGCTCGCTGGGTGACATGGTCCGCGAAGAAATGGGCCGGATTCCGGGCACCATTGCCCTGTTCGGCTGCTTCCTGATCATGATCATCATTCTCGCGGTGCTGGCGCTGATCGTGGTCAAGGCCCTGGCCGAGAGCCCATGGGGCATGTTCACGGTCATGGCGACCATCCCGATCGCGATGTTCATGGGCATCTATATGCGCTACATCCGCCCGGGCCGCATCGGCGAGATCTCGCTGATCGGCGTGGTGCTGTTGTTGCTGTCGATCTGGCTGGGGGGCCAGGTTGCCGCTGATCCGGTCTGGGGCCCGGCATTCACCTTCACCGGTGTGCAGATCACCTGGATGCTAGTGGGTTACGGTTTTGTCGCTGCCGTACTGCCGGTGTGGCTGGTGCTGGCACCACGTGACTACCTGTCGACCTTTCTCAAGATCGGCACCATCGTTGGCCTGGCCATCGGTATCCTGATCATCGCCCCCGAGCTGAAAATGCCGGCGCTGACCCAGTTCACCGACGGCACCGGCCCGGTATGGAAAGGCACCCTGTTCCCGTTCCTGTTCATCACCATCGCCTGTGGCGCGGTGTCGGGCTTCCACGCGCTGATCTCCTCGGGCACCACGCCCAAGCTGCTGGATAACGAAACCAACGCCCGTTACATCGGTTACGGCGGCATGCTGATGGAGTCGTTCGTGGCGATCATGGCCATGGTTGCCGCTTCGGTGATCGAGCCAGGCGTGTACTTCGCCATGAACAGCCCGGCCGCAGTGGTCGGTGCCGACGTTGTGTCGGTGGCGCAGACAGTCAGCAGCTGGGGCTTTGCGATCACCCCTGACGCGCTGGAAGCGGTGGCCAAGGACATTGGCGAGCACACCATCCTCGCCCGTGCCGGTGGTGCGCCGACCCTGGCGGTGGGTATCGCGCAGATCCTGCACCAGGTCCTGCCGGGTGAAAACACCATGGCCTTCTGGTACCACTTCGCGATCCTGTTCGAGGCGCTGTTCATCCTCACCGCAGTGGACGCCGGTACCCGTGCCGGTCGCTTCATGCTCCAGGATTTGCTCGGCAGCTTCGTACCGGCGCTCAAACGTACCGAATCGTGGGGTGCCAACCTGCTCGCTACTGGCGGTTGCGTAGCGCTCTGGGGCTACCTGTTGTACCAGGGTGTGATCGATCCGTTGGGCGGTATCAACACCTTGTGGCCGCTGTTCGGCATCTCCAACCAGATGCTCGCCGGCATCGCGCTGATGCTCGGTACCGTGGTCCTGATCAAGATGAAGCGCCAGCGCTACATGTGGGTCACGCTGCTGCCAGCTGTATGGCTGCTGATCTGCACCACCACCGCCGGCTTCATCAAGCTGTTCGATCCGAACCCGGCGGTCGGTTTCCTGGCGCTGGCCAACAAGTACAGCGTGGCGCTCGATGCCGGGCAGGTACTGGCACCGGCCAAGGATATCGGCCAGATGCAGCACGTGATCTTCAACGCCTATACCAACGCTGGCCTGACGATCCTGTTCCTGTTCGTGGTCTTCAGCATCCTGTTCTTCGCCCTCAAGGTCGGTATTGCCGCCCTGGGTAAAAAAGAACGGACTGACAAAGAGTCTCCGTTCCAGGCACTGCCAGATGCGTAACCCAAGAGGAATGCAGTGATGTTCAACGATCTCGGTCGACTGGGTAAGTACCTGGGGCAGGCAGCCCGCCTGATGGTCGGCATGCCCGACTACGACAACTACGTCGAGCATATGCAGACCAAGCACCCGGACAAACCGGTGATGAGCTACGAGGCGTTCTTCCGCGAACGCCAAGAGGCGCGTTACGGTGGCAAGTCCGGGCCCAAGTGCTGTTGAATGACAGCTACTGACGGCAGTTGAACCTGTGGGAGCCCGGCTTGCCGTGCTCCCACAGTCATTTTCAGTTCAGGAGATTTTCCGTTTGCACGCGCCCATTCCGGTAACAGTACTCAGCGGTTTTCTGGGGGCCGGCAAGACCACCTTGCTGCGCCATCTGCTCAAGGCCGAACATGGCCTGAAGATCGCTGTGATCGAAAACGAATTCAGTGACGCCGGCATTGATACCCAGTTGCTTGGCGATGAACCGGTGCAGGTCATGACCCTGGCCAACGGCTGCGTTTGCTGCAGCATCCACACCGACCTGACCAAAGCCTTGTTCCTGCTGCTGGAACGTCTGGACGCCGGCGAAATCGCCTTCGACCGCCTGGTGATCGAGTGCACCGGTTTGGCTGATCCGGCGCCGGTGGCGCAAACCTTCTTCATCGACGAGGAACTGCGCGAGCGCTACATCCTCGACGGCATCATCACCCTGGTCGATGCCGCCCACGCCGAGCAGCACCTGACCCAGGCGATCGCCCAGGCGCAGGTAGGCTTTGCCGACCGCCTGCTGGTGAGCAAGACTGACCTGGTCGATGCTGACAGCTTCAAGGCGTTGAGCGATCGGCTGGGGCGCATCAACCGTCGCGCACCGATCCGGGTGGTCGAGCACGGCCGTATCGATCTGGCCGAACTGCTTGATGTGCGAGGTTTCAACCTCAATGCCGATCTCGGCGGCGGCCTGAGCCTGCGTCCGGTCAGCCAACCGGCCACGCCGGATCGCATCTCCAGCCTGGTGCTGCGCACCGACACGCCGCTGGATATCGACCGGCTCAGCGACTTCATGAACCAGTTGCTGGAAGACCATGGCAAGCAGCTGCTGCGTTACAAGGGTGTGCTCAGCATTGCGGGTGAGGATCGCCGCCTGGTGTTCCAGGGGGTACTGAAACTCTATGGTTTTGACTGGGATACCGAGTGGGCAGAAGGGGAGACGCGTGAGAGCGTGATGGTGTTTATTGCCGATGATTTGCCGGAGGCGAAGATTCGCGAAGGGTTCGAGCGTTTGTAGGAGCGGATAAATCCGCTCCTACAGCAGGCACAAAAAAGCCCGGCTCAAGAGCCGGGCTTTTTCACATCAGGTAACTGCGATTACTTGCCGTATACCGGCAGCTTGGCGCAGATAGCCTTGACCTTCTCACGAACGGCGTCGATCACCGCTTCGTTGTTCAGGTCAGCCAGGATGTCGCAGATCCAGCCGGCCAGTTCTTTACACTCAGCCTCTTTGAAGCCACGAGTGGTCACAGCCGGAGTACCGAAGCGCAGGCCGGAGGTGACGAACGGGGAGCGTGGGTCGTTCGGTACCGAGTTCTTGTTGACGGTGATGAAGGCTTTGCCCAGGGCAGCGTCAGCATCTTTACCGGAGATCTCTTGCTTGATCAGCGACAGCAGGAACAGGTGGTTCTGAGTACCACCGGAAACCACGTCGAAACCGCGCTCGATGAACACGCCAGCCATGGCCTGGGCGTTTTTCACGACCTGCTGCTGGTAGGCTTTGAACTCAGGCTGCAGCGCTTCCTTGAAGCAGATCGCCTTGGCGGCGATAACGTGCTCCAGCGGGCCGCCCTGGGCGCCCGGGAAGACTGCGGAGTTCAGCTTCTTCTCGATGTCGGCGTTGGCACGGGCCAGGATCAGGCCGCCACGTGGACCGCGCAGAGTCTTGTGGGTAGTGGTGGTGACGACGTCGGCGAATGGTACCGGGTTCGGGTACACGCCTGCAGCGACCAGACCGGCAACGTGGGCCATGTCGACGAACAGGTAGGCACCGACCTTGTCAGCGATTTCGCGGAAGCGCGGGAAGTCCAGAATCTGCGAGTAGGCAGAGAAACCGGCAACGATCATCTTCGGCTTGTGCTCGACGGCCAGACGCTCGACTTCGTCGTAGTCGATCAGGCCGTTGGCGTCGATGCCGTACTGCACAGCGTTGTACAGTTTGCCCGAAGAGCTGACGTTGGCACCGTGGGTCAGGTGACCACCGTGGGCCAGGCTCATGCCCAGGATGGTGTCACCGGCCGACAGCAGGGCCAGGTAGACAGCGGCGTTGGCTTGCGAACCGGCGTGTGGCTGGACGTTGGCGTAATCGGCGCCGAACAGTTCCTTGGCACGGTCGATGGCCAGTTGCTCGACCACGTCGACGTATTCGCAGCCGCCGTAGTAACGCTTGCCTGGGTAGCCTTCGGCGTATTTGTTGGTCAGAACCGAGCCCTGGGCTTCCATGACTGCCGGGCTGGTGTAGTTTTCCGAAGCAATCAGCTCGATGTGCTCTTCCTGGCGCTGAGCTTCTTGCTCCATGGCGGCAAAAAGATCGGCGTCGTACTTGGCAATGGTCAAATCACGGCTGAACATGGCGGTCCTCAAGGATCGTGCTGAAATAGGCGGGCATTCTACCTCATCAGCTTTTGTCTGGCATATGAAAGGGCATCATGTCGCAGACAAATGGGGCTCATGAGCGACAAGCTGCAAACCTACTCGAACATGAACAGCGTTTCGTTGCTGAACTGCGCTTCGAACTGGTTGGCCGGCATCGGCCGCCCGAACAGGTAACCCTGCACTTCGTCGCAATCGTGCTCGCGCAGAAACTCCAGCTGCTCGTGGGTTTCCACGCCTTCAGCAATCACCGCCAGGTTCAGGCTGTGGGCCATGGCGATGATTGCCCGGGCGATCTGCGCGTCCTGCTCGCCTTCGGGCAAACCGTCGACGAAGGTGCGGTCGATCTTCAGTACATCGATAGGGAACTGTTTGAGGTAGTTGAGTGACGAGTAGCCGGTACCGAAGTCATCGACCGCAATGCTCAGGCCGAGCTTTTTCAGGCTGTCGAGGATCACCATCGCCTCGTTGACTTCACGCATCAGGATACTTTCGGTCAGCTCCAGCTCCAGGCATGCCGGTGGCAAGCCAGTGTCCTTGAGGATGGTGGCAATCCGCGTGCCGAGCTGGCCGTCGGAGAACTGCCGCGCCGAGATGTTCACCGAGACCTTGGGCACCTGCACCTTGTCCTGATGCCAGACCTTGAGCTGGCGGCAGGCTTCCTTGAGTACCCAGTCGCCGACATCCACGACCAGTCCCAGCTCTTCGATCACCGGAATGAAATCGCCCGGCGGCACCAGCCCGCGGCGCGGATGACGCCAGCGCAGCAGGGCCTCGGCACCGGTCAGGCGCTTGCCGTCACCGCTGAACTGCGGCTGGTAATAAAGAATGAATTCGTTCTGCTCCAGGGCATGGCGCAGGTCGCTTTCCAGCTCCAGGCGCTCGAGGGCGCTGGCGTTCATGTCGGCCTGGTAGAACTGGAAGTTGTTCTTGCCACGCTCCTTGGCGTGGTACATGGCCGTGTCGGCGTTCTTCATCAACTGGCTGAGCTCGCTGCCGTCCTGCGGGCTCAGAGCGATGCCGATACTGGCGGTGACGAAGAACTCGCGGTTTTCCAGGACGAACGGTCGTACCAGGCTGCCGAGGATCTGCTCGGCAACGTTGATGGCGCGGTTCAGGGCCGTTTCCCGGGTCGCCCGCGGTTGCAGCAACAGGGTGAACTCGTCACCGCCCATACGCGCCACGGTGTCATCATCATCGACACAGTCGAGCAGGCGCTCGGCCATGTCCTTGAGCATGCGATCGCCAGCGGCATGGCCGAGGGAGTCGTTGATCGGCTTGAAGCGGTCGAGGTCGAGGAACATCAACACCACCCAGGCTTTTTGCCGGTCAGCCTGCTGCAGGGCCGTGTGCAGACGGTCCTGGAACAGGGTGCGGTTGGGCAGGTGGGTCAGGGCGTCGTAATAAGCCAGGCGGTGAATGCGCTGCTCACTGGCTTTGCGTTCGCTGATGTCGGTGAAGAAGCACACGTAGCTGGCCAGGTCGCCTTCGTCGTCGAGCACTGCGGTGATGCCGACCCAGGCCGGGTAATGCTCGCCATTGCGACGCTTGAGCCACACTTCACCTTCCCAGGTGCCACGCTGGTTGAGCTGCTTGAGCACATAGCGCAGGTGCGCTTCCTGGTGTTCGTCCACCGTCAGCATGCTCGGCAATTGATCGAGCACATCGGCCACGGCATGGCCGCTGACCCGGCTGAACGCTTCGTTGGCCTGGACGATATAGCCGGCCGGGTCGGTGATCAGGATCGCCGATGTCGAGTGTTCGAATACCGTGGCGGCCATGCGCAGGTCTTTCTCGGCGCGGCGCTGCTGGCTGATGTCGCGGCCGACCCCGAGGATCCCTTCGAAACGCTCCTGATCGTCCCAGACCAGCACCAGGCGCAATTCGATCGGAATCTTGCGGCCATCGGCGCGCAGGCAATCGAACAGGAACAGCTGGTTGGGCAATTGAGTGCGCAGTTGCTCCAGTTGCTCAGGGTCATTCAAGGCCCGGTTGACCCGTTCGACCAGGGCATAGATGCCGGTCAATTGCGCCGGGTTGGCGATGGTCGAATGCCAGCCGTTGTCGAAGATCCAGTCGACCTCATAGCCCAGCACAGCCTGTACCGATGGGCTGACATAGTTGAGCTGCAACTGGTTGTCGGTGGAGAAGATCACATCGCTGATGCTTTCGGCGAGCATGCGATAACGCTGTTCACTGTCGCGCAGCGACTCGCTGGCCTCGATCTGGTCGGTCACGTCCTTGCCAACGCCGATGATGCGGGTGACAACGCCGTTGCCATCGCGGGTCAGGGCTTGCTCACGAATGTCGAAGCGCCGCCAGCGTTGATCGTAATGACGGAAACGCAGTTGGCAATGCAATTGCTCGACACCGCCGGTGTCGAGCAATTGCTGGCGAACTCGCCAATACAGCTGGGCATCGTCCGGGTGCAGGAGGATCTCCCAGAAGCGTTCGCCCATCTGTGCCAGCTGGCTACGGTCGTAACCGAGGGTCTGGCCGAGGTTGCGGTTGCTGAAGATCATCTGCTTGCTTTGCACATCTTGCACGTACAACTGGTCAGGCACCGTACGCACGACGTCCGACCAGAAGCTTTCGCGCTCGAGCAACGACAGCTCGACCTGCTTGCGGCTGGTGATGTCGCTGATGCTGAGGATCACCGCTTCATAGTCGCGGCGCTGCTCGGGGAATTTCACCATCAGCCAGAGGTGCAGGTCCTGGCCGTCGGCGTTCGGCAGGTGGACTTCCAGTTCCAGCTGCTGCTGGTTGTCCAGCACCGCTTCAACCAGTTGCACGCCAATGCCTTCGATACCGGCTTGCGTGCCTTCGACCAGACAGTTCCAGGCGGCATCGCAGCAGTTGACCCCCAGCAGTTGCAGGGCCACCTGGTTGACCTCGGTGACCTTGAGTTCCTGCAGCAAGACCCGCCGCAGTGCCCGGTCAAAGGCCAGGCGTTGCTGCAAGGCCTGGCGGCTGCGCAGACGATGACGCTCCAGCTGCACAGGCAAGCCGGAGAGGTCGAGTACGCACAGGGCAACGCCAGTGCCTTCGAAAATATCGTGATAGCGCCGACGGCTTTCCTGCAGCATGCGGTGCCGGCGACGCATATTGATCAAGGCAAGCAAGGGCAGCAGGGCGCAGAACAGGCCGAGCAGACACTTGCCGATCAGTGCCGGCAGCAGTTGTTCGCGGGCCAGTCCTGCATCGAACAGGCCGCGTAGTTGCCAGGTACTGTTGTCGAGGAACGCGAGCATTACGCTTTGCAGCGGTTCGTCACTGCCCGGCGCCGGTTGATGGCGATTGATGATCTCGCCGGTGCGGCTGTTTTCCAGGAGCCACAACGGGTGATTGGGGCGGTCCAGGTGTGAAGTCAGCTCGCTGTAGTAGGCCGGGCCCAGGCGCAGCAGCCAGTAACCCGGGGTGTCGCCCGGCTGGCGCAGCAACAGGTAGATCAGACGATTGTCCGCGCTGTTGCTGTAGTAATGGTCGTGACCCTGGTTGAGCCGCAGCAGCTCGTCCACAACATGACGATCCGGGGTGGCGCCGAGGCTGTCGCTGAGCACCTTGCCTTGGGAATCGATCCACACCAGGCTCTGCAAGGCCGGCAGTCGGGCCTGCAGTTTCGCGAGGATGTCCGGCAGTTGCGCAGGGCTTGGCGACGAACGGTAAGGCTGGACAATGTTGTGGGCCACCTGCGCCTTGAGCGACATGCTCAGGGCCATGTGATCGGCCAGTTCGGCGCTGGCGTCAAGGCTGTGCTGGTACTGGTCGGCCTGGGTGTGGCGGTACTGGTCGACCAGTTGCCAGAGCAGCAAGCCGAGCAACAGCAGGACCAGCAGGGCCAGCGCGCTTTTCAGAGAACCGCGTAATGCAGAGCCGGGTGCGCTGGACGGCGTGCGCAGGGATGTCGGCTGAGTGAGATTGGTCAAGCGATGATCCTGCGGTATGGCTGGATGGCAGGTTTAGAGCTGCTGGCTTGCAAGCGCCACGGTCCCTGGCGGCTACTCTGGTCACGCACTATAAGCCTGACGCCCGAAGGGCGGCTAGCATGCCCGCAAATGTGGCAAAGTGCCAGCCCTGTTCGTCGGCGGTTTGCCCAACAAGGCGCATTGCGGTAGCTTTGGCCCTTTCCTGGGGGCTGCGGCTCCCTTCATCTGTTTCGCGCTCATTTTTTCGTCTCTGACGCTAGGTTTTTCCATGGCTCAATACGTCTACACCATGCATCGGCTGGGCAAAGTTGTCCCGCCGAAGCGGGAAATCTTGAAGAACATCTCCCTGTCGTTTTTCCCCGGCGCCAAGATCGGCGTGCTCGGCCTGAACGGCTCGGGTAAATCCACCCTGCTCAAGATCATGGCTGGCGTCGACAAAGAGTTCGACGGCGAAGCCCGTCCGATGCCGGACCTGAACATCGGTTACCTGCCACAGGAACCGCAGCTGGACCCGAGCAAGACCGTCCGTGAAGTGGTCGAGGAAGCGGTCAGCGTGATCAAGGACGCCCAGGCGCGTCTGGACGAGGTCTACGCCGCTTACGCCGAGCCCGATGCCGACTTCGACAAGCTGGCCGCCGAACAGGCCAAGCTTGAAGCCATCCTGCAGGCCAGCGACGGCCACAACCTCGAGCGCCAGCTGGAAGTCGCGGCAGATGCCCTGCGCCTGCCGGCCTGGGAGGCCAAGGTCGAACACCTGTCCGGTGGTGAAAAGCGCCGTGTGGCGCTGTGCCGTCTGCTGCTGTCGGCCCCCGACATGCTGCTGCTCGACGAACCGACCAACCACCTGGATGCCGATTCCGTCGCCTGGCTGGAGCACTTCCTCCACGACTTCCCGGGCACCGTGGTAGCGATTACCCACGACCGTTACTTCCTCGACAACGTCGCCGGCTGGATCCTCGAGCTCGACCGCGGCGCCGGTATTCCGTACGAAGGCAACTATTCGGGTTGGCTGGAAGCCAAGTCTGATCGTCTGGCCCAGGAATCCAAGCAGCAGTCGGCCCACGAAAAGGCCATGAAGGAAGAGCTGGAGTGGGTGCGCAAAGGCGCCAAGGCTCGTCAGTCCAAGTCCAAGGCCCGTCTGCAACGCTTCGAAGAAATGCAGTCGCAGGAATTCCAGAAGCGCAGCGAAACCAACGAGATCTACATCCCGGCCGGTCCGCGCCTGGGCGACAAGGTCATCGAATTCAAGAACGTCACCAAAGGCTATGGCGACCGCGTACTGATCGACAACCTGTCGTTCAGCATGCCGAAAGGCGCCATCGTCGGTGTGATCGGCGGTAACGGTGCCGGTAAATCGACCTTGTTCCGCATGCTCATGGGCAAGGAACAGCCGGACTCGGGCAGCATCGAGATCGGTGAAACCGTGCAACTGGCCTGCGTTGACCAGAGCCGCGAAGACCTGGACGGCAACAAGACCGTGTTCCAGCAGATCTCCGACGGTTCCGACCAACTGCGTATCGGCACCTACGAGATCCCGTCGCGGACCTACGTCGGTCGCTTCAACTTCAAGGGCGGCGATCAGCAGAAGTTCGTCAAGGACCTCTCCGGTGGTGAGCGTGGCCGTCTGCACCTGGCCCTGACCCTGAAAGAGGGCGCCAACGTCCTGCTGCTCGACGAACCGTCCAACGACCTCGACGTAGAAACCCTGCGTTCGCTGGAAGAAGCCCTGCTGGACTTCCCGGGCGCCGCCATTGTGATCTCTCACGATCGCTGGTTCCTGGACCGTGTGGCGACCCACATCCTGGCTTACGAAGATGATTCGCAAGCGGTGTTCTTCGAAGGCAACTACACCGAGTACGAAGCCGATCGCAAGAAGCGTCTCGGCGAAGCTGCTGCCCAGCCACACCGGGTACGGCACAAAAAACTGGCATAACCCTTCGGGTTTTGCACTGAAACGGGGCCTTCGGGCCCCGTTTTTTTTTTGCGGGGCTGTGGGAGCGGGCTTGTCCGGCGAATGTATACACTTATACAAATGCACCATTTAATTTCATAAAAACGACATATCGCTCTGTTCCGGTGCGACTGGTTCTTGGTAGAGTCTGGAAAAAAACCAATAAGTCCAAATCTCTATCTGGTGAAGTGTCTATGATCGAATCCGTCGAAGATTTCCTTGCGCGCCTGAAACAGCGCGACCCTGCCCAGCCTGAGTTCCACCAGGCAGTCGAAGAAGTGCTGCGCAGTCTCTGGCCATTCCTTGAGGCCAATCCGCATTACCTTCAGGCCGGCATTCTTGAGCGCATGGTCGAGCCTGAGCGGGCAATCCTGTTCCGTGTGTCGTGGGTTGATGACGCGGGCAAGGTCCAGGTCAACCGCGGCTACCGTATCCAGATGAGCAGCGCCATCGGCCCGTACAAGGGCGGCCTGCGTTTCCACCCCTCGGTGAACCTCGGCGTACTGAAGTTCCTGGCCTTCGAGCAAGTGTTCAAGAACTCCCTGACCTCGCTGCCCATGGGCGGCGGCAAAGGTGGCTCGGACTTCGATCCGAAGGGCAAGAGCGATGCCGAAGTCATGCGCTTCTGCCAGGCCTTCATGAGCGAGCTGTACCGCCACATCGGCGCGGATCTGGATGTGCCAGCCGGTGACATCGGTGTCGGCGCTCGCGAGATCGGCTTCATGTTCGGCCAGTACAAGCGTCTGGCCAACCAGTTCACCTCGGTGCTGACCGGCAAGGGCATGACCTACGGTGGCAGCCTGATCCGTCCGGAAGCGACCGGCTACGGTTGCGTATACTTCGCCGAAGAGATGCTCAAGCGTCAGGACCTGCGCATCGACGGTCGCCGCGTGGCGATCTCCGGTTCCGGCAACGTTGCCCAGTACGCCGCGCGCAAGGTCATGGACCTGGGCGGCAAGGTCATCTCGCTGTCCGACTCCGAAGGCACCCTGTTCTGCGAAGCCGGCATGACCGACGAGCAGTGGGATGCGCTGATGGAGCTGAAGAACGTCAAGCGCGGCCGCATCAGCGAGCTGGCCGAGCGTTTCGGCCTGGAGTTCCGCAAGGGTCAGACGCCATGGAACCTGCCATGCGATATCGCCCTGCCGTGCGCCACCCAGAACGAACTGAATGGCGAAGACGCTCGCACCCTGCTGCGCAACGGCTGCATCTGCGTGGCTGAAGGCGCGAACATGCCGACCACCCTCGACGCTGTGGATATCTTTATCGAGGCGGGCATCCTGTTCGCTCCGGGCAAGGCCTCCAACGCCGGTGGTGTTGCGGTGAGCGGTCTGGAAATGTCGCAGAACGCCATGCGCCTGCTGTGGACCGCTGGCGAAGTGGACAGCAAGCTGCACAACATCATGCAGTCGATCCACCACGCCTGTGTGCACTATGGCGAGGAAAACGGCCGGATCAACTACGTCAAAGGCGCCAACATCGCCGGCTTCGTCAAGGTTGCCGACGCCATGCTGGCCCAGGGCGTGGTCTAAACCTCAGGCTCGATGGCGACGATCTCGATCGACAGATCCCCTGCCGGTCGTCGCCACAGTACCTCGTCACCGGGCGCAGCTCCCAGCAGTGCCCGGCCCAGTGGTGAGCCCCAGTTGATCAGGCCCTTGCCAGCATCGGCCTGATCTTCACCGACCAACTGCACCTGGTGCTGCTGGTTCTGTTCATCGATAAAAATCACCCGGCTGCCAATCTGCACCTTGTCCGATGCGCTCGCCTTGGCAACGACCTGGGCACTCTGTACGCGGGCAGTGAAGTAGCGCAGGTCGCGCTCTGTGTCGGCCCGGCGTTGCTTGTCGGCGTGTTCGCCCTGGGCCTGCAAGTCGCTGTGCAGGGCGTGCAGCTCAACTAGCCGTTGTTGCAACTGGGCCAGGCCCTGGGCGGTGACGTAGTTGGGCTGTTCGCTGATCTTGCGCTCCACCGGCTGGTCGGCCTGGGCGGCAGCCTGGTCTTCATTGACGAATGCTCGGCTCATGATGGCCTCCTGTGCATAGAGACCATGCTGACAGATCAAGAGGTGTCGGGGTTGTCCGTTCGCGACCTATTTACGTCGGTAGGCGCGTGCCGCATCGCGGTCTTTCTCTTCCTGCCACTGTTCGTCGCGTTCATCCCAATGACGCGCACGGTAGTCCTGCAAGTCCTGGTTTTCCTGCATGGCATGGCACTGGCGGAAACCGTCGTCCCAGCCGGTTTCGTACTGGCGGTTGTGCAGGTAGCGCGGCACGTCCTTGCGAAAGTCTCCGGCCATTACCCCGGCAGCCTGGCGGCCGCTGCTGCAGCCGTCCTGGAAGCCATCGGCATAGGCGGGTGGATAGCCTTGGTTGATCAATTGTTCGTGGGTTGTCTGGCAACCTGCAAGTACCATTATTACGCCCAACAACCACCCACACCGCTGCATGTCCGGACTCTCCGCAATCTATGGATAAGTCTAGGTGAGCAGTTGTCGGTGATGCGTCAAAACGCTGTGAAGCTATCGCGGGGCAAGCCCGCTCCCACAGTGCCCCGCGATGGGATCAATAGTGGTACCACTTCACCTCCAGCATCACCTCGTTCTGCGCCGTCGCCAGCTGACTGAATTCACGCTTGGCACTCAGGCGCAAACCCAGGTCACGGGACAGCTCCCACTGCTGGTTCAGGCTCAGGCTACGGCGCACTTCGCCATTGGTGAAGTAATCGGCCTTCGCCTCGACACTCAGGTTGCCCAACGGATTGCGCCACAGCAGGCCGGTGTTGAAGCCGGCAGCCGGAGCAATGAATTCGGCAAAGTCGTTGTTGTGTTCGACCCGCACCGTACCCAGGGCAAAGCCAAGCATTTCGTCGGCCAGTTGCCAGGTGCCGCCCGCACCGCCATTGACGTGGCTGACCAGCACTTCATCGTCATGCTTGCCCAGCACCCGCTCAAGGCCGCCGGTCACCTGCCACGACCAGGGTTGCAGCAGGTCGTTGCGCGGCGTCAGCGAGCGGATGGTGGCCAGGTCCAGGCGCTGGACCTGCCAGTCGTTGTTTTCATACTGGCGCACCTTGAGCTGAAGGATCTCGATCTGTGCGCCGAGGGGGAAGCCATAGGCGTTGTCGTTGAGATCGTGGTAGGCCATGCGCAGGCCGTATTCGGCAAAGGCGCGGTCTTCGCGGGTACCCGCGCCAAGCTGCCAGGTACGTGACTGATGGCCATCTTCAGGCAGGCCCGGGCGTTCGATATCCAGTTCTGGCGCCGGGTTGCGGTTGATCGCCCGCAGCAGCTCGAAGCTGCGTTGGGTGCGTGCCGGGTCGCGCTCCTGACCGTTGGCGCGATAGCGTTCGAGGCGGTATGCAGCATCCTGGATCAGCGCCTGGCGCTCGCGCGGCAGGGCGGTGAATTCGGCGCTTTGCAGGTGCGCCGTATCTGCACTGACCGCCAGCACTTGTTGTTGCTCCCCGGCGTCCAGCGGCTTGGCGCGCTCCAGCAGTTCGCGCTCGCGCGACGGCCGATAGTCGATGCGTTCCACCAGGCCCGACTGCTTGACCGCCTTGACCGTGTCGGTGGGAATCGCGGTCAGGGGGAACTGTGAGGTCAAGTCCAGGCCCGGGCGGGCGACCTGAAGCAATTCGAGCAGCCGGTAGGAGCAGTTTTCGTCGAAGAAGAAGTAGTCGAACTGGATCTGCTTGAGCTCCCAGACATGTTCGACCATGCGCCCGGTTTCTTCTGGCGTCAGGTTAAGCCGGTATTCCCACAGGTCGCGGTTTTCCAGGCTGCGGTACTCGGAGAGCTTTTCCTGGTACGGCACCAGTGCGAACAGTCCCGGATAGCCGCCCATCAGGCCTTTCCAGGCGTAGAGGATGCTGTTGTCGTTGCCTTCGATGTAGGCGCCGAAATTGATCGCGTAGCTGAGCAGGGCGGTCTCGTTGCTCTGCACGTCGGCCTGGTCGATGCGCAGCAGGGTGTGGCCGAACATCGACGAGGGGCTGTTGAGGTAGGCGGCAGGGAAGATCATTACCGCACTGTGCGGTGAAACGTCCTTGTACCACTGGGTGTATTCCTTGCAGTCCGGCGCCGGCAGGTCATCGAGCTGCAATTGTTCGCGCAGCCAGCGGGTGCGTGCCGGGAATACACATTGCGCATGTTTGTCGCCCAGACTGGCCGGTGCATACAGGGCCTGCAGCGTGGCACGCAGCTCCTGGTCGGGATGGTGGGCACCGTCCTCGGCGAGGAAGAAGCGCCGGTCATCGACATAGCTGCGCCAGCCGCCGAGCTTGGCGGTCTCGTAGTGGCCCAGGGAAATCCAGTAACGGTCGGCGGCCAGTTGCGCAAGGCGCGTGTCATCGAACGAGGGAGCAGCTTGCAGCGGGGCGCAGGCACAGAGCGCCAGGTAGGCAAGGCGTTTGAGCATGTCGGGCAACTACGTCTGAATGATGCCGATAGAGGCAGGAAACAACCCGCCCCGGCCTGGGGCGGGTGGGCCGAGCTTAAGCCTGGGTCGCGTATTTGGCCAGGCGTGGATCGCTTTTGAGTACCGCCAGGGTGTTGCTGTGAACGTCTTCGGCGGTCACATCCGCAGTCTTGAAGATTTCCTGGAAGTGCTGGTGGGTGACGGCGGCAAAGTGCGCACGGTCTTCCGGAGCGACGCCAAGTACCACGGCGTAGGTGGTCAGCGCTTCGCCCTGACCTTTGGCCATGTCTTCGGAGAGCTCGTTCATCATGCCATTCATGGCGAACCAGGATTTACCGCCATAGGTCAGTGCCGCGTTGGTCGAGCAGCCGTTGGTGCCCGAGGTCATGCCGAACGTAGCGTTGCCGGATGTACCGTTGGTGGTGGAGGCGAGGAAGTGGGCCGGTGTGCCGCGCTGGCCCTCGAACAGCATGTTGCCCCAGCCGCAGTCCGGTCCACCAGGGGCCTGGGCCATGGCGTTGAGGGAAACCGCGGTGAACAGAGTACCCAGAAGAATCCGTTTCATAGCTTTGTTCTCTTTCTAGTCGTCGATACCAAAGGTCAGGGTTATCTGGCATGTCTGTCAGCAGAGTTGCCAGGGGCGGGTCGGTTGTTTACCCAGCCGCGCAGTAATGGAGTTTAGGCACGATCTAAGGGTTCCGTGATTTATTGCGAAAAATTGCTGAGGAAGGTTGATCTGGCGCGGGTTTTCGGCCCTGCGACATATTGTGCCGATGAGCCTTGCAAGGCGCGGGCAGGCGGCGCCAGAATGCCGTCATCTGCCCCGCCGAAGTAAGGAAGCCCGATGCCCGATCCTGTCGCTGCGAGCCTGCGTCTTGCGCCAGAAGCCTTGACCCGGCCGTTTTCCGCCGAACAGTTCGCCTTTTCCACCACCAATGATCTGGAGCCTTTTCGCGGTGTGCTTGGCCAGGAACGTGCTGTCGAAGCCTTGCAGTTCGGCGTCGCCATGCCCCGTCCCGGTTACAACGTGTTTGTCATGGGTGAGCCCGGCACCGGGCGATTCTCGTTCGTCAAACGTTACCTCAAGGCCGAAGGCAAGCGCCTGCAAACGCCGTCGGACTGGGTTTACGTCAACAATTTCGACGAGCCGCGCGAGCCGCGCGCCCTGGAACTGCCGCCGGGCAGCGCCGGGGCGTTCATCAGCGATATCGGCGGTCTGATCGACAACCTGCTGGCCACCTTCCCGGCGGTGTTCGAGCACCCGTCCTATCAGCAGAAGAAAAGCGCCATCGACCGCGCCTTCAATCAGCGCTATGACCGTGCCCTGGATGTCATCGAGCGCGCTTCGCTGGAAAAGGACGTGGCCCTGTACCGCGACAGCAGCAACGTCGCCTTCACGCCGATGGCCGATGGCAAGGCGCTCGACGAGGCGGAATTCGCCCAGTTGCCCGAGGCCGAGCGCGAGCGCTTCCATGAAGATATCGCCGCCCTTGAAGAGCGCCTCAATGAAGAGCTGGCCAGCCTGCCGCAGTGGAAGCGCGAATCGAACAATCAGCTGCGCCAACTGAACGAAGAAACCATCACTCTGGCGCTCCAGCCTTTGCTTGCGCCGCTGTCTGAAAAGTACGCGGAGAATGCTGCCGTGTGTGCCTACCTGCAGGGCATGCAGGTTTATCTGCTGCGTACCGTGGTCGAGCAACTGGTCGATGACAGCAAGACTGACGCCCAGGCGCGCAAGCTGCTGGAAGAGCAATACGCACCAAGCCTGGTTGTCGGTCATCACGTCAGTGGTGGCGCTCCGGTGGTGTTCGAGCCGCACCCGACCTACGACAACCTGTTTGGCCGGATCGAATACAGCACCGACCAGGGCGCGCTCTACACCACCTACCGCCAGCTGCGCCCCGGCGCTCTGCACCGGGCCAATGGCGGCTTCCTGATCCTCGAAGCGGAGAAGATGCTCGGTGAGCCGTTTGTCTGGGATGCGCTCAAGCGCGCCCTGCAATCACGCAAGCTGAAAATGGAGTCGCCGCTCGGTGAATATGGCCGCCTGGCCACCGTCACGCTGAATCCGCAGATGCTGCCGCTGAACATCAAGGTGGTGATCATCGGCTCGCGCCAGCTGTACTACGCCTTGCAGGACCACGATCCGGACTTCCAGGAAATGTTCCGGGTGCTGGTGGACTTCGACGAAGACATCCCCATGGTCGACGAGAGCCTGGAGCAGTTCGCCCAGTTGCTCAAGACCCGCACCAGCGAGGAGGGCATGGCACCGCTGAGCGCCGATGCGGTGGCGCGTCTGGCGACCTACAGTGCGCGCCTGGCTGAACATCAGGGGCGTTTGTCGGCGCGCATTGGCGACCTGTTCCAGCTGGTCAGCGAGGCGGATTTCATTCGTCACCTGGCCAACGACGAGATGACCGATGCCGGTCATATCGAACGGGCGCTCAAGGCCAAGGCGACTCGCACCGGCCGGGTCTCGCAGCGCATCCTCGACGACATGCTGGCGGGGATCATCCTCATCGACACCGAAGGCGCTGCGGTCGGCAAGTGCAACGGCCTGACCGTGCTGGAAGTCGGCGATTCGGCCTTTGGTATCCCCGCGCGCATCTCCGCCACGGTTTATCCCGGCGGCAGCGGTATTGTCGATATCGAGCGTGAGGTCAACCTCGGCCAGCCGATTCACTCCAAAGGCGTGATGATCCTCACCGGGTACCTGGGCAGTCGTTATGCCCAGGAATTTCCCCTGGCGATTTCCGCGAGTATTGCCCTGGAGCAGTCCTACGGTTACGTGGACGGTGACAGTGCGTCGCTGGGCGAGGCCTGTACGCTGATCTCGGCGCTGTCGAAAACCCCGCTCAAGCAGTGCTTTGCCATCACCGGTTCGATCAACCAGTTCGGCGAGGTGCAGGCGGTTGGCGGGGTCAACGAGAAAATCGAAGGCTTCTTCCGCCTGTGCGAAGCCCGCGGGCTGACGGGCGAGCAGGGCGCGATCATTCCGCGTGCCAACGTCGCCACGCTGATGCTCGACGAGCGGGTGTTGCAGGCGGTGCGCGCAGGCATGTTCCACGTCTATGCGGTCAGCCAGGCCGACGAGGCGTTGAGCCTGCTGGTCGGCGAACCGGCCGGTGAGCCGGATGCCGAAGGCGAATTCCCCGAGGGCAGCGTCAACGCCCGCGTGGTAGAGCGCCTGCGGGTGATTGCCGAGATGATCAGCGAGGAGGAGCTCAAGGAGGCGGAGAAAGAGCATGCCGAGCAAGCCCTGGCTCAGGTGAAATCGTCCTGAGTCAAATTATCGGCGCCGCAGCGGCCATGACCGCTGGGCGCCGGTTTTTCCACGCGGCAGCGGATTTCTTCTATTCTTCAATTCAGGGATCGTAGTCATTACAGGATCGAAACAGCCTTGCCCGCAGGGCTGAAACCAGGGTTTACCGAGGATCGTCGCCATGCCGCGCAGCCTCAGCCTCACCCGCCAATGCCTGGGCCTGGTGACCCGCATTGAATGCAGCATTCGCCCACTGGCCGGTGACAACGGCATGTGGACCCTTTTATTTGCCGCCGGCATGGCTGGCGAGCAACCTTCCGCGATCAAAGCCCAGGGGCCTTTTCACGGGCCGTTTGTGGCCGAGTCGGTGCTCGACGCGATTGTCGACAGCCTGACCCTGCATGGCTATCAGGTGGCCGACGACCCGCAGATCTGGTGCGTGCATCTGCAGGCCCAGTTACGCCGGATCAATGGTGAGCGTGTCCATCACGTCGGCGACTTCCAGTTCAACCCGGAAACCTGAAGCGGCGATCCGCAGGCACTGCAACAACGCCCGGCGCTGCCCCTGTGGCAGCGTGCCACGGGCTTTTTCTGTCATGGCTGGCTGTTATACTCGCGCTCGCTTTTTTTGCCACCTGACGAGTTTTCAATGGAACGTATTATCGAAAATGCGATGTATGCCTCGCGCTGGCTGCTCGCCCCGATCTATTTTGGTCTGTCGTTGGGCCTGCTGGCGCTGGCACTGAAGTTCTTCCAGGAGATCTTCCATGTACTGCCCAATATCTTCTCGCTGGCCGAGGCTGACCTGATCCTGGTGATCCTTTCGCTGATCGACATGGCCCTGGTCGGTGGTCTGCTGGTGATGGTGATGATTTCCGGCTACGAGAACTTCGTTTCCCAGCTGGACATCGACGAAGACAAGGAAAAACTCAACTGGCTGGGCAAGATGGACTCGTCTTCGCTGAAGATGAAGGTGGCGGCGTCGATCGTGGCGATCTCCTCGATCCATCTGCTGCGGGTGTTCATGGATGCACGCAACATCGAGACCGAGTACCTGATGTGGTACGTGATCATCCACATGACCTTCGTGGTATCGGCCTTCGCCATGGGTTACCTGGACAAGCTGACCAAGCACTGATCGACCCGCTCAGCGCCTCACATGACCGCCCGTCCGTTGCAAAACGGACGGGCGGTTGCGTTTTTGTCTTGTGCTTTGACACATGCTGTACAAAAAATGAACCGTCACTTGAAGTGCCTGCTCAACGTTCCAGTAGCGAGGTATCACCATGAACCTTCAACAACTGAACACCGAGGCCAAGGCCGGTCATGTCGAAGAGCTCAACCTGATCGCCCTCGAAGGCGGCGATTTCATCATTGAGGCACGGGTAAAAGGTCATGCCCATCCTCTGGATGACAAGCATGGGCAACGCGTGAAAGTACATTCAGTGGTCGATGCCCAGCGTCTACTCAACGGTTTGCCAGCCGTGCCGGTGCACATGGTGCACTGGTCGATGGATGACGAGATGTGCGGCGCAGGCAGCGCCGGTGACGGCGACCTGAAAATCCCGATGCCACGCCGCTCTGCCTGGTAGCTGAACAGCTTTGCCGCAGTGTGCTAGGCTGCTCGCCCTTTTCATAAAGGGCGCGGTTGTCGTGCGCCCTGCAGCGGAGCAAGCAAATGTCCGAAATCAACCTGTCTACCGACGAAACTCGCGTCAGCTACGGCATCGGCCGTCAGCTGGGTGGCCAACTGCGTGACAACCCGCCACCGGGTGTTAGCCTGGACGCCATCCTGGCCGGCCTGACCGACGCGTTCAACGGCAAAGACAGCCGCGTCAGCGAAGAAGACCTGTCGGCCAGCTTCAAGGTCATCCGTGAAATCATGCAGGCTGAAGCTGCGGCCAAGGCCGAAGCTGCTGCTGGCGAAGGCAAAGCCTTCCTGGTTGAAAACGCCAAGCGTGACGGCATCACCACCTTGGCTTCGGGCCTGCAGTTCGAAGTGCTGACCGCCGGTGAAGGCGCCAAGCCGAGCCGTGACGACAGCGTGCGCACTCACTACCACGGCACCCTGATCGACGGCACTGTGTTCGACAGCTCTTACGAGCGTGGTCAGCCAGCAGAGTTCCCGGTCAGCGGCGTGATCGCTGGCTGGACCGAAGCCCTGCAACTGATGAACGCCGGCAGCAAATGGCGCCTGTACGTTCCGAGCGAGCTGGCTTACGGCGCTCAGGGCGTTGGCAGCATCCCGCCGCACAGCGTACTGGTGTTCGACGTCGAGCTGCTGGACGTACTGTAAGCACTGCGCAGGGCCTTTCGGCCCTCATCGCCGGCAAGGCCGGCTCCCACAGGATTGCACTGATCTGAAGATCAACCGGGTCTCTGTGGGAGCTGGCCTTGCCAGCGACGCTTTTTCAGTTCCACTCGGCTCCACCGCCAGGGCGCAACGCCCGCGCATAGCAGAACAGGAACAGGTTCCTCACCAGTTCCTTGAGCACAATCGGCTCACTTGAATTCAAACCGTTAAGGTCCAGGTCACCCTGGTCGCGCAGCTCGTCCAGTGCTTCTTGTTCGAGCACGGCACAGACTTCGCCGGTTTCCCGGTGCAGGATGCGCAGGTAAGGATGCGGGCGGTCAAGCCAGGCGTCTATCAGATAAGTCATGGCTATTCTCCTTGGAAGCGTCCAATGAGAATAATTCTTATTATCAAAATAGCAAGAGGCTATTGGGAAAAAATCGCCCAATGGTGTTTGGCGGGATGTTTCGAGGCTGGCTGGCAGCCCCGAAACCACCGGGACTCAGACCTTGCGGACGAACTCGGATTTCAGCTTCATCGGGCCGATGCCGTCGATCTTGCAGTCAATGTCGTGGTCGCCATCGCACAGGCGGATGTTCTTGACCTTGGTGCCGACCTTGACCACCAGCGAGGTGCCTTTGACCTTCAGGTCCTTGATCACGGTGATGGTATCGCCGTCCTGCAGGACGTTGCCCACCGAATCCTTCTTGACCGCTTCATCGCTCACTGCCTCGGCTTCACCGGCGGCGGACCACTCGTGTGCGCACTCGGGGCAGATCAGCTGGGCGCCGTCTTCGTAGGTGTATTCGGAGTTGCATTTAGGGCAGGGTGGCAAAGTGCTCACTAGGGTTCCTCAAGACGTACAGGTACAAAACCTACATTGTATAGGGTTTTGTCCGTCAGAGGGTAATCGGGCCCATCGAGCGATGGGCCAGAGGCGGGATCAGTGGGTACGGGCGACCGCGAATTCGCTCAGTTCCACCAGGGCATCGCGGTACTCGCTGGCTGGCAGCACGTCCAGGCAGGCGATGGCGCGGGCCACGTAGTCGCGGGCCAGTTGCGCGGTGTAGTCCAAAGAGCCGGAAGCTTCGACCGCCGCACGGATGCTTTCGAGGTCTTCGATGCCGCCTTTCTGGATCGCCTGGCGCACCAGTGCAGCCTGTTCGGCGGTGCCTTCGCGCATGGTGTAGATCAGCGGCAGGGTTGGCTTGCCTTCGGCCAGGTCGTCGCCGACGTTCTTGCCCAGGGTTTGCGCATCGCCTTTGTAGTCGAGCAGGTCGTCGACCAGCTGGAAGGCTACGCCCAGGTGATCACCGAAGGTGCGCAGCGCTTCGCTTTGCTCAGGGGTGGCCTGGGCCAGGGCGGCGGCACTGTGGGTCGAGGCCTCGAACAGCATCGCGGTCTTGCCGCGGATGACGTCCATGTAGACTTCTTCGGTGGTGCTCGCGTCGCGGACCTTGGACAGCTGCAGGACTTCGCCCTCGGCGATGACCCGGGTGGCCTTGGAGAGGATCTGCATAACCGGCATCGAGCCCAGTTCGACCATCATCTCGAACGAGCGCGAATAGAGGAAATCACCAACCAGCACGCTCGGTGCGTTGCCCCACAGGGCATTGGCGGTGGACCGGCCGCGGCGCATGCCGGACATGTCGACCACGTCGTCGTGCAGCAGGGTGGCGGTGTGCAGGAATTCGATGGTGGCGGCCAGCAGGCGCACGTCGTCGCCTTCGCGACCCAGGGCCTTGCCACACAGCAGCACCAGCAGCGGGCGCAAGCGCTTGCCACCGGCTGAAGTGATGTAGTCGCCGATTTTCGATACCAGCGGTACACGCGAAGTCAGCTGTTTCTTGATAATCTCGTCAACGGCGCTGAAGTCGTCCGCTACCGCTCGGTAGAAAGCTTGGGGTTGCATCGGCCACAGGTGCTCCATAAAGGTTGCGCGGCATGCTAGGTCGCGGGTCCCGGCGTGTCAAGGCGCGGTCCCCGCAGGCCGGGGGCGGGACTTGCAAGGGGCGAGCGGCTTGCGTACAATCGCGCACCCTGAACTTCCTGGGCAGCACCTGCCTTACGCAATTGCACTGGGCCGTTCCAGCCCTATGCAGCCATGCCAGCCAATACTCTTCCTATAAAGAGCTGGGTGAGCAGGATTATCGGAGAAATACCCATGTACGCAGTAATTGTTACCGGTGGCAAGCAGTACAAAGTCGCCGAAGGTGAATACCTGAAAATCGAAAAACTGGAAGTCGCCACTGGCGAATCCGTGACTTTCGACCGCGTTCTGTTGGTTGCCAATGGCGACGACGTGAACATCGGCGCTCCAGTCGTTGCTGGTGCCAAAGTTGTTGCTGAAGTGATCTCCCAAGGTCGTCACGACAAAGTTCGCATCATCAAGTTCCGCCGCCGTAAGCACCACATGAAGCGTATGGGCCACCGCCAGTGGTTCACCGAAATCAAGATCACCGGTATTTCGGCTTAATCGCCTGAATCCATTTCTGGAGAATTGAACCATGGCACACAAAAAAGCTGGTGGTAGTACCCGTAACGGTCGCGACTCAGAAGCCAAACGCCTTGGCGTGAAGATGTATGGCGGCCAGGCTATCATTCCTGGCAACATCATCGTGCGTCAGCGCGGCACCCAATTCCACGCTGGCTACGGCGTTGGCATGGGCAAGGATCACACCCTGTTCGCCAAGATCGCGGGTAAGATCAAGTTCGAAGTAAAAGGCGCCTTCGGTCGTCGTTACGTGAGCGTTGTCGCCGAGTAATCGCGCGAACGCTGGAAAAGCCCTGTCTCGCGACGGGGCTTTTTCGTTTGTGGGGTGAGTCTCTTGCAAAGCTGTTTGTATGGGCTGCCGGCGCTGGTGTTTCGGTCGTTGACGGGGGCCGCCGCGCTCACTTTTGCAAGAGCCTTATGTCTTTGTGTCACTCAGCTCGTCCAGCTGACGAGAGGCGGTTTTTATGAAGTTTGTTGACGAAGTATCGATCCGGGTCAAAGCCGGTGATGGCGGTAACGGTTGCATGAGCTTCCGCCGCGAAAAGTTCATCGAGAACGGTGGTCCCAACGGCGGTGACGGTGGTGACGGCGGCTCGGTATTCATGGTTGCCGACGAGAACCTCAACACCCTGGTCGACTACCGTTACACCCGTCATTTCGAAGCCCAGCGCGGCTCCAACGGTGGCAGCACCGACTGCACCGGCAAGAAAGGCGACGACCTGATCCTGCGCGTGCCGGTCGGCACCACGGTGATCGACTCCGCCACCCAGGAAGTCATCGGCGACCTGGTCAAGCCTGGCCAGAAGCTGATGGTGGTTCAGGGCGGCTGGCACGGCCTGGGCAACACCCGTTTCAAATCCAGTACCAACCGTGCGCCACGCCAGACCACCCCAGGCAAGCCGGGTGAGCAGCGTGACCTGAAACTGGAAATGAAAGTACTGGCCGACGTCGGTCTGCTGGGCTTGCCGAACGCCGGCAAAAGTACCTTCATCCGTTCGGTGTCGGCCGCCAAGCCGAAAGTCGCCGACTACCCGTTCACCACCCTGGTGCCAAACCTGGGCGTGGTCAGTGTCGACCGCTGGAAGAGCTTCGTCATCGCCGATATTCCCGGCCTGATCGAAGGCGCCTCCGAAGGTGCCGGCCTGGGTATCCGTTTCCTCAAGCACCTGGCGCGTACCCGCCTGCTGCTGCACCTCGTCGACCTCGCGCCGCTGGATGAAAGCAGCAGCGCCGATGCCGCCGAAGTGATCGTCAACGAGCTGGTTCGCTTCAGCCCGTCGCTGGCCGAGCGTGACCGCTGGCTGGTGCTGAACAAGACCGACATGCTGATGGACGACGAGCGTGACGAGCGCGTCAAGGAAGTGGTCGAGCGTCTGCAGTGGGAAGGTCCGGTCTATGTGATCTCGGCGATCTCCAAGCAGGGCACCGAGCAGCTCAGCCGCGACATCATGCGCTATCTCGAAGACCGCGCCGACCGCCTGGCCAACGACCCGGCCTACGCCGAAGAGCTGGCTGACCTCGATCAGCGTATCGAAGACGAAGCCCGTGCCCAGCTGCAGGCGCTGGACGACGCGCGTGCCTTGCGCCGCAGCGGCGTCAAGAGCGTGCACGACATCGGCGACGACGATGACGACGATTGGGATGATGACGACGAAGACGGTCCGGAAATCATTTACGTGCGCGACTGATTCGTTGCAGTACACTAAACGCCGCTCTCTGGAGCGGCGTTTTAGTATCTAAAGATCTATATAGGTTGGAAGAAGATGCGGAGCAAGGTGACGGGTGCGCAGCGCTGGGTGGTGAAGATCGGCAGTGCCCTGCTGACAGCAGATGGCAAGGGCCTGGATCGCGCCGCCATGGGCGTCTGGGTCGAGCAGATGGTAGCGTTGCATGAGGCAGGTGTTGAACTGGTATTGGTGTCGTCCGGGGCGGTTGCGGCCGGGATGAGCCGCCTGGGCTGGGCCAAGCGACCGAGTGCGATGAACGAGCTGCAGGCTGCGGCTTCAATCGGCCAGATGGGCCTGGTGCAGGCCTGGGAATCGAGCTTTGCCGAGCATGGCCGGCACACTGCGCAGATCCTCCTGACCCACGATGACCTCTCCGACCGCAAGCGTTACCTCAACGCTCGCAGTACCTTGCGCACGCTGGTCGAGCTGGGCGTGGTGCCGGTGATCAACGAGAACGACACGGTGGTCACCGACGAAATCCGTTTCGGCGACAACGACACCCTGGCCGCGCTGGTAGCCAACCTGGTCGAAGCCGACCTGCTGGTGATCCTCACCGATCGCGACGGCATGTTCGATGCCGACCCGCGTAACAACCCCGATGCAAAGTTGATCTACGAAGCCCGTGCCGACGATCCGAGCCTGGATGCGGTAGCCGGTGGCACCGGTGGCGCCCTCGGCCGTGGCGGCATGCAGACCAAGCTGCGTGCTGCGCGTCTGGCGGCACGCTCCGGTGCCCACACGATCATCGTTGGCGGGCGTCTGGAGCGCGTGCTCGACCGCCTCAAGGCCGGCGAGCGTCTTGGCACCCTGCTGTCGCCTGAGCGCGGCATGCTGGCTGCGCGTAAGCAATGGCTGGCCGGGCACCTGCAGACCCGTGGCACTCTGGTACTCGACGACGGCGCGGTGAAGGCCTTGCGCAAGGACAACAAGAGCCTGCTGCCGGTTGGGGTCAAGACCGTGCAGGGCAGCTTCCGCCGTGGCGAGATGGTGGTTTGCGTCGGCCCTGATGGCCTGGAAGTCGCCCGCGGCCTGGCCAATTACAGTGCCCTTGAGGCGCAGAAAATCATCGGGCAGTCGTCCGAGGCGATCGAAAGCCTGCTGGGCTATAGCGCCGAGCCGGAGCTGGTGCATCGCGACAACCTGATTCTGGTCTGAGGAAACAACCGTGCTCAAAGGGATAGTGACTGCTGCACTGCTGGCGTTGCCGGTGCTGGCCTCGGCCGAGGAAATCGGTCAGGTGTCGACCGTGTTCAAGTTTGTCGGGCCGAACGACCGCATCGTCGTCGAGGCTTTCGACGACCCGAAGGTGGAAGGGGTGACCTGCTACCTGTCGCGGGCCAAGACCGGCGGCGTGAAAGGTGGCTTGGGCCTGGCTGAAGACCGTGCCGAAGCCTCGATCGCCTGTCGCCAGGTGGGGCCGATTCGCTTCAAGGAGCAGCTCAAGGACGGTGACGAGGTGTTCAAGGAGCGCACCTCGCTGGTGTTCAAGACCATGCAGGTGGTGCGCTTCCTCGACAAGAAGCGCAATACCCTGGTCTATCTGGTGTACTCGGATCGCTTGATCGAAGGCAGCCCGCAGAACGCGGTGACGGCGATTCCGATCTTGCCGTGGCCCCAGCAGTAATACCGGGTTGAATTCATCGCCGGCAAGGCCGGCTCCCACAAGGGCCGCTATCTGCAGTCCCTGTGGGAGCCGGCCTTGCCGGCGATGGGGCCTGAAAGGCCCCCGCAGAAGCCTCAGGCCGAAGCTTCTTCCTCTTCTTCTTTGCGCACCACCGCCTTCTCCACATCCCGACGGCTGATGTATTTCCAGTCCGCCTCGTCAATGTAGATCCCGTTCGGCCCGCTGCCGCCTTCCAGGTCAATGGCGACATGCGCCGAGACCTGCGGCTTCACACTCGCCAGAATCGGCACGAAGCCCAGCTGCAGGCTGGTTTCCAGCAATGCGGCCTGGTTGCGTTCGTCGATGTCGGCCGCCTCGTCGAGGTAGTACGGCAGGCGCACGCGACCGGCCAGGTCACGGTCCATCAGGTGCAGCAACAAGTACATGTTGGTCAGCGCCTTGATGGTCATGGTGGTGCCGTTGGACGCCGCGCCGTCGATGTCGGTGTGGATCACCGGCTGGCCACCGACCTTGGTGATCTCGAAGGCCAGTTCGAACAGGTCCTTCAGGCCCAGCTGGTTGTGGTTGGCCGCTACCAGGCGCGCCAGGTACTCCTTGGCCTCTTCGTTCTTGTTGTCCTGCTCGGCGCTGGCGCTCAGGTCGAACACCGACAGGGTCTCGCCTTCTTCGTACTGGCCGGCGCTGTGGATGATCTGATCGATGTGCTTGAGCGCTTCCTTGTTCGGCGCCAGGACAATGCGGAAGCTCTCCAGGTTGGACACCTGACGCTTGTTGATCTCGCGGTTGAACAGCGCCAGCTGGTGCTCGAGGCTGTCGTAGTCGCTGCGGATGTTGCGCAGGGTCCGGGCAATGTCGGTGACGGCCGCGCGGCGTGCCTTGCCCAGGGTCAGGGCTTCTTCGGTACGGTGCGAGTAGGCGTTGATCAACAGTTGCAGGCGGCGCTCCATGTCGTCTTCGCTGTCGAACTTGGCCACGCCCTTGAGGCGAACCTGGGCGTACAGCGCTTCGATCTGGCCGTCGACCCGCAGCAGGCCCTGCCAGCTGTCCTGATAGTCGTTGAGCAGGGGCAGCAGGTTGTCCATCGAGTCGTCGACCGGCTCCATGAACGGCGTGCCGAACGGCAGGTCGGCCGGCAGCAGCTGGCGACGGCGCAGGGCGTCGTCGAGGGTGCGCTGCTTGGCTTCCATGTCGGCGATCTGGCGGCCGACCAGTTGCAGCTTGGCCGACAGTTGCTGGACGCGCTCGGTGAAGGCGTCGCTGGAGCGCTTGAGTTCGTCCTGGGCGGCTTCCATCTGCGCCAGTTGTTCGAGTTTGTCGCCTTCCTCGGCGGCCAGGGTTTCGCTGCGGCGGAAGTCTTCCAGGGCCTTTTGCGCGTCCAGTACCTGCTGGTACAGGGCTTCGGTCTGGGTCTTGCTCGCGGCACGGTCGGCGGCGACCGCTTGTTGGGTCTTGAGCTGCTTGAGTTCTTTCTCCAGGCGTTCTTTCTGGTCGCGCAGCGCGGCACGGTCGGCCAGGGCCTGCAGGGCAGGCGGCTCGATGTGCGACAGGTCGATCGACAGGCCCGGGGCTTCGAAACGCTCGCCCTTGAAGCCGTCGAGCACCGCTTCCAGGGATTTGACCCAGACGTCGCTGTCATCCAGTTCGATGCCGCGCTCGCCCAGTGGCAGGCTGAACAACGCGCCGTTGAACAGGCGCATCAAGCGCTCGACGTCCTGCTGCGAGAACTCTTCGCGCAAGCGGGCGTAGCTGTTGTTGTCGGCGTGGTCGAGCTGCTGCTTGACCGACTTCAGGCGCTTTTCCAGGTCGCGCAGACGCTCTTCGAGGTCTTCGGCGCTGAACTGGCGGGACTGGGCCAATGCACCGGCGAGTTCGTCGTGGGCGTCCTTGGCGGCCAGCAGTTGCTGCTCCAGAACCTTGACGTCGTCGACCAGGGCGAAGCGGTGCTTGAGCACCGACAGTTCGCCGAGCCAGCGCTGCACGCCGGTGATTTCGCGTTCCAGGCGCATCAGCTCCTGGGTGCCGCCGCGCTGGTCGTTCTGCAGGTGGTCCTGTTCGTTCTTGTAGTGCTCGGCCTGGATCACCAGCTCTTCTTTACGGGCGCTGGCGTAGTCCTGCCAGGTGCCGAGCAGCGAATCGAGCAGCGGCGACAGGCGATGCAGTTTGCCGCGCAGGATGTCGCGCTGGGCCACGCCGTTGGCCAGGGCCTCGACCAGCGGGCCGGCAGCGACCAGCGAGTTGTAGTCCTGCTCCATGCGGCGCACGTCGCGGAAGGCTTCTTCGCAGGCGGCGATGTAGTCGACGCTGCCCGAGCGCAGGCTGTGCTCGAACGCATCGAGGAACAACTGCTTGAGCTTGGCCGCAGTAATTTCACGCATGTGCAGCAGGTTGATGAACAGTGCGCGGAAGGTTTTCAGGCTCTGCTCGCTGGTGGAGCGCAGCGGGATCAGGGTGAGGTCGAGCGGGATCGAGGTGTGGCCGCCGACCAGCAGGCGTCGCAGTTCGTCAGGCTTGAGCTCGTAGGCTTTGAGGCCATTGCGCTCAAGGTTGTTGAACAACTCCTTCTGGCGCAGGCAGGTGTCGTCCTTCTGGTAGTGCGCCAGGTCCAGCTCGCCGGCGTAGGCGAAGAACTGGTGACCGAAACCACCGCCCGGGCCGCGCCCGACCACACCGATCACGTGCGGGCCGTGAGGCAGGTTGACCTCACAGAGGATGTAGCTGGTGTCGCTGGCAAAGTAGAAACGGCGCGACTGCTCCAGGCTGTACTTGCCGAAGCTCATGTCGGACATGCGCGCCAGGATCGGAAACTGCAGGGCGTTGATCGAGGCACTCTTGCCCAGGTTGTTGGCACCGTAGACCGACAGCGGGTGTTCCAGGGGGAACAGGCCGAGGCTGTAGCCGGCGGTGTTGAGCAGTGCGAAGCGGCGAATGCCGTAGCGTTCCTGGCTCATGCGTCAATCTCCTGTTGCTCTTCGGCGATGGCTCGGGCCAAGGCGTCTTCTTCGCTTTCTTCGAACGGGCTGAGGTCGAGCGGGTCGTCGGTGCGGTTCAGCTCTTCAGGGCTCTCTTCCTCGACCAGTACCGGCGTTGGCAGCGGCAGGGCGCTGTGCAGGCTGGCGGCCAGGTCGCGGTCCTGCTGGACCGACAGGCAGACATCGAGGAAGCGGTGCATCGGCGGCAGGAAGCGGTAGATACCGTTTTCTTCGTGAGCAAAGCCGAGCTGGGTCATGCGGCGCATGATCTTCTCTTCCAGCTCATCCGGGGTTTGCACTTCGGCCTGAATGAACAGGTCGCGGTATTTTTCCAGCATCGATGGCAGTTCATCGCGGCCGAGGCTGCCGCCATCGAGGACCGACATCGGATCGCGGCCCTGGTCGGCCAGGTGTTCAACCAGGATGAAGGTGAACAGCGACAGGCGCTGGGCGGTCTTGTTGACCTGCGCGGCGGCCAGCTCCGGGACGAAATAGTAGAAACCACGGGTGTCGCACACCAGTTCGAAG
This sequence comes from Pseudomonas sp. GW821-FHT10B02, assembly GCF_059415665.1. NCBI lineage: Bacteria > Pseudomonadati > Pseudomonadota > Gammaproteobacteria > Pseudomonadales > Pseudomonadaceae > Pseudomonas > Pseudomonas sp. GW821-FHT10B02. The sequence continues at coordinate 174,147 of NZ_JBWKNR010000008.1, read as the reverse complement.
CCCAGGGCCTTGAACAGGCCGCGGTACTGGTCCTGGAAGTTCGACAGTTGGGCGTACAGCTCCGGGTCGCGGCGGCTGATGTGGAAGCCCTTGAACAGCTCGCGGAAGATCGGTGCGAGCTGAGGCAGTTCGGAAAGATCAAGATGCATGGGCAGGGCTCGCAGTAGGCTCAGGCGATGGTTCGCGGCTCGATGTCAGGGCGAAGGAGCGCAGGCTGACCAGGTGTTCGCGGGTGAGGTATTCGCGGCGCTCGAGGCGCTCGCGGGTAAAGCGTTTTTCCCGCGACAGGCGCGAGAACCAGTACAGCAGCTCGTCGGTGGCGCCTTCGGGCTCCTGGTCCAGCAGCCAGACCATCAGGTCCGGCAGGGGCAGGGCACCTTCGCAGCGCTCGAGCATTTCCTTGACCGTACGCGGCGCGCGCGGGGCCTCGCCCTTGTGGCTCTTGTGCGCCTTGGGGAACTTGGCCGGCTTGGGTTCGAAGCGGGCCAGGGCATACACGTAGGCCTCAACCTGGCTGGCACTGCCGAGGAAGGTGCTCTGTGGCCGGGTGAACATCGGCATGGCCGCCTGGGGTACGGCATCCAGGCCCTTGCGGCGGATCACCGAGAGGGCCAGGGCGGCGCCACGGGTCACCGCGTTGTGGCGGCGGGCTTCTTCGCGTAGTGGCAGCAGCAGTTCGCGGGCATGGCGCAGGGTCAGCTGGGCGCTGGTCTGCATCTCGAGGATGCGCGCGTGGGTGCGCAGCAGCATGTCGTCATCGACCAGGTGGCCGAGCCGGGCCTGCTCGCCGAGCAGGCGCAGCAGCACGGTCTCGACCTTGCGTACGCCTTGTTCGAAGGCACCGTCGGCGTTGACCAGCTGGATCATCGGCTCGACATATTCATCCCAGGTCGCCAGGACCTCGGCATAACGCTGGCGCAGGGGGATCTGGCGGTCGCTGGTCTTGGCCCGTTCGGCCACGGCGACCAGCGCCTGCTCATCGTTGTCGAGCTTTTTCAGGACATCGCGCACGCGCATGTCGAGCAGGCGCAGCTGGCGCGCCAGGTCGTTGCCATCGCGAATCTCGAAGGCGTCCTGGATGTGTCCGGCCAGACGCTCGAGGTGGCGCAGGTAGGCCTCGATCTCCAGGCACAGGCCCAGGCGGTGCTCGCGGCGCAGGTAGGCGAGGAAGTCGTGGATCTGTGCGTTGAGCTCGAAGCGGTTGGGGCTTTTCGCCACCGGCACGAGAATATCCAGGCGGATCCAGACGTCGAGCAGGCTGGTGATGTCCTGGGGCGTGCTCTCCAACTGCTGGTTGGCCAGTTGCTGGCGCAGTTCGCTGAGGCTCAGGGTGCCCCCGTCGAAGCGCTCGCACAACGGCTCAAGCAAGGCCCAGTGTTCGGCTAGGGCGCGCAGGACGCGCTTGGGTTCGATCATTGGCGGGTCGACTCGTTGCCAAATAAAAGCGCCGATTGTACTGCATCAGGTGCCTGTCGATTCACCCCCTGATCGTTTGAACCTGCTGTCGGGCGGTTTTCTGCCGATCAACAGCGGCGCCGAGCGGCGAACAACGTTAGAATATCGGCCCTGACTTATCCACAGATGGCCGATCCTTCTTGTTAATCGAGTCCCGCCGCCGCGCTTACCTCAACGCCATGCAAGTGGTGCACTGGCTGCCGCGTACCGAACTGCCGTTCGCCGCCCCGTCGCGCCCGGAGCTGTTGCTGCCGCTGGCGCCCGAGGTGCTGCCCGAGTTCGACGCACCGCAGGTGGAGCCGGCACGGGTGGCGGTCAATGCGCCAGTGGCGCGCAGTGGCGAACGACCAAAAATCGAGATCCCGCGTCCTGGCAGCACGGCCAAGGCCGCCAGCAAGCCGGTTGAAGAGGCTGAAGCGGCCCCGGTAGTGGCCAGGCCGGTAGCGGTACCGCCGCCGCGCTTCGCCCTGCAACTGCTGCGTGCTGGCAGTTGCCTGCTGTTGGTGGAGTTGGCTACTGGCCAGCCGTTCCAGAGCCGTGACCCCTCGTACCTGTTGCTCAAAGACATGCTGCGCGCCGCCGGTCTACCCGACAGCCCGCAGATTGTTGGCGAACCGGTGCGTTGGCCATTGCTGGTGCGCGGCAACCTCGATCAGGGGCCGCAGGCAGCAACCGATTTTGTTCAGGGCTTCATTCAGGCCCGGCTTGAAGAGGCTCCCTGTGTCTGTTTATGGCTGATTGGCCTGCCTGCCGTGCGTTTTGCCGGTGAAGCGGACGCCGAGGCTTATTACCGCGAGTTGCCGGTCGAGGGGCTGGGCACTGCCTGGGCCTTGCCTGGCCTTGAACTGTTGATGGACGAGCCGCAACGCAAGGCGGACGTCTGGCAAGCCATGCGCCGGCTGATGGCGCGCTGGAAACCAAGCGATGAGTAACACGATCAGTTTCCGCCGGATGACCGAGGCGGATCTGGATGCCGTACTGAAGATCGAATACGCCGCCTTCAGCCACCCCTGGACCCGGGGGATTTTCCTCGACGGGCTAAAATCCTATGAAATCTGGCTGATGTTCGAAGGTGAGCAGCAGGTGGGCCACGGTGTGATCAACGTGATCATCGACGAAGCGCACCTGCTCAATATCACGGTCAAACCGGAAAGCCAGGGCCGCGGCCTGGGCCTGCGACTGCTGGAAGAGCTGATGAAGCGCGCCTACGAGCTGAACGGCCGTGAGTGCTTCCTTGAAGTGCGTGCCAGCAACCAGTCGGCCTATCGCCTGTATGAGCGCTACGGCTTCAATGAAATCGGGCGGCGCCGCGACTACTACCCGGTAGCCGGCGGTCGCGAAGATGCTTTGGTCATGGCCTGTACCCTGATCGAATGATCGAGCGTCACTGTAGCCCGGCAACATCCAACAGATGAGAAGCGAACATGCACGATCTACAAGAACTGATTGATAACAACGCACGCTGGGCCGATGCGATCAAACAGGAAGATCCGGATTTTTTCGCCAAACTCGCCCGCCAGCAGACCCCTGAATTCCTCTGGATCGGTTGTTCCGACGCACGGGTGCCGGCCAACGAGATCGTCGGCATGTTGCCGGGTGATCTGTTCGTGCACCGTAACGTCGCCAATGTGGTGCTGCACACTGACCTGAACTGCCTGTCGGTGATCCAGTACGCCGTGGATGTGCTCAAGGTGAAGCACATTCTGGTGACCGGGCATTACGGTTGCGGTGGTGTCCGCGCCTCGATGCAGGACCGGCAACTTGGCCTGATCGACGGCTGGCTGCGTTCGATTCGCGACCTGTATTACGACAATCGGGTGGAGCTGGCCAAGCTTGCCACCGAAGAGGAGCGGGTTGATCGCCTGTGCGAGCTGAACGTGATTCAGCAGGTGGCCAACGTCGGTCACACCACCATTGTCCAGAATGCCTGGCACCGCGGTCAGAGCCTGTCGGTCCATGGCTGCATCTATGGCATCAAGGATGGTCGCTGGAAAAGCCTGAATGCGACCATCAGTGGCCTGGATCAGTTGCCGCCGCAGTATCGGTTGCGCCCGCAGGACTGAGTCGGCCCTATCGCGGGGCAAGCCCGCTCCCACCAGATTCACTTCCACCCGGTGGGAGCGGGCTTGCCCCGCGATAATTACCCGCGTCCATGCTTAACTCGTTGTGACTCTTGGAGCGAGTGAGACTAATGACTTCGTGGCGCACAACCGGACTCTTGCTGACGCTACTGTGCAGCGCTCAATCGCACGCCGATGAGCGCGACCTGTACATGTTTGCCCAATGGGCCGGCGACCATGAAACCCGGGCGTTTCGCCAGATGCTGGTGGATGCGCGGTTGTATGGCGTGGTGCCGATCTATCAGCTGCTGCGTTCGGCCAGTGACTGGCGCCTGTGTTCGGCACAGCCCTTTGCGGTGGCACCAGCGGCGCAGTGGCCAGCGGTGCGTTCGACCCTGCAACTGCTCAAGGCCCTGGGGGATCAGGGCCTGCTGCAGCGTTATGAAGTGGTTTCGAGCTACCGTGATCCGCGCCTGAACCGCTGTGCTGGCGGCGCCGTAGACAGCGCGCATACCCGGGCGTTTGCGGTGGATGTGTTGTTGCCATCCTGGGCTGATCCCAATCCGTTGTGCCAGTTCTGGCAGACCCAGGGCAAGGCCTGGAACATGGGCCTGGGCCGTTATCCATCAGGGCGCATTCATATCGACACGGCGGGCTTTCGCACCTGGGGCGGGGACTTCAGCGCCGGCTCGTCTTTCTGCGCCTTGCCAACGGCCTATAAGCCTCAGAGCAAATGAGCCAGGCAGGCTTCGGCCTGCGCGCTGACCCACTGGGCGAAGCGTCGGCATTTGTCGTCGTCGGCCATTGCTTGCTGACAGAGCAGGTAGTACGCCGATTGGTCCTGGACGAAGCTGCGCGGTGCTTGCAACTGACCGCTGTCGATTTCGTCCTGAACCATCAGGAATGAAGCCATCGCCACCCCCAGACCGGCCACGGCCGCCTGGATGCACAGGTAGAAATGCTCGTAGTCGGCGCGCTGGGTATCCCGGGCCGACTCGCCGCTCAGGCGCAGCCAGGTACTCCAGGCGTTGGACCGTGATGCGCTGTGCAGCAAGCGCTGGCCGTCCAGGCCCTGGCTCGCGATAGTCAGGTTGACGCTGCTCACTGGCCCCACCCATTCGTCACAGATCTTCAGTGCATGCAGGCTGGCGTCCCAGCGAAAATCATCGCGGCGCAAGGCCAGGTCGACGCCGCTGCGGGAAAAGTCGATGGGGCCACCGGCAGCCACCAGGTGCAGGTGAATATCGGGATGGGCGGCATGGAAGGCCGGCAGCCTCGGGATCAGCCATTTCATCGCGATGGTCGGCTCGCATGACAGTACCAGCACGTTTTCCCGCGCCTGTTGTTGCAGGCGATGGACTGCGCCTTGCAACTGTTCGAATACCGACAGGGTAGTGCCATGCAGGGCGCGGCCGGCCGGGGTAAGGAAGATTGCGCGATTGCGCCGCTCGAACAACTCCACCCCCAAGGACTCTTCCAGCAGGCGCACCTGACGGCTGACGGCCCCATGGGTGACGTTCAGTAATTCGGCGGCGCGCACAAAGCTCTGGGTCTGCGCGGCCACGTCGAAATAGCGAAAGGCGGAGAGTGCGGGAAGTTTCATATCTGTGAGGAAAACTAGCGGATTTAGCGCACTATAAATCGCTTTTGGTCGTAGACGAAGCTTTCGATAATGGCGGCGTGTGCAGAGTGAGCGCGGGGCAAGCCCGCTCCTGTCTGTGCGATTTTTTAGCAGATCGAGGAGCTTTTCGTGAACGAACTCATTGCCGTTGCCGTGTTCACCGTCCTGGCGGTGATCAGCCCGGGTGCGGACTTTGCCATGGTCACCCGCAGCAGTTATGCCTTTGGCCGACGTGCCGGTTTGTCTGCCGCGCTGGGCATCGCCCTGGGGGTGCAGGTGCATGTGTTGTACACGGTACTGGGCATCGCCTTGATCATCAGCCAGACCCCGTCATTGTTTCTGGCGATGAAGGTGCTGGGGGCCGGTTACCTGATTTACCTGGGTTACAAGTCGTTGACCAACACCACGCGGATTTCCCTTGAAGGCGGCACAGCTTCCAGCCAGCTTGGTGTGTTCGCAGCCTTTCGCTCCGGTTTTCTGACCAATGCCCTCAATCCCAAGACCATGCTGTTCGTGGTCAGTGCCTACACTCAGGTGGTGCAACCGGGCAGTTCGCTGGCGACCAGTCTTGGTTATGGTCTGTTCATGTCTGTGGCCCACTGGTTGTGGTTCAGCCTGGTCGCGCTGTTCTTCTCCTCGGCATCCTTGCGTCGGGTCATGCTTGATCGGCAGTTGCTGGTCGATCGGGTGATCGGTGTGGCCCTGATCGGTCTGGGGCTGGCGGTAGTACTGGCCAACGTGCGCTGAAGAGCAGGATTACCCGCACAACACTGCGGACATGGCGCAGGAAACCTTCATGCGTCTGCTCGGTGCCGATGCCTATGAACAAATCACCTTCTGCACAAGTGCTGCAAGAGGCGGCCGAATGGCTGGTGCGCCTGGAGGGTGAAGTCGGCGCTGCCGAGCGCAATGCCTTTCGTGACTGGCTCGACGCCGACCCTGAGCATCTGCAGGCTATCGAGCGTTTGCAGGGCAGCATGGCGGCGCTGCGCGATCTGCCGGGTGAACCGGCGCGGGCGGTCCTCGACAGCCTTGCTCGGCGGCGTGCAGCCCGACAGCCGATCAAGGCCCTGGCGCTGGCCGCGTTGCTGTTGTTGCCGATCGGCTTGGCGTTGCAGCAGTTTCCGCCGTCTTACCTGCTGGCTGACATCCGCACCGGCAGCGGCCAATGGAGCACCCGGCAACTACCCGATGGCAGCCGTATCAGCCTGGATGGAAGTACCGCCGTTGATCTGCAGTTCGATGGTCAGCGCCGCACGGTGCGCCTGGTGCAAGGAGAAATCCGGCTGGATGTGGCCAAGGATGCCACGCGACCGCTCCTGGTGCTGACCGAACACGGCAGTGTGCGAGCGCTGGGTACCCGTTTTGTCGTAGAACAGTTGCCTGACTCTAGCTGGGTGGCGATGATTGAATCGACTACCGAAGTCGACAGCGCTGGCAAACGCGTAGTGGTTCAGGCCGGGCAGGCGGTGCGCTTCGATGCGGCGGGGCCGGGGGCGCTGCAGTCTATCGATGCGGCAGGGATTGAGCAGGCCTGGGAGCAACATCAACTGCTGGTGCGCGATCAGCCCCTGGACCAGGTGCTTGAGCGGCTGGCGCGCAATCATCGGGGTTACTTGATGTATGACCCCAAGGACCTGGAGTTGCTGCGGGTCACTGCGGTGCTGCCCGCCGACGACAGTCAGCGGGCACTGCGTTTGTTGGCGCGCAGCTTGCCGATCAGGATTGAGCATTACCCCCCGTTGATCACGCGGGTTTCACTTGAGCGGCCTTGAAGGCCCTGCTGATTGCACAAGGCAAAAAAAAAGGGCCTACCTTGCGGTAAGCCCTTTTTCGGTACTTGGTGGCTACACAGGGACTTGAACCCCGGACCCCAGCATTATGAATGCTATGCTCTAACCAACTGAGCTATGTAGCCAATTGGCGCGCATTATTCGCTTTAAACGGATACCTGTCAACACTCTTTTTTAAAAAAATTCATCGTGCGATCAACTGCTTAGCGGGCAGGTAGCTCAGCAGCACCAGCTGCGTGGTGTGGCAACGGTGCTGATCAGCGGACGATGATCAATTGCCCGGCAAGGTTGTGGGTGCGCAACTGCTCAGTGGTGGCCAGGGCAGCGAAGGCATCGGCGGCCTGATCGAGGTTGAAGTGACCACTGACCAGGCGTCGGCCGGCCTGTTCATCGAGCAGCAGCAGGCGGCTGCCCTGGTAGTCGGCCAGCCGTTGCAAGACATCGCGCAACGGCACATCGCGAACACGCAACTGACCGTCACGCCAGGCCAGCAGGCGTTCGGCATCGACACTTTCGACCTGGCCCAGACGGCCGCCGCGCAAGTTCAGGCGCTGGCCAGGAGCAAGCATGCGCTTTTCGCCGAAAGCGCTGCTGACCTCCACTTTGCCCTTGAGCAGGATCACTTCATTGCGGTCACGACCACGGCTGACCGCGAAACGTGTGCCAAGCACCTGAATCCGGGTGTCATCGACTTCGACCACAAAGGGGCGGCCATCATGGATCACGTCGAGGAACACCTGCCCCTGAACCAGGCGCACCTTGCGTAGCGGTCCGCGCAGGTCGACATCCACCGCGCTGGCGCTGTCGAGCATCAGTTTCGAACCGTCGGCCAGCTGGATCTGCCGACGCTCGCCAGCGGCGCTGGCCACATCGCTGTTCAGGCGTTGCAGGTAAGGAAGCTGCACCATCGACACCAGCGCGCCGACCAGCAAAACACAGGCGGCGACGGTCCAGCCCAGCCAGGAGCGCGGGGCCTCGCGCCGTTGCGCTTTGTGTGCCCGGTAGCCAGGCTCGGTCGGTAGTACTGAGGTGGGGGAAGAGTTCATGGCAGTGCGATGCTCTGGGCGGGAAGCAAGGGCTGGGAAACGTACAAAATGCTATAGCTATTGAGAATCATTAGCAAGAATGTCGAAATCACGTTCGTCGAAAAGAATAGTGCGCTTGCTAACGAATTCTGGATAATTGGATCCCAACCACCGGATGGAAGACCTTGTCATGGCTGTAAGCAGTGCCTCGTCCATTTCCCCCGCCAGCGCCACGCCTGCCCAGAGCAGCCCGCTGGTCATGCGGATCATCGCCGCTTGCGCCCTGGCGCACCTGATCAACGACCTGATCCAGGCGGTGCTGCCGTCGATCTATCCCATGCTCAAGGCCAACTACGGGCTGAGTTTTGCCCAGGTGGGGATGATTACCCTGACCTTCCAGATCACCGCCTCGCTGCTGCAGCCCTGGGTGGGTTTCTACACCGATCGCAAGCCGATGCCGAACCTGCTGCCACTGGGCACCCTGTGCACGCTGGTGGGGATCGTCATGCTGGCGTATGTCGGCAGCTTTCCGATGATTCTGCTGGCGGCGGCGCTGGTGGGAATCGGCTCTTCGACGTTCCATCCGGAAACCTCGCGCATTGCCCGGCTGGCCTCGGGCGGGCGCTTCGGGCTGGCGCAGTCGACCTTTCAGGTGGGGGGTAATGCCGGCTCTGCGTTTGGTCCTTTGCTGGCAGCAGCGATCATCATTCCGTTCGGCCAGGGCAATGTCGCCTGGTTTGGCCTGTTCGCTGTATTTGCGGTGCTGGTGACCTATGGCTTGAGCCGCTGGTACCGCGAACACCTGAACCTGTTCAAGGCCAAGGCCGGCCAGGCGGCCACTCACGGCCTATCGCGCGGGCGCGTGACCGGTGCGTTGGTGGTGCTGGGGCTGCTGGTGTTCTCCAAGTATTTCTACATGTCCAGCCTTACCAGTTACTTCACCTTTTACCTGATCGAGAAGTTCGACCTGTCGGTGGCCAGTTCGCAACTGCACCTGTTCCTGTTCCTCGGTGCGGTGGCCGCCGGGACGTTCTTCGGCGGGCCGATCGGCGACCGCATCGGGCGCAAGGCAGTGATCTGGTTCTCGATCCTCGGCGTGGCGCCGTTCACCCTGTTGCTGCCATACGCGGACCTGTTCTGGACCAGCGTCCTGAGCGTGATCATCGGCTTTATCCTGGCGTCGGCGTTCTCGGCCATTGTGGTTTATGCCCAGGAGCTGGTGCCGGGCAATGTCGGCATGATCGCCGGGATTTTCTTCGGCCTGATGTTCGGTTTTGGCGGTATCGGTGCGGCGTTGTTGGGCTACCTGGCCGACCTCAAAGGTATCGAGTACGTCTACAGCCTGTGCTCTTACCTGCCGCTGTTCGGTCTACTGGCGATCCTGTTGCCGTCCACTGGAAAGCGTTGAAGGCAGGTGACAAGCGAGGAACTTCGACAAGGCATCAACTTTTGGAAGAAGTTGGCGGCTGCGTGGCCAGACCAGACTGACGGGTAACCCGGCTGTAGACAGTTCAGGAAGGATCTCCACCAGTTCGCCACGCTGCAACTCGTCCCTGATCATCCAGGTGGCCAGCTGCGCAATGCCGTAGCCGCCTTTGACCGCTTGAACCTGTGCTTCGCCACTACCGAGGACGATTCTGCCGTTCATGGCCCGACGCTCTATCTGCCGGTCGGACCCGGCAAAATGCCAGGGGCTGATGCTGCCGTCCGCCCGTCCATACATCACATATTCGTGCTGATCGAGGTCTCGGCTGTTGATGATCGGGGCATGCTGGCGCAAGTATTGCGGTGCCGCGCAGAGGATCAGGCGCTCCTGACCGATAGGCAGGTGGGCGAGCAGGTCCGGGAGTTGATCAATGCTGCCGATGCGCACGGCCAGATCGATACCTTCTTCAATGACATCGACGAAGCGATCGGTGAACGAAGTATGCAATCGCAGCCGTGGGTTGTTTTCGGTGAAATTGAGCAGAAGCGGCATCACATGCTGGCGGCCGAAAGTTACCGGGACATCGACGCGCAAGCGTCCCGCAGGCTCGTTGCGTTCGGCTGCCAGGACGGTCTGGGCCTCTTCGAGTTCGGCCAGGATCCGGGTGCAGGTGAGGTAGAACGCATCGCCTGCATCGGTCAGGTTGAGACTGCGCGTCGTGCGCTCGAACAAGCGTGTTCCCAGCCGGGCCTCCAGACGTGCGATACCTTTGCTGACCGCCGATGTTGTCAGGTGGAGCTGAGTGGCGGCGGCGGTAAAACTGCCGGAATCTGCTGCCGCTACAAAAACTTCGATGCCTTTGAGGTGCTCTGTAAGCCTCATTGTCGATCCTTGAATGGCTCGTCGATGTACTTCGGTGGAGCGTTCATCATCTCGTGGAATGCTGATCCGCTCCAACCGCACTGCGAGGCTCGGAGTGTGGCATCAATGCAGGTCTGTTGCGGTTGGGGTGAGTGCCAACGGTACTTGCTTGATTCGGGCCATTGCCGCGGCCATCAGCACCGCCAGCAAGGCAATGCCGGCTGCGACATAGCCAATGCTGGCGAGTCCGCCGTGTTCAATGCTGTAGCCGCCAATGATCGCCCCAAGGCCGATACCGGCATTGGCGGCCGAGACGTTCAACGTACCGGCCAGTGCCTGGGCGTGGGTGGCAGCCTTCATGACACGAACCTGGCAAACCGGATACAAGGCGGTGTAGGCGATGCCCCATACCGTCAATGCAACCGCGAGCCAGAGGTAGGAGCTTGCCAGCGGGATGCTGATCGCCATGCCGATACCCAGTATCAGCACGAAGACAGCGGTAGCGCCCAGTGGATTGCGGTCGACGAAGTGGCCACCAAGCCAGTTGCCGAGCAGTCCGATTGCACCAAAGCCCATCAGCCACCAACCGACCGCTACCGGCTCGATGCCCGCCAGGCGTTCCAGCAGGTCTGCCAGGTAGGTATAGGCAGTGAACATCGCGGTAAACACGACAACCGAGAGGATCACATTGGCGACAAAGCGGCGGTCGCCGAGGATGCTCAGTTGCTTGAGAAAACCGGTACGCTGCGGGCGCGCCAGCCTGGGCATGAATACAGCCAGCAGCACGGTCATGACCAGCGACAGTACCGCCAGCCCCCAGAACGCACCACGCCAGCCAATCATGTTGGCTGCGACCGTGCCCAGCGGAATGCCGAACAAGGTGGCGGCAGCAATCCCCAGATAGACTTGAGACACTGCACGCCCGGCACGTTCGAGGCCAACCAGCTGGCTTGCGGTTTCACTTGCCGTTCCCCAGAACACCGGCAGCAGCACGGCAGGGATGAAGCGCGCCAGGCTGAGTATCCAGATGTTGGGCGCCATTGCGGCGAGGGCGTTGGACGCTGCGAACACCACCATGATGAAGATGAACAGCCGCTTGCGTTCGATGTGAGCCAGCGCCGCGGTCAAGGGTGGGCCGAACAGCATGACCGTGAACGCGAAGAGTGTGACCAGTTGGCCAGCAACAGGGATTGAAATATGCAGGTCACGGGCCAGAGCGGGCAGCAATCCGATTATCAGAAACTCGGTCGTCACAATGACGAACGCAGCCACCGCCAGCAGTGCGATGGAGAAGCCGCTGGCGCCTTGGGGAGCGCTAGTGGTCTGGGGATGATTCAATACTTGAGTCATGGACTGGAATCCGACGGACGAAGAGTCCCCATAGGCTATAAAAGATTTTTATTCTTATCTTGGATGTGTTTTCTTCCGATTGTTGAATCCAGTTCTCTAATAAGCGACTTATCTCAATCGCTTTTACAACTATTCCGCTGCACATTGACGCGTGCCGTGTGCATCCCCTAGAGTGCGCCTCCCTTTTCCGACGGTTGCTGATGCATGAGCCGCTCTTGCAGTTGTTACACGATGCCACCACCCGCAGCCCAGGCCGCGTGGTGCAACTGGCCGTGTGACACGGTACTCAAGCGTCGGCGCAGCGTGTTGTTCGCCTTCACCTTCTCTCCACCCGCGTTCACTCTCTGACGCGGTAAATAGCACGCCCGGCATCGCCGTGGTCGAGCTTGCCTGCACCTGAACTCTTTAAGGTCATGTATGAGCTGGCCCAGGACGACTTCGTTCTTGCGCCAGTGGTGGAGTTGTAATGAACAAGCGTTTTCTGGCGGGCCTGTTGTTCGCCGTGTCGGTGGTCGGTTTCAGCCTCGGGGCGAGCCTGCCTTTGGTGTCACTGCGTCTGCTCGAAGCAGGCGCCAGTACCTTGCAGATCGGCATTCTCTCGGCCATTCCGGCGGCGGGGATGATGCTCTCGGCGTTCATGGTCGATGCCTGCTGCCGGCACCTGACACGAAGAGCCATCTACCTGCTGTGCTTCGGCCTGTGTGCTTTGAGTATCGGCCTGCTGGAGTGGGCCTTTTCCTCGATCTACCTGCTGGCGCTGTTGCGCTTGGGCCTGGGCATCGGCATGGGCATCGCGATCATTCTCGGCGAGTCCTGGGTCAATGAACTGAGCGAAGAACACAACCGCGGCAAGGTCATGGCGCTGTACGCCACCGCGTTCACCGGCTTTCAGATGCTCGGCCCAGCCATGCTGGCGCTGGTCGGTGCGCAGAGCGCATGGGTGACCGCAGTGGTTACCGCCTGCTACGGCCTGGCGTTGCTGTGTATTGTGCTGACAGTGCCCAACGATCACGTCGAGCATGGCGAGGAGGGCGGCAAGAGCTTCTCCCTGGCAGGCTTTTTCCGCGTGGCGCCGGCGTTGTGCATGGGGGTGCTGTTCTTCTCGTTCTTCGATGCGGTGATTCTCTCGCTGATGCCGGTGTACGCCTCAAGTCACGGTTTTGCCGTGGGGGTGGCGGCGTTGATGGTGACAGTGATCCTCACCGGCGACATGCTGTTCCAGCTGCCCCTGGGGTGGTTGGCTGACCGCAGCGAACGGACCCTGGTGCATCTGGTGTGTGGCGTGGTGGCGATGCTGATCGGCCTGGCCTTGCCCTGGCTGCTGCAGGTGCAGTGGCTGCTGTGGCCGGCCCTGGTAGTGCTGGGGGCCGTTGCCGGAGGTGTCTATACCTTGGCACTGGTGTTGATTGGCCAGCAGTTCAAGGGTCAGGATTTGGTGACCGCGAATGCCAGTGTTGGGTTGTTGTGGGGCGTTGGCAGCCTGGTCGGGCCGCTGGTCAGCGGTGCGGCCATGGATGTCGCACCCCATGGTTTGCCCATGGCGCTGGCGATAATGGCCGCGTTGTTCGTGTGCTTTGCCCGCAGCGCCAACCGCAAGGCCAGACGCCTTGCAGTTGCGGGCTAAGCCGAGATGCCCATCATCACTTTGATGGGGGCTGCAATCCTGCTCAGAAACGCTCGGGAATCAGGCGGAACGGGTAGTCGGCACTCTTGTAGCTGCCGATTTTGCCGCGCTTTGGCAGCTTGATCTGCTGGTCGTGGGTGATGTCCTTGTAGGGAACCTGCTTGAGCAAGTGGCTGATGATGTTCAGGCGGACCCGTCGTTTGTCTTCAGAGTGCGCCATGTACCATGGAGCCCAGGAAGAATCGGTGGCAGCAAACATCTCATCGCGTGCGCGGGTGTAGTCGTCCCAGCGGCTGAACGATTTCAGGTCCATGGGGGAGAGCTTCCAGATTTTGCGACCATCGGTGATGCGTTCTTCCAGGCGTCGTTGCTGCTCTTCGGCGCTGACTTCCAGCCAGTACTTGATGACGATGATGCCGGACTCGACCAGCATCTTTTCGAACAGCGGGGTCACCGCCAGGAATTTTTTCGCCTGGTCGTCGGAGCAGAAGCCCATTACCCGCTCGACCCCGGCGCGGTTGTACCAGCTGCGGTCGAAGATCACCACTTCGCCAGCTGAGGGCATGTGCTGAATATAGCGCTGGGCATAAATCTGGCTCTTTTCCCGCTCGGTCGGTGCCGGCAGTGCGACAACGCGGAATACCCTCGGGCTGACACGCTCGGTGATGGCCTTGATGGTGCCACCTTTGCCGGCGCCGTCACGCCCCTCGAAGACGATGCAGACTTTCAAGCCCTTGGCCGTCACCCACTGTTGTAGCTTGACCAGTTCGACATGCAGGGCTTTGAGTTCTTTTTCGTATTCCTTGCGGGGTAGACGCTCTGCGTTATGCTCTTTTTCTTTCTTCTTTGCCATGCGCCGATACCTCATCAGTGAAAGTGGTTCTGAGTATAGACAGGGTGGTCTCAGAGGGGCCTGACGCGGCTCAATGGAAAAGAAAAACCCCTTGAGGCGGATATCCTCAAGGGGTTTTGTGTGCATCGGGGCCCAGCAGGACCCGCAGGCGGCTTAGACGTTAAAGCGGAAGTGCATCACGTCACCGTCCTTGACGATGTAATCCTTGCCTTCCAGACGCCATTTGCCAGCCTCTTTCGCGCCGCCTTCACCCTTGTACTGGATGAAGTCGTCATAGGCGACTACTTCGGCACGGATGAAGCCTTTCTCGAAATCGGTGTGGATCACGCCTGCCGCCTGAGGGGCAGTGGCGCCGACACGCACGGTCCAGGCGCGGACTTCCTGAACACCGGCAGTGAAGTAGGTCTGCAGGTTGAGCAGGCCGTAACCTGCGCGGATCACGCGGTTAAGGCCAGGCTCTTCCAGGCCCAGGGCCTCGAGGAACATGTCCTTTTCTTCGCCTTCGTCGAGCTCGGCGATTTCCGCTTCGATCTTGTTGCACACTGGTACGACTACGGCGCCTTCTTCTTCGGCGATGGCGCGCACGACGTCCAGGTGCGGGTTGTTCTCGAAGCCGTCTTCAGCGACGTTGGCGATGTACATCACCGGCTTGCTGGTCAGCAGGTGGAAGCCACGGATCAGTGCCTTTTCGTCGTCTGCCATGTTCTTCATCAGGCTGCGCGCAGGCTTGCCTTCGGTGAAGTGCGGGATCAGTTTTTCGAGGATGGCTTTCTGGGCCAGGGCATCCTTGTCGCCGCCCTTGGCATTACGCGCAACCTTCTGCAGTTGCTTCTCGCAGCTGTCGAGGTCGGCGAAGATCAGTTCCAGGTCGATGATCTCGATGTCGCGCTTGGGGTCGACGCTGTTGGAGACGTGAATCACGTTCTCGTCTTCGAAGCAGCGCACCACGTGAGCAATGGCGTCGGTTTCGCGGATGTTGGCCAGGAACTTGTTGCCCAGGCCTTCACCTTTCGAGGCACCGGCAACCAGGCCGGCGATGTCGACGAATTCCATGGTGGTCGGCAGTACGCGGTTCGGCTTGACGATGGCCGCCAGCGCATCCAGACGCGCATCAGGCATCGGTACGATGCCGCTGTTCGGCTCGATGGTGCAGAAGGGGAAGTTCTCAGCCGCGATACCGGATTTGGTCAAGGCGTTGAACAGGGTGGACTTGCCGACGTTGGGCAGACCGACGATGCCGCAATTGAAACCCATGGTGAATCCCTCTTCGTGGAGTCAGGCCTTCTGGCTGTGCAGCTCTCTCATCGCACGCGTCCAGTCGCCGGCGAGGATGTCCGGCAGCACGCCGAGGGCAAAATCGATACTGGCGTCCAGCTTTTCCTGTTCGGCGCGCGGCGCCTTGCCCAGGACGAAACCGGAGACCCTGCTGCTGTCACCCGGGTGGCCGATGCCAAGCCGCAGACGGTGAAAGTCTTGGTTGTTGCCGAGCTGCGCAATGATGTCGCGCAGGCCGTTGTGCCCACCATGGCCGCCGCCTTTCTTGAGCTTGGCGACGCCGGGCGGCAGGTCGAGTTCGTCGTGGGCCACCAGGATGGCATCTGGCGGGATGCGGAAAAAGTTCGCCAGTGCAGCAACGGCCTGGCCGCTGCGGTTCATGTAGGTGGTCGGAATCAGTAGACGAACGTCTTTGCCCTGATGGCTGAATTTAGCCGTCAGGCCGAAATACTTGCGGTCAGCGGTCAGGTTGACACGCTGGGCGCTGGCAATGCGTTCTACGAAAAGAGCCCCTGCGTTATGCCGGGTCTGTTCGTATTCGGGGCCAGGGTTTCCCAGGCCGACGATCAGTTGGATGGCGGTCACGTCAGGGGCTCTTCCTTGGAGTTGGGGGTTACAGTGCGGGGCACTGTAACCCGATCAACGCCGGCGTGCTGAGTAGATTACTCGGCAGCGCCTTCTGCAGCTTCAGGCGCAACACGCGGAGCGTGAACGTTGGCAACAGCTTTGTCATCACCGTGGGCCAGAGCAACGAACTCAACGCCTTTCGGAGCTTTGAGGTCCGACAGGTGAATGATGGTGCCGACTTCGGCTTTGGCCAGGTCGACTTCGATGAACTCAGGCAGGTCTTTGGCTTCGCAGGAAACTTCGATCTCAGCCACTACGTGGGAGATTTCGCCGCCTTTCTTGATCGGAGCTTCTTCGTTGATGAAGTGCACCGGAACGATAGCGGTCAGTTTCTGGCCAGCAACAACGCGGACGAAGTCAGCGTGCATGATGAACTGCTTGGCTGGGTGACGCTGCATGGCTTTGACAACGACGTTTTCTTTCTTGCCGTCGATGTTCAGCTCGATAACGTGGCTGAAAGCAGCTTCGTTTTCGAACAGCTTGGCAACTTCTTTAGCCAGCATGGTGATGGAAACTGGCTCTTTGTCACCGCCGTAAACTACAGCAGGAACGGAAGAGGCGAGACGACGCAGGCGGCGGCTCGCACCTTTCCCCAGGTCGGTACGCGCTTGGGCGTTCAGGATGAAATCAGTCATTTTGTATCTCCAAAATAGCCATCTCCCGCAGGCGTTTGCGACCAGCGCCAAACGGGGTGGGCAAAAAAGCCCCGCCCCAACAACAGGTGTTGGGGCGGGGCGCTTTTCGTCAACGAAAGGTTCGCGAGGGCAAAACCCTCAGCGGAACATCGCGCTGATCGATTCTTCATTGCTGATGCGGCGAACCGCTTCAGCAACTACCGGTGCGATATCCAGTTGACGGATACGGTCACAGGCTTGTGCAGCTGCGGACAACGGGATGGTATTGGTAACCACCAGTTCGTCCAGCACGGAGTTCTCGATATTCTCGATCGCCCGACCCGACAGGACAGGGTGCGTGCAGTAGGCGTAAACCTTGGCAGCGCCGTGTTCTTTCAGGGCCTTGGCCGCATGGCACAGGGTGCCGGCGGTATCGACCATGTCGTCGACGAGAATACAGGTACGTCCTTCGACGTCGCCGATGATATGCATCACTTCGGAGTGATTGGCCTTTTCACGGCGTTTGTCGATGATACCCAGATCGACGCCCAGGGACTTGGCAACAGCACGTGCACGCACGACGCCGCCGATGTCCGGGGACACGATCATGAGATTCTCGAAACGCTGGTCTTCGATGTCATCCACCAGAACGGGGGAGCCGTAGATGTTATCTACCGGAATATCGAAGAAACCCTGGATCTGGTCAGCGTGCAGGTCGACAGTGAGAACACGGTCGATACCAACGACGGTGAGCATGTCAGCGACGACTTTGGCGCTGATAGCTACACGCGCCGAACGCGGACGGCGATCCTGGCGGGCATATCCGAAGTAAGGAATCACGGCAGTGATTCGAGACGCTGAGGAGCGGCGGAAGGCATCAGCCATCACTACCAGTTCCATCAGATTATCGTTGGTTGGCGCGCAAGTCGGCTGAATAATGAAAACGTCTTTACCACGAACATTTTCATTGATCTCAGTGCTGATTTCGCCGTCGGAGAATTTACCGACAGAGACGTCACCGAGAGGGATATGCAGCTGACGTACGACACGCCGAGCCAGATCGGGGTTAGCGTTCCCCGTAAAGACCATCATCTTGGACACGCGCAGTACCTGAAGGCTGAGGGTATACCTGGATGAGTATAAGGAAAATGGCAGGGGCGGCTGGATTCGAACCAACGCATGGCAGGATCAAAACCTGCTGCCTTACCGCTTGGCGACGCCCCTGTATTTGTTGCTGCGAGTACCTTGTACTCGATTCCTAGAGCAGACTTTGCAGCTTGCGATGCAACATTGAAATGTTGCTTCCCTTTGCTACAAATCCTGTTTGGGTATCTGCAAGAAGGGCCAAAACTTTATCAGCTTCAGCTTTGCTTGGGAAGGCCCCAAACACACAACTTCCAGTTCCGGTGAGCCTAGCATCAGTGAATTTGCTTAGCAAACTCAGTGAGTTACGTACTTCTGGGTAACTCTGCTCTACTACCGGTTGGCAGTCATTTCGACTGTTTCCCTTGGGAACGGGGCGCATCTTAAGGGGCAAGGAATCACGTGTCAACTGCGGATGTGAAAAAATTTCTGCTGTACTTACAAATACTTGTGGCACCAGCACGACATACCAGGGTTCTTCCGGGTCTGCCGGGGTGAGGATCTCGCCGACGCCTTCGGCGAATGCCGCGTGGCCACGGACGAAAACCGGCACGTCGGCGCCCAGGCTCAGGCCCAGTTCTGCCAGTTGGTCTTCGCTGCACCCAAGCTGCCACAGGTGATTGAGACCGAGCAGGGTGGTGGCGGCATCCGAACTGCCACCGCCGATGCCGCCGCCCATGGGCAGGATTTTTTTCAGCCAGATGTCGGCGCCTTGTGTGCAGCCGCTCAGGGCCTGCAGTTTACGGGCGGCCCTGACGATCAGGTTGCTGTCATGGGGGACGCCTTCGATATCGCTGTGCAGGCGGATTTCGCCGTCTTCGCGCGCGGCAAACGACAGCTCATCGCCGTAGTCGAGAAACTGGAAGAGGGTTTCCAGCAGGTGGTAGCCATCGTCGCGGCGACCAAGAATGTGCAGCATCAGGTTGAGCTTGGCCGGGGCCGGCAGGGTCAGCTGGGTCATATCAGTGCCCCAGCTGGCGCGGCTGCCAGTCCTTGACCACCAGGGTCACGTCGATATTTTGCCCGTGCAGCTTGAGGCGCTCGGGCAGCCAGTAGCCGTTCTGCTCGGTATAGCTCAGGTACTGTACGTCCCAGCCGTCCTGCTTGAGGCTGGCCAGGCGGCTGTCGCGGCCCAGGGTCAGCTGGCTCTTGCTGTCCGGTGCGGGCAGGCCGCGTACCCACCAGACCAGGTGCGATACCGGCAATTCCCAGCCGAGCTGTTCTGCGAGCAGGGCCTCCGGGCTTTTCGCTTCGAAGCGGCCCTGGTTGGCAACCTCAAGCACAACCCCGCCCGGGCGACCGGTCAGGCGTGCGGCGCCACGGCCCAGCGGGCCGGACAGGCGAATGTCGTAGTAATCCTGGCGCTGCAGCCAGAACAGGGTACCGCTGCCGGAATCTTTGGGGGCGCGGATCCCGACCTTGCCGTTGATCTGCCAGCCGTCGAGGGTGCTCAGCTGTTGTTTGTGCTCGCGCCACAATTCCGGGCTGCCCTGGCCCTGGAGGGCTTCACGGGAACCGAAGCCGGCACAACCGGCGAGCAGGGCGATCAGGCTGAAGGTGATGCAGTGGCGCAAAAACATAGGCTTAAAGAGTCTCGGAACCGGTCAGGCGCAAGACGGTCTTGCGCAGGATAGGGCTGTCGGGTTGGGCTTCGATGGCTTTGGCCCAGATCTGGCGTGCTTCGCGGCGTTTGCCGTTGGCCCAGAGCACTTCGCCCAGGTGCGCGGCGACTTCGTGGTCGGGGAAGCGCTCCAGGGCCTGGCGCAGCAGGCGCTCGGCTTCGTCGAGATTGCCCATGCGATAGTTGACCCAACCCAGGCTGTCGAGCACCGCGGGGTCGTCCGGGTTGATCTGGTGAGCCTTGTCGATCAGTGCCTTGGCTTCGGCATAGCGCGTGGTGCGGTCGGCCAGGGTGTAGCCCAGGGCGTTGAGGGCCATGGCGTTTTCCGGCTCGCGGGCAATGATGCTGCGCAGGTCCTTTTCCATCTGGGCCAGGTCGTTGCGCTTTTCGGCCAGCATGGCGCGGGTGTACAGCAGGTTGTTGTCGTCCGGGTACTGCTTCAGGGCCTGTTCCAGTACTTGCAGGGCCTGGGCGTCCTTGTCGTTGTTACCCAGTGCCTCTGCTTCGATCAGGTACAGCTGGATGACGTAGTCCGGCTGGGTGTCGCGGGCCAGCGCCAGGCGCCGTGACGCTTCTGTGCTACGGCCATTGGCCACAAGGATGTCGGCCTGGCGCAGTTGTGCCGGCAGAAAGTCGTTGCCCGGCCCGACCTGGGCGTATTCGTCCAGGGCTGCCTGCGGCTGGTTGCGTTCTTCATGGATGCGCCCCAGGTTCAGGTGCGCCGAGTCGACGTGACTGTCGCGCTCGATCAGTTCTTGCAGGTACCCGGTCGCTTCATCCCAGTTCTTGGTTTCCAGGCAGATCAGGGCCAGGGAGTACCGCAGCTCGTCGTCATCCGGGTATTGCTCGAGCAGGCTGGCAAACTCGACTTTGGCGTCGTCCAGGCGATCCTGTTCCACCAGGGTGCGGGCATAGGTGAGGCGCAGACGCTTGTCGTCCGGGTTCTGGCGGATGGTTTTCTGCAGCAGCGGCAGGGCTTCTTCGCCGCGGCCCACGCTTTGCAGCAGGCGCGCGCGCAGCAGCACCGGAGCGATCTCGCCTTCCTCGGGCGGATGCGCTTCAAGCAAGTCCAGTGCCGCCTGGGAATTACCGTCCTGCTGCAGAAGCAAGGCCTTGCCGAATACCAGCTGGCCATTGTCCGGGTATTTCTGCAGCAGGCGATCGAAGCTCTTTTGCAGGCCGTCGCGGGTGTCCTGGTCGGTTTCGGCGGCCGACAGGGCGAGGAAATCGAAATGGGTGTCGCCTTTGCCCTGCAGCACTTTCTCCATGTAGACCATGGAGTCGTCGTAGCGGCCCCCGCGTGCCAGCTGGATGGCAGCAGCGCGTTGCGCATCGAGGTTGTCCGGAGCGTTTTTCGCCCAGATCAGTGCGGTATCCAGGGCGGATTGATCGGCGCCGAGGTATTCGGCAATGCGGTAGGCGCGCTCGGAAATGCCGGGATCCTGGGTTTTGATTGCCTCACTGACATAGTTGTCCAGGGCTATGTCAAAGCGATTGCGCTGGCCGGCCAGTTCCGCACTCAACAGGTTGTACACGGTTTCCTGGGTAAACGACCCATAGACCACCGGCTTGTCCGCCGGCTTTTGTGCGACATCGAGGGCAGGCGCCTGGGCATCCGTCGAGTCGGGGGCCAGGGTCTGGCAGCCCTGGAGCAGGGCCAAGGCAAGGAATAACGCGTAGGATCTATTCATAGTGAGGATTTGGGCGGCTTACCAGCGGTCGGATCATCATGACACAAGCGCCGGGGCAAACCCATAAGCGAAGGTCTCGGTAGAGGTAGACTATAGAGACAATAGCGAGCGGTGGTTGTTCTGAAACCTGCGAAGTAGGACAATTATCGGCTTCTCGTCATAATCAGCGACCTTGCATGGCCTTTCTTGCCCTCGGTATCAACCATAAGACTGCCTCGGTAGACGTACGCGAGCGCGTGGCGTTTACACCTGAGCAGCTGGTGGACGCCTTGCAGCAGCTCTGCCGACTGACCGCCAGCCGTGAGGCTGCGATCCTTTCGACCTGTAACCGCAGCGAGCTCTATATAGAGCAGGACCACCTGGCAGCAGAGAGCATTCTGCGCTGGCTGGCCGAATACCATAAGCTGAGCCTCGATGAACTGCGCGCCAGCGCCTACATTCATGAGGACCATGATGCGGTCCGGCACATGATGCGGGTGGCGTCCGGGCTCGACTCGCTGGTGCTTGGCGAGCCGCAGATTCTCGGGCAGATGAAGTCTGCCTACGCCGTGGCGCGCGAAGCCGGGACCATCGGCCCGCTGCTTGGCCGGTTGTTCCAGGCAACCTTCAGTGCCGCCAAACAGGTGCGCACCGATACCGCCATCGGCGAAAACCCGGTGTCGGTGGCCTTTGCCGCTGTCAGCCTGGCCAAACAGATCTTCAGCGACCTGGGTCGCAGCCAGGCGCTGTTGATTGGCGCCGGCGAAACCATCACCCTGGTGGCGCGACACCTGCACGAGCAGGGCGTACGGCGTATCGTGGTCGCCAACCGCACCCTGGAGCGGGCCAGTACCCTGGCCGAGCAGTTTGGCGCCCATGCGGTGTTGCTGGCGGATATTCCGCAGGAGCTGGTCAACAGCGATATCGTCATCAGTTCCACTGCCAGCCAGTTGCCGATCCTCGGCAAGGGTGCGGTGGAAAGTGCGCTGAAGCAGCGCCGGCACAAGCCGATCTTCATGGTCGATATCGCCGTGCCGCGCGATATCGAGCCAGAAGTCGGTGAGCTGGACGACGTCTACCTGTATACCGTCGATGACCTGCACGATGTGGTCGCCGAGAACCTCAAGAGCCGCCAGGGCGCTGCCCAGGCCGCCGAAGAGCTGGTCTCGGTGGGCGCTGAAGATTTCATGCTGCGCCTGCGCGAGCTGGCGGCGGTGGATGTGCTCAAGGCATACCGTCAGCAGAGCGAACGCCTGCGCGACGAAGAACTGCAAAAGGCCCAGCGCATGCTGGCCAATGGTGGCAGCGCCGAAGAGGTGCTGGTGCAACTGGCGCGCGGGCTGACCAACAAATTGCTCCATGCACCCAGTGTGCAACTGAAAAAGCTCTCTGCCGAAGGCCGCCTCGATGCGTTGGCCATGGCTCAGGAACTCTTTGCCCTCAATGAGGGTTCGACGGATAAAACCCCGCAATGAAAGCGTCGCTGCTCAATAAGCTGGACACCCTCCAGGACCGTTTCGAGGAATTGACCGCCCTGCTGGGTGATGCTGAAGTCATTTCCGACCAGACCCGCTTTCGCGCCTATTCCCGCGAATATGCCGAAGTCGAGCCCGTGGCTGCGGCTTACGCCCAGTGGCGCAAGGTGCAGGACGACCTGGCCGGTGCCCAGGCGCTGCTCAAGGATAGCGACCCCGACCTGCGCGAAATGGCCGTAGAGGAAGTACGCGAAGCCAAGGAGCAACTGGCCGAACTGGAGAACCAGCTGCAGCGCATGCTGCTGCCCAAGGATCCCAACGACGGGCGCAACGTGTTCCTGGAAATCCGCGCCGGTACCGGCGGTGACGAGGCGGCGATTTTCTCCGGCGACCTGTTCCGCATGTATTCGCGCTACGCCGAACGTCGTGGCTGGCGCCTGGAAATTCTCTCGGAAAACGAGGGCGAACACGGCGGCTACAAAGAAATCATCGCCCGGGTCGAGGGCGACTATGTCTATGGCAAACTGAAGTTCGAGTCCGGTGCCCACCGTGTTCAGCGTGTGCCGGAAACCGAATCCCAGGGCCGTATCCACACCTCGGCCTGCACCGTGGCGGTACTGCCCGAGCCTGACGAACATGTGGCGATCGAGATCAATCCGGCCGACTTGCGCGTGGATACCTACCGTGCCTCCGGCGCCGGTGGTCAGCACATCAACAAGACCGACTCGGCGGTGCGCATTACCCACTTGCCTACAGGTATTGTGGTCGAGTGTCAGGAAGAGCGTTCCCAGCACAAGAACCGTGCAAGGGCGATGTCCTGGCTGTCGGCCAAGCTCAACGACATGCAGACCAGCGCTGCGCAGAATGCCATTGCCAGCGAGCGCAAGCTGCTGGTCGGCTCGGGCGACCGCTCCGAGCGGATTCGTACCTACAACTATCCACAGGGCCGGGTTACGGATCACCGTATCAACCTGACCTTGTATTCCCTCGATGATGTCCTGGCCGGCGGCGTGGACGCGGTGATCGAACCGCTGCTGGCCGAGTATCAGGCTGACCAACTGGCTGCACTGGGTGAGTAAATGACGATTATCGCCAGCCTGCTCCGCGCCGCGGAGCTACCGGATTCGCCAACCGCGCGCCTGGATGTCGAGCTGCTGTTGGCGGCCGCCATCGGCAAGTCACGCAGTTACCTGCACACCTGGCCTGAGCGGATCGTCAGCAGCGAAGCGGCGCTGGTCTTCGCCGAGTACCTGCAGCGCCGCCGTAGCGGCGAGCCGGTGGCCTACATCCTCGGGCAGCAAGGTTTCTGGAACCTGGACCTGGAAGTCGCACCGCATACCCTGATTCCGCGTCCGGACACCGAGCTGCTGGTTGAGACTGCCCTCGAGCTGTTGCCGCTGAGCCCGGTTCGCGTGCTGGACCTGGGCACCGGTACCGGCGCCATTGCCCTGGCCCTGGCCAGCGAGCGGGCGCAGTGGCAGGTCATGGCGGTGGACCGCGTGCTTGAGGCTGTGGCCCTGGCCGAGCGCAACCGCCAGCGCTTGCAACTGAACAATGTCCAGGTACGCAGCAGCCACTGGTTCGACGCTCTCAAGGGCGAGCGCTTTGATCTGATCATCAGCAATCCGCCGTATATCGCTGCCGAAGATCCGCACCTGGTGGCGGGCGATGTGCGCTTTGAACCGAGCAGCGCGCTGGTGGCGGGGGCCGATGGCCTGGACGACCTGCGCGTGATCATCAGCCAGGCGCCTGCGCATCTGCAGCCGGGTGGCTGGTTGCTGCTCGAGCACGGTTACGATCAGGCTGCAGCGGTGCGCGAGTTGCTGGCTCAGCACGACTTCGAACAAATCGAAAGCCGCATCGATCTCGGCGGCCATGAACGAATCAGCCTGGGGCGACTGTCGTGCTGAGTGATCAGGAACTATTGCGCTACAGCCGGCAGATCCTCCTGGCTCAGGTCGATATCGACGGGCAACTGCGGCTCAAAGACAGCCGGGTATTGATCGTCGGCCTCGGTGGCCTGGGTTCGCCCGTGGCGTTGTACCTGGCGGCGGCGGGTGTCGGTGAACTGCACCTGGCGGATTTCGACACGGTCGACCTGACCAATTTGCAGCGTCAGGTCTTGCACGACACTGCCTCGGTGGGGCTGAGCAAGGTCGACTCGGCGTTGAACCGTTTGCAGGCGATCAATCCCGAGGTGCGCCTGGTTGCCCACCGTAGCGCTCTGGATGAAGATTCGCTGACGGCCGCTGTGCAGGCGGTCGACCTGGTGCTCGACTGCACCGACAATTTCGCCACCCGCGAGGCGGTCAATGCCACTTGCGTGGCACAAGGCAAACCGTTGGTCAGCGGTGCGGCGATTCGCCTGGAAGGGCAGTTGTCGGTGTTCGATCCGCGTCGCCCTGAAAGCCCCTGCTACCACTGTCTCTATGGTCATGGCAGTGAAGCCGAGCTGACCTGTAGCGAAGCCGGGGTCGTCGGTCCGCTGGTAGGTCTGGTGGGCAGCTTGCAAGCCCTTGAAGCGCTCAAGCTTCTGGCAGGTTTTGGTGAGCCACTGGTTGGGCGCTTGTTGCTGATCGATGCGCTGGGCAGTCGCTTTCGTGAGTTGCGCGTCAAGCGTGATCCGGGGTGCAGTGTCTGTGGCGGGCACGATGACTGATCAGGCGGCAGCGCCGGTCGGCGTCTTCGATTCCGGTGTCGGTGGTTTGTCGGTGCTGGCAGAAATCCAGCGCTTGCTGCCCAATGAGTCACTACTGTACGTCGCCGACTGCGGACATATTCCCTATGGCGAGAAGTCTCCTGAGTTCATCCGTCAGCGTTGCCGCCTGGTCGCCGAGTTTTTCCGCGAGCAAGGCGCCAAGGCCATGGTGCTCGCCTGCAACACCGCCACCGTCGCTGCGGTAGCCGACCTGCGTGAGCACTATCCGGACTGGCCATTGGTAGGGATGGAGCCAGCGGTAAAACCCGCTGCTGCCGCCACCCGTAGTGGCGTGGTGGGGGTGCTGGCTACCACCGGCACGCTGCAGAGCGCCAAGTTCGCGGCGCTGCTCGACCGCTTTGCCAGCGATGTACAGGTAGTGACTCAGCCGTGCCCCGGGCTGGTCGAGTGCATCGAGGCGGGAGATTTGAGCAGTCCGGCCCTGCGTGACTTGCTGCAGGGCTATTTGAAGCCCTTGCTTGCAGCGGGCTGCGACACCTTGATTCTGGGCTGTACGCATTATCCTTTCCTCAAGCCTCTGCTGGCACAGATGGTGCCGCCATCCATTGCCATTATCGACACCGGTGCCGCCGTCGCCCGCCAGTTGCAACGGCTGCTGGGCGAGCGGCGCTTGCTGTCTGATGGCCCTGCGCGTGAGGCACAGTTCTGGACCAGTTCAAGCCCGGAACATTTGCGAAAGATACTTCCGATGTTGTGGAATAAATCTGACAGTGTGCGAAGCTTCACAGTGTAAGAAGTGCGATAAGGCACTGAACATTCTTATGAACTAACACGGCCGTCACGATATCTAGAATCTTGTCCGACAAGACAGAAGAACCAACATTAGCATTAGGAAAAAGGACGTTTCTCATGAAGAAACTGCTTTGTTTGGCTGCAGTTGCAGCCGTGACCCTGGGGCAATCGTTTACAACTCAAGCGGCAGATATTTCTTTTTCAGTTGGACAGACCGGCGAATCGACCATGACCTATCGCCTGGGTCTGCAATCGAACTGGGATGCCAGTTGGTGGCAAACCAGTGTTGGCCGGATTACCGGTTATTGGGATGCGGGCTACACCTATTGGGATGGCCAGGAATCGGCAAGCCATCACAGTCTTTCCGTTGCACCGGTATTCGTCTACGAGTTTGCGGGCGAGTCGGTAAACCCTTATGTCGAAATCGGTATCGGGGTGGCGGCGTTCTCTAGCACCGAGGTAGAAGACAACGAACTAGGTTCGTCTTTCCAGTTCGAAGACCGTATCGGTTTCGGCCTGCGTTTCGCGGGTGGCCATGAAGTTGGCGTGCGTGCCATCCACTATTCCAATGCCGGGTTGCAAACGCCTAACGATGGCGTGGAAAGCTACGCACTTCATTACCGCATGCCGCTATAAACCTGCGTCGGCCCTGCAAGGGTTGCAGGGCTGAGAGGCTACCTGGGTAGCGGCCAGAGGTCGTTCAGGTGCAGGGCCTCCAGCACCAGGTTGGCGGGGCGATCAGGCAGGCGATTAAGAATGACCTCTGCGGCGGTGTGCGCCGTCCATTGTTCTGGAGCAACCGGCTCCGTCACCTGCGCAAAGTTCAGATCCATCGGAGCAATGATCGTCAGGTCTATGGCCTGGGCGGCGAGTGCGGCACGCTGGCTGT
Source organism: Pseudomonas sp. GW821-FHT10B02 (assembly GCF_059415665.1). Lineage (NCBI taxonomy): Bacteria > Pseudomonadati > Pseudomonadota > Gammaproteobacteria > Pseudomonadales > Pseudomonadaceae > Pseudomonas > Pseudomonas sp. GW821-FHT10B02. The sequence goes on along the minus strand of NZ_JBWKNR010000008.1, from coordinate 147,314 downwards.
TGAGTAGCTGGACCAAGCTATTGTCCACCGTGGCCGGTTGGCTGGGGTCATGCAGCTGCAGTGCTGAATAGCGGCTGAGAATACTGACCACCTGAGGCGAGTTGTTGCCTTGCAACAGGGGCCGGGCACTTTCCAGGCAGTGCCGGGTGGCGCTGAGGTTGCTGCTGACAATCCCTTCGAAAATGGCCGGGGCCGGCGTATCGATCGCCAGATAGTCGCAAGTTCCAGCATTGATGATCATGCAGTCGAGCGCACCCCAGTGATCGCTGATCTGCCTGGCGGCTTCTTGCGCTTCATCTGGCTCGCTCAGATTGCCGTCGAGTAACAGCAAACTTTCAGGATACTGCAGGGAAAAGTCTTGCAAGAGTTCACAAGTCCGGCCACTGGCAGCTACTCGTGAGCCCTGTTCCAGTAACTGCTCGACCAGCGCCAGCCCAAGACCGTTGCTGGTACCGGTAATCCAGACACGATTGGCAATGAAGTTATTCAAAAGGCGATTCCTCAACCTGCCGCGTGGATAAATTCTTGAAAGCGTTCAAGGCGCGTTGGCGACTGCTACCGAGGTCCACAATGGGTTGTGGGTAATCATTTGTAGCAAATAACGGTGCAAGTGGCATTGGGCTATGAATGTTTTTTTCATCGGAGGCTGCCAGCTCTGGCAACCAGCGCTTGATAAACCAGCCTTGGCTGTCGAAACGTCGGGATTGGCTGACCGGATTGAAGATCCGGAAGTAAGGCACCGCATCGGTTCCGGTAGAGGCGCTCCACTGCCAGCCACCGTTATTCGCGGCCAGGTCGCCATCAATCAGGTGACGCATGAAGAAGCGCTCGCCTTCACGCCAGTCGATCAACAGGTTCTTGGTCAGGAACATCGCCACGATCATACGTAGTCGGTTATGCATCCAGCCGGTGGCAAGCAGTTGACGCATGGCGGCGTCGATGATCGGAATACCGGTGCGGCCTTCCTGCCAGGCTTTCAGTTCGTCGGGTGCGTGGCGCCAGGGGAGTGCCTCGGTTTCCTGGCGGAAGGCGCGGTGGCGCGACACCCGCGGGTAGCCGTTGAGGATGTGCTTGTAGAACTCACGCCAGATCAGCTCGTTGATCCAGGTCACCAGCCCGCTGTTGCCACTGTCAAACTCGCCGTGGTTGTGCCCCAGGGCACGCAGCAGGCACTGGCGAGGGGAGATGACGCCCGCTGCGAGATAAGGCGAGAGTTGGCTGGTGCCGGCAACGGCGGGAAAGTCCCGTTGCAGCTGGTAGTCATCAACGGCTTCATCGATAAAGCGCTGCAGGCGGTCATGGGCTTCGGTTTCACCGGCAGGCCAGAGATCGCTCAGGCTGGCAGGTGGCACGGCGAAACCCGGCACCTGAGTGGGGATCGCATCGCTGGCGACCGCCAGTGGTGTCTGGGGTGTTAGCAGCGGCCGAAGGCCTGGCAGGCCCAGGTGCAAGCGTTCGTAACAGGCTTTGCGAAATTGGCTGAAGACCTGGAAGTAGCCACCGCTGCGGGTGAGGATGCTGCCGGGTCTGAACAGCAATTGATCCAGGTGGCGATGCACGGCAATGCCCGCCTGAGACAGCGACTCACTGACGGCCTGATCGCGGCGGCTTTCGTTGATGCCGTACTCTTCGTTCAGGTGCAGTGCCTGAACCTGGTGCTCGCGGCAGATCTGCAGCAGCACATCAGGGGCCTGGTCCCAGGTGTCGGCTTCGCGCACCAGCAACGGGATGTTCAGTGTGGCCAGGCGCTCGCTTAACGCTGCCAGGTTACGCAGCCAGAAATCGATTTTGCAGGGGGCATCATCATGGCTGCGCCACTGTTGCGCGCTGACCAGCCAGACCGCCAGGGTCGGCCCCTGTTCGCATGCGGCGGACAATGCGGTGTTGTCGTCTACGCGCAGGTCACTGCGCAGCCAGATCAGTTGCATGGTGTTTGTTCAGATTGCATTGCGCAGGCTCAAGTTTTCCGGGTGCGGTTGCAGGTAGACCTGTTGCAGCACATAGGGATCGGGATGACCGCGCAAGTGATGCTTGAGCAGCGTCAGGGGCACCACCAACGGCACGATGCCGTCGTGGTACTGGTGGATCAGTTGCCGGATTTCCAGTTTGTCGTCTTCGCTCAGCACCTTGCGCAGATAACCGCTCAGGTGCAGCAGCACATTGCTGTGGTTGCCGCGGCTGGCGCAGCGGCGTAGCGCCTGCATCAACTGGCTGAAGTAACGGGGGCCAAGTTCCTGCGGATCATCGTCGCGGGTCATGCTGCCCAGCAGCTTGCCCAGTGTTTTGTACTGATGCGGGTTGTTGGCCATCAATTGGTACTTGTACCGCGCATGGAAGGCGATCAAAGCGCCACGGCTCAGCCCTTCGGCGAGTAGCTGCTGCCAGGCGGCGAAGGCATACACGCGGGTGATGAAGTTTTCCCGCAGGACCGGGTCGCACAAGCGGCCGTCTTCTTCGACCGGCAAGTCCGGGCGTTGCTGGCAAAAGGCAGCAGCATAAAGACCGCGGCCGCCTTCGTGGGCGGGATAGCCGTTGGCCTTGTAGACCTTGACCCGTTCAAGCCCGCACGACGGCGATTTCTGCATGAAGATGTAGCCACAGATATCGGTGAGGTCCGTGGCCATCTGCTGCCCATAGGCGCGCAGCGGGCCAGACAGGTCCAGTGCCGGATCATGACTGGCGACGGCTTGTGGGGCGGCGGGATCGCCTGTCAGGCGGATGGGCGCGCGTGGAACGCCGAGGCCGATGGCCATTTCCGGGCAGACCGGGATGAAGTCGAAATACTCTCCCAGTACCTCGTTGCAGAGTCGAGAGGCCTTGTGACCGCCGTTGTAGCGAACCTCGGCACCGGTCAGGCAGGCGCTGACCGCGATTCTGGGTTTGCGAGCGGCGTGCGACGCGTCCATGGCGAACTCCGAATAATCTTGTACATAAGAATATTTATGTACAGGATTATCATAGGAGTAAATGTAGGCGAGTCAATTGTTTTGCATGATTCTCGTATAGGAATTATCCGCAATGCTGCGGCGCAGTCATTCCAGGTGCTCGAGCAATCTGCGTGCGGCTTCCTGGCCACTGAGCCAGGCGCCTTCGACACGTCCGGACAGGCACCAGTCGCCGCAGGCATACAGACCCAGGTCGGCGTCGGCCAAGGCGCCCCACTCATGATTGCTGGCCGGACGGGCGTACAACCAGCGGTGGGCGAGGGAAAAGCTGGGGGCAGGGACCACGCAGCCGACCAGCTCGGCGAAATCACCCCAGAGCTGTTCGATCACTGCTTCCTTGCTCAGGTCGATGTGTTGCTTGCTCCAGCTTGAGGTGGCATGCAGGACCCAGGTGTCCATGTGCTCATCACGTCCCGGTTTGCTGCGATTGCAAGCCAGCCAGTCCAGCGAGCTGTCCTGCACGAAGCAACCCTGCATCGGTGTGTCCAACGGCGTATCGAATGCCAGGGCAATTGCCCAGGTCGGGTCCATCTGCACGCCGGCGGCGGCGGCGGCGAGCTTGGGCGCGGTGGCCAGCAGCTGGGTCGCCTGCGGAGCCGGCACCGCAACCACTACCCGGCTGAAAGGGCCGTGGCTGCAGCCGTCGGTATCCTGCAAATGCCAGTACTTCTGACCACGGTAGACCTCTGCGATCCGGCAGCTGAAATTGACTGTCACATCCTTGAGCAGGCCGCGGGTGATGGCACTCATGCGCGGTACGCCAACCCAGCGGGTCTGTTCGTCCGGCGATGGGCTCAGGACGCCATTCTGGTAGTTGTAAAGTTGCGGTTTCCACTCTGCAACCCAGCCGGCTGCGACCCACTGCTGGACCTGATCGACAAAGCGCCGGTCACGGGCAGTGAAGTACTGGGCGCCGAGGTCCAGGGCGCCGGCATCGCTGCGTTTGCTGGCCATGCGGCCGCCGCTGCCGTGCCCCTTGTCGAACAGGTGGACGGTCTGCCCGGCTTTTTGCAGTGCCTGGGCTGCTGACAGCCCGGCGATACCGGCACCGATGATGGCAATAGGTACAGTCATGATGGCCTCTTCGAACCTTATGGGTGCAGACTTCTCTTCTGCCGGGCAAACCTATACATCCTGTAAGTCCTGTATAAGGTGCTTCCGTTCATTACCGCAGGTTGGCCTATGTTTATCCGAGAGTGTTCGGTCAAAAAAGTGCCTTGATCTTAAAAATAGACCAGGGTGCGCCATGTGAGGACACAGCCATGCATATATTGCTGACCGGCGGTACGGGATTGATAGGTCAACAGCTTTGCCAGCGCTGGTTGGCGCAAGGGCATCGTTTGACGGTCTGGAGCCGGCGCCCTGAACAGGTGGGTAAATTATGTGGGGTCGGTGTGCAGGGCATCGCCCGGCTCGAGGCTTTAGGTGAGGATGATCCTGTCGATGCGGTGATCAATCTGGCCGGCGCACCGATAGCCGATCGGCCATGGAGCACGCGCCGGCGTGCGCTGCTGTGGAGCAGCCGGATCACCCTTACCGAGCAGTTGCTTGCCTGGCTCGAGAGCCGTCAGCAGCGCCCTGAGGTGCTGATCTCCGGGTCGGCGGTAGGGTGGTATGGCGACGGTGGTGAACGTGAGCTGACCGAGGCCTCGCAGCCGGTCAAGGAGGACTTTGCCAGTCAGCTGTGCATTGCCTGGGAAGAAACCGCACAACACGCCCAGGCCTTGGGCATACGCGTGGTGCTGGTACGTACCGGGCTGGTGCTGTCCAGTGAGGGCGGCTTTTTGTCGCGCCTGCGCCTGCCGTTCAAACTGGGCCTGGGCGGGCCGATTGGCGATGGTCGGCAATGGATGCCCTGGGTTCATATAGACGACCAGGTCGCGCTGATTGATTTTCTCTTGCAGCACAAGGACGCCAGCGGTCCTTATAATGCCTGCGCCCCGGAACCTGTACGCAACCGCGAGTTTGCCAGGCGCCTGGGCCGCGCTCTGCATCGTCCTGCATTGATGCCGTTGCCGGCACTGGTGCTGAAGGCCGGGTTGGGCGAGCTGTCGACCCTGTTGCTGGGCGGACAGCGGGCACGCCCGGTGCGTTTGCTCGCTGCGGGGTTCACTTTCCGCTTCAATGATTTGCAATCGGCGCTGGATGATTTGTCCAGGCGCCTCTGAAATAGGACGTTGCATGACCGATCACGCTCTGCTGCTGGTCAACCTGGGCTCGCCGGCCTCCACTTCGGTGGCCGATGTGCGCCGCTATCTCAATCAGTTTCTGATGGACCCCTACGTCATCGACCTGCCTTGGCCGGTGCGTCGTTTGCTGGTGTCGCTGATTTTGATCAAGCGTCCTGAGCAATCGGCCCATGCCTATGCCTCGATCTGGTGGGATGAAGGCTCGCCGCTGGTGGTGCTGACCCGGCGTTTGCAGGCTGCCATGCGTGAGCATTGGCAGCATGGGCCGGTGGAGATCGCCATGCGTTATGGTGAGCCGTCCTTGCCGACGGTGCTGCAGCGTCTGGCTGCGCAAGGCGTGCGCAAGGTTACCTTGGCGCCGCTTTATCCACAGTTCGCCGATAGCACGGTGACCACCGTGGTCGAGCAGGCCAGGCAGGTAATCGCCGAGCACAAGTTGCCGGTGGAGATGGCTGTGCTGCAGCCATTCTATGACCAGCCAGATTACATCGACGCCTTGGTGGAAAGTGCCCGGCCTTACCTTGAGCAGGATTACGACCACCTGCTGCTGAGTTTCCATGGCTTGCCCGAGCGGCATTTGAAGAAGCTCGATCCGACCGGTAAACATGATTTCCAGGCTGAGGACTGCTGTCGCGATTCTTCGCCCGAAATGCTTGCTGTCTGCTATCGCGGCCAATGTTTGCGTACGGCGCAGGCGTTCGCGAAAAAAATGGGCATCCCCGACGGCAAGTGGTCAGTGTCGTTTCAGTCGCGGTTGGGCCGGGCGAAATGGATCGAGCCTTATACCGAAACCCGTCTGGACGAATTGGGCAAGTCAGGGGTGAAAAAGCTGCTGGTGATGTGCCCGGCGTTTGTTGCCGACTGCATCGAGACGCTGGAAGAGATCGGCGATCGCGGGCGCGAGCAATTTGTTGCGGCGGGCGGAGAGGAGTTGCTGCTGGTGCCGTGCCTGAACGATCACCCGCAGTGGGTGCAGGCGTTGAAGGGGATGTGTGAGAGGGCTTGAGGGCTGATCGCGGGGCAGGTCGAGTGTCGCACTGCCCCGCGATGCTTTTAGTCCTTTATCTTGGTCTTCCAACCGTCGTTGCCCGGCAGCAGCAGGTTCAGGGCAATCGCCACCACCGCACACAGGGCGATGCCTTTGAGGCCCCAATCGTCCGGACCGGTACCCGTACCGACCAGCACGCCGCCGATACCGAACACCAGGGTCACCGAAACGATCACCAGGTTGCGCGCTTCGCCCAGATCGATCTTGTGGCGGATCATGGTGTTCATGCCCACCGCTGCAATCGAGCCGAACAGCAAGCAGAGGATCCCGCCCATCACTGGCACCGGAATGCTCTGCAGCAAGGCACCGAACTTGCCGATGAAGGCCAGGGTGATGGCGAAAACCGCCGCCCAGGTCATGATCTTCGGGTTGTAGTTCTTGGTCAGCATCACCGCGCCAGTCACTTCGGCGTAGGTGGTGTTGGGCGGACCACCGAACAGGCCGGCAGTGGTGGTGGCGATACCGTCACCGAGCAGGGTGCGGTGCAGGCCGGGCTTTTTCAGGTAGTCCCGACCGGTCACGCTACCTACCGCAATCACGCCGCCGATATGCTCGATAGCCGGCGCCAGGGCAACCGGCACGATGAACAGGATCGCCTGCCAGTTGAACGCCGGCGCAGTGAAGTGCGGCAGTGCCAGCCACGGTGCAGCGGCAATCTTGGCGGTATCGACCACACCGAAGTAGAACGACAGGCCAAAGCCCACCAGCACACCGGCGATGATCGGCACCAGGCGGAAGATGCCCTTGCCGAACACGGCGACGATCAGGGTGGTCAGCAGCGCTGGCATGGAGATCATCATCGCTGTGCTGTAAGGCAGCAGTTCGGTGCCATCACCGGCCTTGCCCATTGCCATGTTGGCGGCAATCGGAGCCATCGCCAGGCCGATCGAGATGATCACCGGGCCGATCACCACAGGTGGCAGCAGGCGGTCGATGAAACCGGTGCCTTTGATCTTCACCGCCAGACCGAGGAAGGTGTAGACGAAACCGGCCGCCATGACCCCGCCCATGGTCTCGGCCAGGCCGAACTGGCCCTTGGCGAGAATGATCGGGGTGATGAAGGCGAAACTCGAAGCGAGGAATACCGGTACCTGACGGCCGGTGACTACCTGAAACAGCAGAGTTCCCAAACCTGCGGTGAACAGCGCGACATTCGGGTCGAGGCCGGTGATCAACGGCATCAGCACCAGCGCGCCGAAGGCTACAAAGAGCATCTGCGCGCCGGAGACGACCTGGCGCCAGAGCGGGTCGTTGAACTCATCCTGCATGTTCAGGCGTCCTTCTGCTTGGTACCGAAGATCTTGTCACCGGCATCGCCCAGGCCCGGGATGATGTAGCCGTGCTCGTTCAGGCGCTCGTCGATCGAAGCGGTGTAGATCTGTACATCCGGGTGGGCCTTCTCGACGGTGTCGATACCCTCAGGGGCAGCAACCAGGACCATGGCGCGGATGTCCTTGCAGCCGGCTTTCTTCAACAGGTCGATGGTGGCGACCATCGAGTTGCCGGTGGCCAGCATCGGGTCGATGATCAGCGCCAGGCGCTCGTCGATTTCCGGGGCGAGCTTTTCCAGGTAGGTGTGCGCTTCGAGGGTTTCCTCGTTGCGGGCAACGCCCACGGCGCTGACCTTGGCGCCTGGTATCAGGCTGAGCACGCCGTCGAGCATGCCGATACCGGCGCGCAGGATCGGTACTACAGTAATCTTCTTACCGGCGATTTTCTCGACCTGGACCTTACCGCACCAGCCTTCGATCTCGTAGGTTTCGAGTGGCAGGTCTTTGGTGGCCTCGTAGGTCAGGAGCGTGCCGACTTCCTGGGCGAGTTCGCGGAAGTTCTTGGTGCTGATATCAGCGCGGCGCATCAGGCCGAGCTTGTGACGGATCAGCGGATGGCGGATCTCACGGGTAGGCATAGGGAAAGCTCCGGGGGCGGGCAAAAAAACCGCGGTAGATTAATCTATTCAGCCGTGTGTGTCCTATAGGCATTCTGGACGTTAGTCCATAAATGCTTGATCTGACGCCCCCGGATGCGTACCTTTGCCCGCTTTTCTCATTTGCAGCCCCCTGGAGAGCGCCATGTCCGCTGATCTCGAGCATATCCGTCAAGTCATGCGAGAGGCTGACTGCCTGTACAACGAAGCCGAAGTAGAGGCCGCCATTGCCCGCGTTGGCGCGCAGATCAGCGAAGTGCTGGCCGAAAGCAACCCGGTGGTGTTCTGCGTGATGAACGGTGGTCTGATTTTCGCCGGCAAGCTGCTGACGCACCTGCAGTTCCCGCTGGAGTCGTCTTACCTGCACGCTACCCGCTACCGCAATCAGACCAGCGGTGGCGATCTGTTCTGGAAAGCCAAGCCGGAAGTCTCGTTCATTGACCGTGACGTGCTGATCATCGACGACATCCTCGACGAAGGGCACACCCTCAGCGCGATCATCGACTTCTGCAAGCACGCCGGTGCCCGCGCCGTGCACACCGCCGTGCTGATCGACAAGGATCACGACCGCAAGGCCAGTGCAGAGCTCAAGGCTGACTTCTGTGGCCTGAGCTGCGTTGACCGTTACGTGTTCGGTTACGGCATGGACTACAAGGGTTACTGGCGCAACGCCAACGGTATCTTTGCCGTCAAAGGACTCTGAGGTCCGATCGCGGGGCAAGCCCGCTCCCACAGGATATTGAACTGTGGGAGCGGGCTTGCCCCGCGATGGCGTCATCCCATGCTAGAGTGCCAGGCCGCCTCAAGGAGCCTGTCATGCGTGCGATTGTCCCCTTTCTCCTGCTACTGAGCATGCCCCTGGCTGCTGCCCCCTTGCACAGTCAGTTCCTGCCGCCCGACGACCTGGCGCTACGCCAGGAAGCCCCCGAAGCCCAGCAACTGCTGCAGGTCACCGATTACTCAGTGGTGGTGGGCAACCAGCGTCAGTCCAACCAGCAGCCGATTCCGGTGACTTCGCCCTTGATCCTGCGCCTGAAGGGCAAGCCCATGAACAAGGGGGCAACGGTCAGCCAGGTGCTGATCAGTTTCGATGCCGAGAGCAAGAGCCTGAAAAAACCGGTATTCGATGACAAACGCAAAGTCCTGAGCCTGAACTATCCGATCAGTCAGTATCAGGTGATTGTCGACCTGCTGCGCAACAACACCGTCTATGTGCAGTTTCTCAGTTATGCCAACGGCCACGTCTGGGCCGATCTGCATACCGGCGCCGTACGCGCGCGTTGAGTGGCGGTGCCGGGCGGGGGTAAACTGCCGGCCCGTGAAAATGTCCGTGATGGTTCAGTTGGAGTCGGCAATGCGTAAAGACAAGAAGCAAGTGATTGGGGATGAGATCAGCGACGAGTACGTCAAATCCTTCCTGCAGTTCGAACCGGCGGATGCCACTTCACCTTCGCTGCACAAACTGATCAAGGCCTATCGCGGCCTGCGTATCGACGACTTCGAGCGCTTTGTCGGTTTCTTCGTTGCGGCTGGCTTTGACCTGGACGGTAAAGACGAGCACGGCAAGACCTTTGTTGATCAGATCCGCGACCAGCGCAACGCTGCTGAGTACATCGAGATCATCGACAAGGCCCGCGGCTGATTATCCTGCGCGCATAAAAAAACGCCCCGAAGGGCGTTTTTTTATGCCGGCGCGTTACGCGTAGTGCTGCGCCGGGCTGTTTTCGACCAGGCCCAGGACCTCGTCGTTGTGCGCGCTGATCTTGTGATACAGCGCAGCGTCTGCAGCCAGGACCTTTTCCCGGGCCGGGAAGATTTCCTTGAGTTTGGCCGCCCAGGCGCCCTTGGTTTTCTCCGGGAAGCAGCGTTCGATCAGCTCAAGCATGATCGATACCGTCACCGAAGCACCAGGAGAGGCGCCCAGCAGAGCGGCCAGGGTGCCGTCTTTGGCTGCTACCAGTTCGGTACCGAACTGCAGGATGCCGCCTTTTTTCGGGTCTTTCTTGATGATCTGCACGCGCTGACCGGCCACTTCCAGGCGCCAGTCCTCGGCTTTCGCCTCGGGGTAGAAGCGACGCAGCGAGTCCAGACGCTGCTCCATCGACTGCATCACTTCGCTGACCAGGTACTTGGTCAGGTCCATGTTGTCGCGGGCCACGGCGAGCATCGGGCCGATGTTGCTCATGCGTACCGACAGCGGCAGGTCGAGGAACGAGCCGTGCTTGAGGAACTTGGTGGTAAAGCCGGCATACGGGCCGAACAGCAGCGAGGTCTTACCGTCGACGACGCGGGTGTCCAGGTGTGGCACCGACATTGGCGGCGAACCGACTGCGGCCTGGCTGTAAACCTTGGCCTGGTGCTTCTTGACCACTTCCGGATTGTCGCAGCGCAGCCATTGGCCGCTGACCGGGAAGCCGCCAAAGCCTTTGCTCTCTTCGATGCCCGACTGCTGCAGCAGCGGCAGGGCCGCGCCACCGGCGCCGAGGAAGACGAAGCGGGCGTTGACGTCGCGGCTGCTGCCGCTGTTAACGTCCTTGATGCTGACGGTCCAGCCACTGCCGTTACGGCGCAGGCCGGTGACCCGCTTGCAGTACTTGACCTGGGCATCCGGCGCGCTGGCCAGGTGCTTGAGCAGTTTGTTGGTCAGGGTGCCGAAGTTGACGTCGGTGCCTTTCATGACGCGGGTGGCGGCGATTTTCTGGTCGGCAGGGCGACCCGGCATCATCAGCGGCATCCACTCGTTCATCACCGATTTGTCTTCGGTGTATTCCATCTCGCTGAAGGCGTGGTGCTGCTTGAGCAGCTCGAAGCGCTTCTTGAGGAAATCGACGCCTTTGTCACCTTCGACGTAGCTCAGGTGCGGCACCGGGTTGATGAACGCCCGTGGCGAGCTGAACGCGCCTTTCTTGCTCAGGTAGGCCCAGAACTGCCGGGACACCTCGAACTGGGTGTTGATGTGCACCGCTTTCTTGATGTCGATGCTGCCGTCGGCAGCCTGCGGCGTGTAGTTCAGTTCACACAGTCCGGCATGGCCGGTCCCGGCGTTGTTCCACGGGTTGGAACTTTCCGCGGCACCCGAATCCATCAACTCGACGACTTCCAGCTTGATCGCCGGGTCGAGTTCCTTGAGCAGTACGGCCAGGGTGGCACTCATGATGCCTGCCCCTACCAGTACTACATCGACTGCTTCGTTCTGCGCCATTTAACGCGTCTCCAAAATCTACAGCACCAAATTGACAGCATAGGATCTCTGGCTTGGCCAGGATCGCCATGTCCGATTCTTCGCAGTTTTTGCAACTTCAGCGGACACCGCCAAACGGGCTTTGCGTTGCCTATGAACGCATTTTAAGACCGCTGCGGCAATTCGACTTATGGTCAAGGTGTCCGTCGTGCGTTATGGACCGGCCTCAGGCACTCATCCTGGATGAGCACTGTTGCCAGCTGTTCAGGGCTGTTCGGGACACTTTAGGTGCTTTTGCACATGCCAGACTGTTCATTGCTCGCCACACTCTCGTGAAGTTGTGAAAACCCGTTTTTTCACGCTCTTTTGGAGTCGTGAACCTCAAAATGGTCTGCGCGATGGCAGGCCCGGCAGGTTCAGGCAGAGCAGAGGGCCGAATATTGCGGGCACACTGGCTGGTGCAAGACCTGTGTGGAAGGCTCTCTGTGGGCGGTGCGGGGGATGCCGATGGTGAACATTGGCGGTGCTGCGAGGCCCGATCAGGAGACGTCCTTATAATCGGGGGGAGATTATAACGATGTCTCGGGCAGAAATGATCTTTATTAGCGACTTTTATTGATGCACGGTTCAGGCGGCCAGGCTGCGCTGTACCCAGTTACCGCGGGGACGCGCGCAAACCCGGGCGCTGGCGGGCAGGGGACGGCTGAGCCAGCTGAGGCGAATTTCGTCGATTTCCACCCAGTTGCCAGCATCAGGCCGGGTTGCGCACTGTTTGAAGGCCAGGCAAAGCCCCTGGGTGTCGAGTCGTGCGAAGCTGCGCATGGGCCGGCGGTTGAACAGTGAAGCCCAGAACCAGGACATGGCGGTCTACCTCTTTGAGTGTTCTGGGCGCCAGCATAGCCGCCGGGTGATTAAACCAATGTGACAGCGAACCGGCAGCGCTCGCGCCGGTCTTATTCGCTAATGGCATGGCGATGGCTGGGCCGCGTCGTGCTGGTTATACTGGCGGCCTTTGCTGCCTATTCTGGAGAGATGAGCATGTTGCAACGTTTGTTGTTCGGTTTGATCGCGGTGACCAGTCTGACCCTGGCCGGTTGTGCCCACAGCCCGCAACAACTCAGCCCGCAACCCAAACTCACCGCCCAGCTCGCTCCGGTCGGTCATGGCCAGCCGGTGGTGGTCAAGGTGGTCGACGGTCGCGCTTCGCAAACCCTCGGCACTCGCGGTGGCCTGTACCCTGAAACCAGCGCCATCACCGTGACCGGCAACGATATCCTGCCGAAACTGCAAGCCCAGGCCGAAGCCGCCGTGCGCCTGCTGGGCTTCACCCCGACGCCAAACGCCTACAACGCGCCGCAGCTGACCGTGACCCTGGCCGAGCTGAAGTACCAGTCGCCCAAAGAGGGCATGTACGTGACGGAAGCCACCATCGGTGCAACCTTCAAAGCTGACGTGTCCAATGCCAACCGTCGCTACAGCGGCCGTTACGGTGCCTCCCTGGACCAGCGCTTCGGCATGGCGCCAAACCAGGAAACCAACACCAAGCTGGTGAGCGACGTCCTCAGCGACGCCCTGACCCGTCTGTTCAAGGACCAGGCCATCGGCCAGATCCTCGGCGAATAAGCCGGGCAGTTCGTACACAAGTAAAAGCCCGATGGCTGCAGTGCAGGCATCGGGCTTTTGTGTTTCTGGCTTCAGGCCGCTTCGACGTAGAAGTCCAGGACGCTGATGCCGGTCTGGCCATCGACCTCCGGCAGGTCGTCGTGGGCATGGCCGCCCAGGGCGCAGTACACCAGCCACTGGCGGTCCTGAACGTTGAAGGCCAGGCCATCGATCAAGGCCTGCTGCTCGTCGCTCGGGGCGATCAGGTAGAGGCGGTCCTGGTTTTCGGCGTGCAGCATGACAAGCTCCGGTTCGTTGCGAAGGCCGGTAGGGTGGCGTGTGTTGATGACCAACGTATGACGGCGGAAATTAATCGTCGTTTGTCGCAAAGGGCAGGAATACGCGCGGCGCTTGGGTAGAATGCGCGCCGTATCGAGTGTTTCGATGTACTTCTTCTGAGGTTCTGCGATGTCGTTGCAAGTGATCTGGGGGCTGTTTGCCGCCCACCCGGCCAAGCTGATCAACCTGCTGGCCCTGGTGTTGACCTGCCCTGGCGGGCTGCTGCTACACAGCGCCCGGCGCCGTGCCGCGCAAACCCTGGCCGGTATGGCCGCCGATGAAGCGGTGATCGATGGCATGAGCCTGCGCATCAACCGCTTCTACTACATCCTCGGCTTTGCCTTCCTGGCGTTGGCCTTGCTGCTGTCCTGGTTCAGTACCTGGGTCTGATAGGGGCTGCTGCGCACCCCATCGCCGGCAAGGCCAGCTCCCACAGGTATTGAGGCGGGCCTTGAGCCCTGTGGGAGCTGGCTTTGCCGGCGATGCAGGCGACGCGGTGTAACTTAGAGCGCCAACCCAGCTTTAACCCGGTACTGATTGCGCACCGGCGTTGCATACTGCTGCACCAGGTACGGCTGCTGCTCGACCGGGCAGGCATCCAGACGGCGCTGCCATTCGGCCTGGGCGCGGGCCAGTTCGTCGGCCGGGAACAGCTTGGCCGCCGTCGGCACCTGCAGGGCAGGATCAGCCTCGGCCCATTGCGCATAGGCCAGGTAATGCACCGGGAACAACCGGTAGCCGCCGAGAATTTGCCGATCGATTTCCACCGCCAGTTGCTTGGTGTCCTCGAAGAATGCCGTCACCGGCGGGGCAAAGTTGATGTGCACCCGTCCCTTATAGCCGGTGATGCCCTGGGCAATGCTGATGTCATCTTCACCCGGCGCCTTGGTGTAGCTGCCAGTGGTGGCGCGGATATACAGCTCGCGGGCCTTGGCCTGATCGCACGGGTCGTACTCGTAGCTGATCGACACCGGGCTCAGGTTCAGCGACTGGATCACCGCACCGAACGGCTCGTCCTTGCGGCTCATGTGGAACATTTTCAGGATTGCCGAATCGGTGCGATCGTCACCATCCTTGGCCCGGCCTTCAGCCTGGGCAATCCAGATCGACGCACCGTCGTTGCGGATCGAATGGTTGATGTAGGCCGAAAGCAGCTGGTAGGCCGCCAGTTTTTCCCGGCGCCCGCTGATCGAGCGGTGAACGATGAAGCTTTTGTTCAGGCGCATCATGTCGCTGACGAACGGCTTTTGCAGCAGGTTGTCGCCAATGGCGATCCGCGGCGTCGGCAGGCCGGCGTGGTACACCGCGTAATTGACGAATGCAGGGTCCATGACGATGTCACGGTGGTTGGCCAGGAACAGGTAAGCGGTGCCGGACTTGAGCAGCTCGACGCCGGTGTAGGTCACGCCGTCGGTAGCCCGCTCGATGGTATGGTCGACGTAGTACTCGACCTTGTCCTGCAGGGTCGAAACGCAGCTGACACCGGCAAACTCTTTGCGCAGGCGCCGGGCGATCAGCGGCTTGAGCAGCCAGCCGAATGCTCCGGCCATGCGCGGGAAGCGGAAGTGGGTGAGGATATCGAGGAATGCCGGGTCGCTGAGCAGGCGTGCCAGAACGGCAGGGACCTCAGCGTCGTCGTACGGTCGGATGGCATCGAATTCGCCCATCATGCTCTCTTGTTGGAAACGGCTAGGGTAATAGGTAGGACCGGGGTTCGAAAAACGGCTCGAACACGCGCAGGTCCTGTAAATAGACCGGCAATTATACGCACAAGTCACTCGGGAGGCCGCGATGCTGGAAACTGCGATCTACGATTGCCCCTATTGTGGTGAAGAAGTCGAAACGACAGTGGACCTGTCTGGCGGTGACCAGGAATACATCGAGGACTGCCAGGTCTGCTGCAAGCCGATCAGATTCGTGCTTCAGGTGCATGGTGAGGAATGGATGCTGGACGTTTACGGTGAGAATGACTGATGCAGCGAATCTATGATCCGGAAAACCTGCTGGAAGCTGAAATGCTGATCGGCATGCTCGCCAGTGAAGGTATCCAGGTGCACCTGGTGGGTCGTGACCTGATGGGGGCCATCGGCGACCTGCCGGTGCACGGCCTGCTGGGGCTGGCGGTCGCCGATGAACAGGCCGACAGCGCACGCCAGCTGATCGCCGCGTACAATACTGCCCAGCCACTTGCGGGCGACGAACCGGAGACTATCCCCGGAACCCTGATTTGCTAGGTTTTTGCCCTCATGTGTGGACGTTATGCGCTGTTTCGCTGGTCTCCCGCCTTTGCTGCGTTGCCGGGATTTCCCAGTGACCAGCAGGCGCAATGGAATATCTCCCCCGGCGCCTCGGTGCTGATCCAGCGCCGCCTCGAAGAAGGTCAGCTGGAGCTGGCGCGAGCACGCTGGGGGCTGACCCCGGCCTGGCTCACCGACCTGTCGCGCACCCCCGCCCATGCCCGGGCCGAAACCCTGGCCGAGCAACCGATGTTTCGCGAGGCGTTTCGCCTGCGCCGTTGCCTGATGCCGGCCAACGGTTTTTATGAATGGCGCGGTACCCAGCGCAAGCGCCCCTACTGGCTGACGCCGGGGGAGGGCTCTTCGCTGTTCTTTGCGGCGATCTGGGAGGCTTATCCGGTGCAGGATCAGGTCTGGCTGAGCACCGCAGTGGTGACTCAGGCGGCGGTGAATCAACGGCGGCCGCTGATGCTCGATGCAGCGGGGCAGGCGGCCTGGCTCGATCCCGAGACGCCTGTGGCGCGATTGTATGAGTTGCTGGCGAGCAGCCAGGCGCCGCTGCGTGAGCGGGTGCTGGCCAATTTTGTCAATGATCCGAAACTCAATGGGCCGGAGTGCCTGACCCCGGCTTAAAAGCATCGCGGGGCAAGCCCGCTCCCACAGGGTTTATCTATTGCCCTGTGGGAGCGGGCTTGCCCCGCGATTGGTTTACACCCGGAACTGATTGATCAACCGCCGCTGCTGCTCGGCCAGCTTGGTCAGCTCGGCACTGGCGGTACTCGACTCATCCGCGCCGCCGGCCACTTCATTGGCCACCTGACCAATGTTGATCACATTGCGGTTGATATCCTCAGCCACTGCACTCTGCTCTTCCGCAGCGCTGGCGATCTGGGTGTTCATGTCGTTGATCACCGATACCGCCTGAGTGATGCTCTCCAGCGCTTCTGCGGCACGAGCCGCCTGCTGCACGCTGTCATCGGTCTTGCCCTGGCTGTCCTCCATGACCCTCACGACATCGCGGGTACCCTGTTGCAGTTGCTGAATCATCTGCTGGATTTCTTCAGTGGCCTGCTGGGTCTTCTGCGCCAGATTGCGCACCTCGTCGGCAACCACGGCAAAACCGCGACCCTGTTCGCCGGCGCGTGCCGCCTCGATGGCCGCATTGAGCGCCAGCAGGTTGGTCTGTTCGGCAATGGCGCGAATAGCCGTCAGGATCGCATTGATGTTCTCGCTGTCGCGGGCAAGGGTCTGTACCACGCCGACTGCGCGGCCAATCTCTTCGGCCAGGGCGCTGATCGAGTCTGAAGTGTTGCGCACGATCTGCAGGCCCTGATGGGCCGCCTGGTCGGCGTTACTGGCAGCCTGGGCGGCATGGGTGGCATTACGCGCCACATCCTGGGCGGTAGCGGTCATCTCGTGCACGGCGGTGGCCACCAGGTCGATCTCGGCCATTTGCTTGTGTACGCCCTGGTTGGTGCGGATCGCGATGTCGGCAGTGTGCTCCGAGGAATCGCTGACTTTCTGCACCGAGGCCACCACCTGGCTGATCATCGCCTGCAGCTTGGCCAGGAAGGTGTTGAAGCCCTTGGCGATCGAGCCCAGTTCATCGGCGCGGTCACTGCTCAGGCGGCGGGTCAGGTCACCTTCGCCCTGGGCAATGTCGTCGAGCATGGCCACCATCTGCCTTAGCGGACGGGCGATGCCGTGAGCCAGCAGCCAGATCACCAGCAAGCCGAGGGCGGCGATGCCCAGGCCCATGAGGGTCATGCCGGTGAGGTCGGTGCTGCGTTGGGCGCTGAGCTCGTCCTGAAGCTTGTTGACGTCAGCCATTACCGCGCTCAGCGGCAACTCCAGCAGCAGCGTCCAGCGCGCATCGGTATTGCCGATCTTGAACGGCAGGTACAACTCGATGCGTCCGGCGTTCTGGTTGACCTCGTAGCGCAGGTTTTCGCCGCTGAGCTGGCTCAGGGTAGTGGCGACACTGGCGTCGAGGGCATCACGGGCTTTCTCGCCGAACTTGCTCGGGTCTTTGGTAAACGCCACCAGGCGGCCGTTGCCGGAGACCAGTGCGAGTTCGCCAGCACCGTCGTAGAGCTGCTTATCAGCAGTGTTGAGCAGCTCCTGGATGAAGTTTACCGACAGGTCGGCACCGGCAATCCCCTGGAACTGACCATCGATCAGGATCGGTTCGACGAAAGAGGCGAGCATGACCATCTTGTCGCCCACCTTGTAAGGCGCCGGGTCGATCACGCAGGCCTTTTTCGATTCTCGCGAGCACAGGTAGTACTCACTGGCTCGTACGCCGGTAGCGAGAACGGTCTGGTCATTGACGTCGGCCAGTTTGTCCAGACCGAGGCTGCCGTCATCGTTGCGAAACCACCAGGGCAGAAAGCGCCCGGTGGCACTGTCGATACCGGTGATGGAGGTGCCGACGAAGCGGCTGTCGTCATGGTCCAGGGCGTTGGCTTCCCAGCCCAGGTAGGTACCCAGGATCAGCGGGTTGGTCACCGCAGTCTGCTTGAGCAGGGCGATCAATTGTTCGCGCTCGATCTTGAGCAGCGGGTTGCCGCTGGCGTCCTTCATGCCCAGCATGGCGTTGCTGGTGGCCAGCCCGCGGGCGATCAGCAGCGGCGCTTCCAGACCGCGCTGGATTTCGCTGACCTGCGTGCGGGCCAGGGCAGTCAGGCGCTGCTCGATCACTGCCTCGAATTGCTGCTGGGTGCGGGTCTGCACCAGCTCCTGGGTGCGCTGGCCGGAATACACGGCGTAAAGCACCAGAGCGGCAACTATGCTTAAGACAATAGCGCCGGCCAAGGCCGCAACGGAAAACTGGATCGACCTGAACTTCATGAAGGGCTCCAAGCACAAGAAATTTCGTCTGCCTTGGGTTATCGGCGTGTGCGGGTCAAAGCATGAGTGCCGTCCGGAGAATTCTTCGTGCGGGGTGTGGCGGGCTCAATCGAGTCGGCCTAGGATACGCGGCATGTTCGAATGGAGTGTTTTCATGCGTAAGTCATTAGTTATCGGCGCCCTGAGCGCCAGCGTACTGCTTTCCGGATGCCAGGCAGTGAACACCACCAGCGGCGGTGCCGTGGGTGTCGAGCGTAAGCAATATATGTTCAGCATGCTGTCGACCGATGAGGTCAACCAGATGTATGCCCAGTCGTACCAGCAGACCCTGGGCGAAGCGTCGAGCAAGGGTGTACTCGACAAGACCAGCGCCCAGGCCAAGCGTGTCCAGGTAATTGCCGACCGCCTGATTGCCCAGGCACCGAAGTTCCGTCCGGATGCGGCGCAGTGGAACTGGGAAGTCAATCTGATCAAGAGTGACGAGCTCAATGCCAACTGCGGGCCTGGCGGCAAGATCTTTTTCTACACCGGGCTGATCGACAAGCTGAAGCTGACCGATGACGAGATCGCTGCGGTGATGGGCCATGAAATTGCCCACGCCTTGCGTGAGCATGGCCGTGAAGCCATGTCCAAGGCCTATGGTGTGCAGATGGCACGTCAGGGCGCGGGCGCCTTGCTGGGGCTTGGCCAGGACAGCCTGGCGATTGCCGACACCGTGGTGCAGTACAGCATGACCTTGCCTAACAGCCGCGCCAACGAGAATGAGGCCGACCTGATCGGCCTGGAGCTGGCCGCGCGTGCCGGTTACAACCCCAATGCCGCGATTACCCTGTGGGACAAGATGAGCCAGGCTTCAGGTGGTTCGCAGCCAGAGTTCATGAGTACTCACCCGGCTTCGGCCAGCCGCCAGGCTTCGTTGCAGGCGGCGATTCCGAAGGTGATGCCGTTGTACGAGCAGGCCAAGAAGTAAATCATTCATCGCGGGGCAAGCCCGCTCCCACTATGGGAGCGGGCTTGCCCCGCGATTGCATCTAGCCTATCCAGCCACTGACCTGCATCGCCGAATACACCGCCACGGCGGCCAGCACGAAGAACGCGGCCGAAGCCAGGCGGCGGATCAGGGTCAAAGGCAGTTTCTCGGCGGCAAAGTTGCCCGCCAGCACGACCGGCACGTTGGCAATCAGCATGCCCAGGGTAGTGCCGATGATCACCATGATCAGGTGCGGATACTGGGCCGCCAGCATCACTGTGGCGACTTGGGTCTTGTCGCCGATTTCCGCGATGAAGAATGCAATCAGGGTGGTCAGGAACGGACCGAAGCGCCGCGCGGTGCTGGCCTCGTCGTCATCCATCTTGTCCGGAATCAGCGTCCACAAGGCGGTGGCAGCGAAGCTTGCAGCGAGGATCCAGTGCAGGGTGGCAGCGGAGAAGAAGGTGCTGACCCAGGCACCGACAGCACCGGCAGCCGCATGGTTGGCCAGGGTCGCGGCGATGATGCCGGCGATGATCGGCCAGGGCTTGCGGAAGCGGGCAGCGAGGATGAGCGCGAGCAATTGGGTCTTGTCGCCAATTTCGGCGAGGGCCACGATCGCGGTCGGGACGAGCAATGATTCCAGCATCAGGATTCCTACGGGGGCGGGTCGACACGGCTATGACACGTACAGCCTTCCCGCCCCGGGTAAGGTGTGCGTGTCATAGGTCTTGTCAAACCCTGGGTCCGTCTGTGCGGACCGTGGGTCGCACGCGCCATGGTCTGTGGACCAAGTATGTTGACGCGTACCGGGCGAGCTGGGTGCTCGCGGGAGACTACTCCCCTAGGACGGAGCGGATTCTGCCTAGGCAAATCCGTTTCGGCAAGCGCTGATTTTAACCGCGTGTTGCCTGGTAGATGCGAAAGCCTTGCCCTTCGGCGCGTATCCGGCAATTGCCCAGCGCTTCTTCGATCAGCGGTTGATAGCGCAGGAAACTGTTGGCGACCAAGCGCATTTCTCCGCTTTTTTTCAGATGATCGGCTGATTTTCTCAGCAGGTTTTCCGAGGCCTGGTAATTGGTGTGAACGCCGGTATGGAACGGCGGGTTGCTCAGGATCACATCCAGATCACGGGGGGCGGCATCGATGCCGTCACCGCAGATCACCTCACCTTCCAGACCATTGGCCGCCAGGGTCAGGCGGCTGCTGGCGACGGCAAAGGCGTCGACATCAAGCAGGGTGATCCGGCTCTGTGGATAACCCCGCTTGATCGCCGCACCAAGCACGCCGGCGCCACAGCCGAAGTCGAGGACATGGCCGACCGGCAGTTGATCCAGGTTTTCCAGCAGCAGGGCGCTGCCGCGATCCAGACGGCCATGGCTGAACACGCCAGGCAGGCTGACGATCTTCAGTGGCCCGTCAGCCAGCGCCAACTCGAAATGTTCGGCCAGGCTTTCCAGCGACCTGGCTTCAGGTGCGTGTTCTACGGTGACCTGCCACAGCTGGCAGTGGCGGGCGCTGTCGAGCTTGCGTGGCTTGCCGAAGGCATGCAGCTGTTTTGCCGCGCCTTCGATACCGCCGCGCTTTTCCCCGACCAGATACAGCTCGCGTCCAGCCAGGCGCGAGGCCAGGGCATTGAGCAGGTAGTTGGCCAGCTCGCGGGACTTGGGCAGGAACAGTACGGCCGCGTCGAATGCCTGGGCAGGCGGCTCTACGCCGAAATGGCTGCGACCGCCAAAGCGGGCATCGATAGCGGTCTGATCGCCGGCATGCCAGCTCCAGCCGTGGGCGGCCGGCAGCTTGCCGAGCAGGTCGTCGGCGGGCAAGCCTGCGAGCAACAGCGAGCCCTGGAAAAGCTCGGCCTGACGAAGCAACACTTCACTGCGCGGGTCCATGGGTGGGGGCTCCTGAAAAAGTGGCGCAGTTTATCAGAGCCAGGTGCGGCTTAGCCGACCTGTCGACGCGGGCTGCCGGCAAAAAACGCCTCGGCGTTTTCGCACAGCTGCTCGACGATGCGCTGGCGTGACTCCACCGCGCCCCAGGCGCTGTGCGGGGTGATGATCAGGCGCGGGATGTCCTTGGCCAGCAACGGGTTGCCATGGACCGGCGGTTCGACACTCAACACGTCGGTGGCGGCACCGCCCAGATGGCCGGAACGCAAGGTATCGGCCAGCGCCTGCTCGTCGATCAGGCCGCCGCGGGCGGTGTTGATGACAAAGGCGCCGGGCTTGAGCAGGGCCAGTTCGCGGGTGCCGATCAGGTTGCGGGTGTGTTCGTTGAGCGGGCAGTGCAACGTCAGCGCATCGACCTGCGGGAGCAGTTCATCCAGGGGCAAACGGTCTTCACGAGGCGGGCGCCCGGGCAACTGCCCGAGCAGCACGCGCATGCCGAAGGCTTCGGCCAGGCGTGCCACGGCCCCGCCCAGTTCACCGTGACCGAGCATGCCGAGAGTCTTGCCCTCCAGCTCGACGATCGGGAAGTCCAGCAGGCAGAACTGCTTGGCCCGTGCCCATTGTCCCTCGGCCACGGCGTGTTGATAGTCCGGCAGGCGCGTAGCCAGCGCCAGCAGCAGGGCCAGGGTGTGTTGGGCGACCGATGGTGTGCCGTAGCCCTGGCAGTTGCTGACCACGATGCCCTGGGCCTGTGCGGCCTGCAGATCGACATTGTTGGTGCCGGTGGCGGCCACCAGGATCAGCTTCAGGTTAGGGCAGGCAGCCAAGGTGCTGGCGTCGATCATCACTTTGTTGCTGATCGCCACGGTTGCGCCGAGCAAGCGATCCATCACCTGATCGGGGGCGGTGGCCGAGTATAGTTGCAGCTCGTCGAAGCAACCGCGCAGGCGATCCAGGCTGAGGTCGCCCAGGTCCAGGGAGTGATGGTCGAGGAATACGGCGCGGCGCAGGGCGGACATGGAAGCTCCAGTGAGAGACGGTCGGGCTCAGGACGAATAGGCAAATTATCGTCTTTTGCGGCCTGATTCCATTCTATCCCACAGGTTGTTACGGGGTATGTCCAAGGCGTAATGTACGTTCTTCCGATTTCACCCACTGCCGCAAGGAGCCCCCATGTACTGGGCTGAATTTCTCACTGTTGCCTTGATTCACCTGCTGGCTGTGGCCAGCCCCGGTCCCGATTTCGCCGTGGTGGTCCGCGAGAGCGTCACCCATGGGCGTCGCGCCGGTACCTGGACTGCCTTTGGCGTGGGTATGGCGATTTTCCTGCATGTGGGCTATTCGCTGCTGGGCATCGGCCTGATCGTGTCGCAGTCGATTGTGCTGTTCAACGCCCTCAAGTGGCTGGCGGCAGCTTACCTGCTGTACATCGGCTTCAAGGCATTGCGCGCAGGTCCCGCCGCCCCCGGCAGCGATGCCGTGCAGGCCTCGACGGTGGAGCGCACGCCGCGAGCGGCGTTTGTCGCCGGCTTCATGACCAACGGCCTGAACCCCAAGGCCACGCTGTTCTTCCTGTCGTTGTTCACCGTGGTGATCAACCCGCACACGCCGCTGGCGATCCAGGCCGGTTACGGCGTGTACCTGGCGGCCGCTACCGGCCTGTGGTTCTGCCTGGTGGCGATGCTGTTCAGCCAGCAGCGCGTACGCGCAGGCTTTGCCCGGATGGGCCACTGGTTCGATCGCACCATGGGCGCAGTACTGATTGCCCTGGGTGTGAAGATCGCCTTCACCGAAATGCACTAATGGCTATTTGCCTCTAGCCATTTGCCCGGTCAAATCATTCCTTCGGCTGATTTGGCCGGCGTTGTGGCGTTCTAGAGTGGGTCATGTCTTGCCCAGCTCGTGCACTCTAGAAAAGGGACTCCTATGTTGCAGACTCGTGTCATTGCGCCTGCCGAGGGCGCTTATCAGTTTCCACTGTTGATCAAGCGCTTGCTGTTGTCCGGCAGCCGCTACGAGAAAACCCGCGAAATCGTCTATCGCGATCAGTTGCGCTTCAGCTACCTGACCCTCAATGAGCGCATTGCGCGCCTGGCCAACGTGTTGACCGCGGCCGGGGTCAAGGCCGGTGACACCGTGGCGGTGATGGACTGGGACAGCCACCGTTACCTGGAATGCATGTTCGCGATTCCGATGATCGGTGCGGTGGTGCATACCATCAACGTGCGCCTGTCACCGGAGCAGATCCTCTACACCATGAACCACGCCGAAGACCGCTTCGTGCTGGTCAACAGCGATTTTGTCGGCCTGTACCAGGCCATCGCCGGGCAGTTGACCACGGTAGAGAAAACCCTGTTGCTGACTGACGCCGAGTCCAAGACCGCCGATCTGCCGAACCTGGTGGGCGAGTACGAGCAATTGCTGGCCGCCGCCAGCCCGGTGTATGACTTCCCTGATTTCGACGAGAACTCGGTCGCCACGACGTTCTACACCACCGGTACCACCGGTAACCCCAAAGGTGTGTACTTCACCCACCGGCAACTGGTGCTGCACACCCTGGCCGCCGCTTCGGTCACCGGCAGCATCGACAGTGTGCGCCTGCTGGGCAGTAACGATGTGTACATGCCGATCACCCCGATGTTCCACGTCCATGCCTGGGGCATTCCCTATGTGGCCACGATGCTGGGGATCAAGCAGGTCTACCCTGGGCGTTACGAGCCGGAAATGATGTGTCAGCTGTGGCGCAATGAGAAGGTCACCTTCTCCCATTGCGTGCCCACGATCCTGCAGATGCTGCTCAATGCCAAGGGCGCGCAAGACCAGGATTTCGGCGGCTGGAAAATCATCATTGGCGGCAGCGCGCTGAACCGTGCCCTGTACGAAGCCGCCAAGGCCCGTGGCATTCAGCTGACCGCCGCCTACGGGATGTCCGAGACCTGCCCGCTGGTCTCTGCCGCTCACCTCAACGACGAACTGCTGGCCGGCAGCGAGGATGAGTGCATCACCTACCGGATCAAGGCCGGCGTGCCGGTGCCATTGGTGGAGACGGCGATTGTCGATGGTGAGGGTAACTTCCTCCCCAACGATGGCGAAACGCAAGGCGAGCTGGTACTGCGCGCGCCCTGGCTGACCATGGGCTATTTCCGCGAACCGCAGAAGGGCGCCGAACTCTGGCAGGGTGGCTGGCTGCACACCGGTGACGTGGCCACCCTCGACAGCATGGGTGTGATCGACATTCGTGACCGCATCAAGGATGTGATCAAGACCGGCGGCGAGTGGATCTCCTCGCTGGAGCTTGAAGACCTGATCAGCCGCCATCCGGCGATTCGCGAGGTGGCGGTGGTCGGAGTCGCCGACCCGCAGTGGGGGGAGCGACCTTTTGCCCTGCTGGTCGTCCATGAAAACCAGGTCATCGATGCCAAGGCGCTCAAGGAGCACCTCAAGCCTTTCGTGGAGCTTGGGCACATCAACAAGTGGGCGATTCCCAGTCAGATTGCCCTTGTTACTGAAATTCCCAAGACCAGCGTCGGCAAGCTCGACAAGAAGCGCATCCGCCTGGACATCACTCAGTGGCAGGCCAGTAACAGCACATTTCTCTCGACCCTGTGATGGCTCGCGGGTCGTGCCCGATCAGGTGCGACCCGCAGGCTAGACACATTTCAAACTTGTCATATGTCATTTTTCAGCCATTCTTCCCCAGCCAGCAGCGTGGCCGGTTCACAGCACCGCGCCACAGGGGTAGATATGCAAATCACACTTTAGAGGGATCAAGCACCACTAAGTGCTGGCTATAGTCGGGTCAGGGGATTTTCAGGAATGGGGGGCTGCACACGAATGTGCCTGGCCACTTGCTCGACGATCAGGGTGCACTGACACCCGTCGAACAAAGCGTTTCTGCAAAGGACTCACTGCCATAAAAATAAAGAAAGTACATGGAGTAGCGTCGATGACATCAGTAAATCTGTTCTGGCGCCGGGCGAAACTGCCTTTGGCCGTCAGCCTCGCTTCTACGCTCGCCGGTCCTGCATTCGGCGTCAGTTTCAACATCGGTGAAATCGAAGGGTCGTTCGACTCGTCGCTGTCCGTAGGGGCCAGCTGGTCGACGGCCAACCCGAACAAGAACCTGATTGGCGTCAACAACGGCGGCAAAGGCCTGTCGCAGACCTCCGACGACGGCCACCTGAACTTCAAGCGCGGTGAGACCTTCTCGAAGATCTTCAAGGGCATCCACGACCTGGAGCTCAAGTACGGCGATACCGGCGTGTTCGTCCGCGGCAAGTACTGGTACGACTTCGAGCTTAAGGATGAACACCGCGAGTTCAAGGACATCAGCGACTCCAACCGCAAAGAGGGCGCCAAGTCCGCCGGTAGCGAGCTTCTCGACGCCTTCGTCTATCACAACTACTCCATCGCCGATCAGCCAGGTTCGGTGCGTCTCGGCAAGCAGGTAGTCAGCTGGGGTGAAAGTACCTTCATCGGTGGCGGTATCAACTCGATCAACCCGATCGACGTGGCCGCCTTCCGCCGTCCTGGCGCCGAGGTCAAGGAAGGTCTGATCCCGGTCAACATGTTCTATGTGTCGCAGAGCCTGACCGACAACCTCTCGGCCGAAGCTTTCTACCAGATCGAATGGGACCAGACTGTCGTCGACAACTGCGGCACCTTCTTCTCCCAGCCTGACGTCATCGCCGACGGCTGTACCGACAACTTGCGCCTGCTCAACAGCAGCCGCAGCCTGCCGCCACAGGCACTGGGCTTCCTCGCCAGCCAGGGCGTCGACATCAACACCGAAGGTGTGAAGGTCGACCGTGGTCCGGATCGCGATGCGCGTGACAGTGGCCAGTTCGGTGTGGCCATGCGCTACATGTTCGAGCCGCTGGATACCGAGTTCGGCGCCTACTTCATGAACTACCACAGCCGTGCGCCGATTTTCAGTGCCACGGGCGCTGCCCCTTCAGTCTATGCCGGCCTGCGCAACCTGCCGCCTGCGCTGCAGGCGCTGGCACCGTTGATTGTCGCCGGTAATTCGCAGTACTTCGTCGAGTACCCGGAAGACATTCGCCTGTACGGCCTGAGCTTCTCCACCACCCTGCCTACCGGCACCGCGTGGAGCGGTGAACTGAGCTACCGGCCTAACGCGCCGGTCCAGCTCAACACCACCGATATCCTTTACTCTGGTGTTACACCGATCCCGGGTCTGGGCAACGCGTCGCTGCTCAAAGGCGTTCCAGGTCAGGACCAGCACGGCTATACCCGTAAGGAAATCACCCAGTTCCAGACGACGCTCACCCACTTCTTCGACCAGGTGATGGGGGCCAGCCGCCTGACCGTGGTAGGTGAAGTTGGCGTGACCCATGTCGGTGGTCTGGAAAGCGCGCACAAGCTGCGTTATGGCCGCGATCCGGTCTACGGTCCTGGACCGCTGGAGCCTACTGGTCCGGTGAATACCTGTGAGTTCCTCAACAATCGGACCATCACCGGTGCCGGCAATAACGCCCCTACGACCAACCTCTCGCGCAAATGCGAGAACGACGGCTTCACCACCAGCACCTCCTGGGGTTACCGCGCTCGCGCAATCTGGGACTACAACGACGTATTCGCCGGGGTCAACCTCAAGCCTAACGTGGCCTGGTCGCATGACGTCTCCGGTTACTCCCCGGGCCCTGGCGGCAACTTCGAGGAAGGGCGCAAGGCGATCAGCCTGGGCCTGGATGCCGAGTACCAGAACACCTACACCACCAGCCTGTCGTACACCAACTTCTTCGACGGCAAGTACACCACCGTGGATGACCGCGATTTCGTCGCCCTCAGCTTCGGTGTGAACTTCTAAGAACACGGATTCAGGACGAGCATGAACATGAAAATGACCAAGAATCTGCTGCAAGCCGGTGTGTTGGGCCTGTCGCTGCTGGCAACCGGCGTCATGGCGGCGGTGTCCGCCGACGAGGCGGCCAAGCTCGGCACCACGCTGACGCCAATGGGCGCGGAAAAGGCCGGTAACGCCGACGGTTCGATCAGCGCCTGGAAGCCGTTGGCCACCAATGCCGGCACCGTTGATGCCAAGGGTTTCCTTGCCGACCCGTACGCTAGCGAAAAGCCGCTGTACACCATCACCGCGCAGAACGTCGACCAGTACAAGGACAAACTGTCCCCGGGCCAGATAGCGATGCTCAAGCGCTACCCGGACAGCTACAAGCTGCCGGTCTATCCGACCCATCGTGGCTCGACCGTGCCGGCTGACGTGTTTGCCGCGATCAAGGAAAACGCTACCAAGACCAACCTGGTCGCTGGCGGCAACGGCCTGGAGAACTTCACCACCGCCGTTCCGTTTCCGATTCCGAAAAGCGGTGTCGAGGTGATCTGGAACCACATCACCCGCTATCGCGGTGGCAGCGTGACCCGCCTGGTAACCCAGGCCACGCCGCAAACCAATGGCTCCTACAGCCTGGTGTACTTCCAGGACCAGTTCGTCTTTCGTGACAAGATCAAGGGCTACGATCCGGCCAACCCGGGCAACGTGCTGTTCTACTTCAAGCAGAAGGTGACGGCGCCAGCGCGTCTGGCCGGTACCGTGCTGTTGGTCCACGAGACCCTCGACCAGGTCAAGGAGCCGCGCAAGGCGTGGGTCTACAACGCCGGTCAGCGTCGTGTGCGCCAGGCACCACAGGTGTCCTATGACGGTCCGGGTACTGCAGCCGATGGCCTGCGGACTTCCGACAACCTGGACATGTTCAACGGTGCGCCGGATCGCTACGACTGGAAGCTGGAAGGCAAGAAAGAGATGTACATCGCCTCCAACAGCTACAAACTCGACGATCCAAAGCTCAAGTACAGCGACATCATCAAGGCCGGGCACATCAACCAGGACTTGAGCCGCTATGAGCTGCGCCGCGTCTGGCACGTGGTCGCCACCCTCAAGCCAGGCCAGCGTCATATCTACGCCAAGCGTGACTTCTATATCGATGAAGACACCTGGCAGGCTGCAGTGATCGACCAGTACGACGGTCGCGATCAACTGTGGCGCGTTTCCGAGGCCCACTCCCAGGACTACTACAACGTCCAGGTGCCGTGGTACACCCTGGAAGCCATCTACGACCTGCAGTCGGGTCGCTATTTGGCACTGGGCATGAAGAACGAGGAGAAGAAGGCTTACGACTTCGGATTCTCGGCTAGCATTAGCGACTTCCAGCCCGCAGCGCTTCGCCAGGAAGGTGTGCGCTAAGTTTCAAACCTCCGTGTGATCTCCCAGAACGCCCCGGCTTGCCGGGGCGTTTCTGTTTGCGCGGCCTGCCTGATCCGGCACTGTCGCTTTTTGTTGTAGTCTTTTTTCCGCAAAGCGCGGCAATCATCTTCAAATGTGCGTTTTTAACCGCTAGTCTGCGCTGACCCGTACTGCCGAAGATTCTCTAACTAAAACGAGCCGGCCATGACTGATCTGTCCCGTACGCAAGGGTTCGCCGGCCAGGCCATGAGTGTCCTGGAAGGACGCTTCTATCGTCCGCCACTGCCTGAAGGGCACGTGCCGCGGGCGCGCCTGTGCCAGCGCCTGCAATCCGGGCTGGGTGGCCGCTTGTTGCTGGTCACCGCGCCTGCTGGCTTCGGCAAGAGCTCCCTGGCCGTGGAATTCTGTCAGGGCCTGCCCAATCACTGGAGCAGCCTGTGGCTGGGATTGAGCCGTCGCGACAACGATCCGGGACGTTTTCTCGAACGCTTGCTTGAAGGCCTGCAGCAGTATTGCCCGGTGCTGGGCAACCAGGCCCTGGGCCTGCTGAAAATGCGCCAGCGCCACCAGCCGTTTGCTTTCGAAGAATGGCTCGATGGCCTGCTCGATGAGTTGGCTTTCCATCTGCAGCCACACAATCCCTTGTTGCTGGTGCTCGATGACTACCATCTGGCCCAGGGCCCGGTACTTGATCGCTGCCTGCAGTTTTTCCTCAATCACTTGCCGCCGGGGTTGGTGCTGCTGGTCACCAGTCGCTTGCGCCCGGACTGGCACCTGGCGCGCCTGCGTCTGTCGCGCCAACTGCTCGAACTCAACGAACAGGACCTGCGCCTGACCCCCGACGAGTCGCTGGCGGTGCTGGGCCAGCAGAGCACCGGTTTGCGCGGCCAGGCCCTGGATAATCTGATCCAGCGCAGTGACGGCTGGATTGCCGGGCTGCGTTTCTGGCAGCTGGCGGCCAGCGAGTCTGGCGCCGACAGTGCGTTGCCCCAGGCCCTGCATGGCGGCGAGGGCTTGATCCGCGATTACCTGCTCGAAGAAGTGATCGATATTCTGCCGGCCGAAGTTCAGGGCTTCCTCAACGATACCGCGTGCCAGGAGCGCTTCTGCAGCGAGTTGTGCGATGCCCTGCGTGAGAGCCACGACAGCGCCGAGATCATCGCGTACCTGCAGGCGCATCAGGTATTCCTGGTGCCGCTGGACGAACATGGGCGCTGGTACCGCTATCACCATCTGTTTTCCGACCTGCTGCGCAGCCGCCAACCCAGCCTGCCGCTGGCGAGCCTGCACCTGCGTGCCTGCCGCTGGTTCCAGGGCCAGGGGTTGCTCGACGAGGCGGTGGAGCAAGCCTTGCGGGCAGGGCACCTGGATGTCGCCGCCAACCTGGTGCAGAACCTTTCCGAAGAGCAACTGCTGGCCGAGCAGAACGTCGGTATGTTGCTGCGCTGGAAGATGGACCTGCCCGATAGCCTGCTGATCAGCACGCCACGGTTGATTGTGCTGTACAGCTGGGCCCTGGGCCTGGCCGGGCAACTGGACGCCGCCGAAGAGCTGGCCAGTCACCTGAGTCGCTTCCTGCCAGCGCCTTCGGCGACGGCACAGCGTTCGATGCTGGCGCAATGGCTGGCCTTGAGTGGGGTCATCGCCCGCGGCCGTGGCGATCGCGAACGCACCCGCTCCTATTGCGTCGAAGCCCTGCGCAGCCTGCCGCAGAAGCGCTATGGCCAGCGCCTGGTGTGCTTGTCGACGGTTTCCAACCTGGCGATTGCCGACGCTGACTTCTCGCGGGCCCGCAGCTGGAACCGCGAGGCGCTGGAGCTGGCTCAGCGGGTCGGCAACCCATTGTTCGAAGCCCTGGCACATTACGATCGCGCACGGGTGCTGCATGCTCGCGGCGAAGTACTGCGGGCCCTCGATGAAGTGCGCCAGGGTTTGCAGCGTCTGCAGGGACTGTCGGCGCAGCGCTTGTACGCGGCGCGGGCGCGCCTGACCTTGTACGAAGGCTATCTGCTGGTCGCGCGCCTGCAACCGGAAGCCGGGCGCAGCCGTCTGCGTGCAGGTCTGGTCGAGGCACGGGCCTGTCGCGACATCAGCGTGCTGATCGGTCATTGCGTGATCGCTTCGCAGGATGGCCGCGAAGGGCGCTTTACCGAAGCCTTCGCCGAACTGGCCGAGGCCGAACGGCTGATGCACATCTGGGACGTACCGCCGATTTTCTATCTGGCGATGATTACCCTGATCAAATGCGAACTCTGGCTGGCCCAGGGACGCACGGATCTTGCCGAGTCCTGGTTGTTGCGTCTGGGCCAGACCTACGGCGGCAAAAAGGCGGCTGCGGCACCGGAGTTCCATCCCTTGCTGCCGCTGCATATCGAACTGCAACAGGCCTTGCTCGAACGTACCCAAGGGCGTCTGGAGCAAGCCGGACAACGCCTGCAGGCGCTGGTCGAGCGCGGTCAGGCCAGCGGTGGTCAGTTGTTGTGTGTCACTGCGTTGTGCCAATGGATAGGCTTGTTACTGGCCAGCAACAACGAGATGCAGGCCCGTGATTTGTTGGCACTGAGCCTGGAAGCTGGCCGCGGTGGCGCCTTGCAGGCGTTCCAGCGGCTATTGCAGGACCACCCGCAGTGGCTGCGCGAGCAGTTGCTGATGCAACCTGCGAGTCCGACGCAGGCCAGCCTTCTGGCGCTGTTGCCGGCCCTCGATACGGCTCAAGCCACCGGCACCAGCTGTGAGACCTTGAGCGCACGGGAGAAGGCGGTGCTGGAGTTGATTGCCCAAGGTTGTTCCAACCAGGAAATCAGCGACCGGCTGTTCATCTCCTTGCATACGGTCAAGACCCACGCCAGTCACATCAACAGCAAGCTGGGCGTCGAGCGCAGGACTCAGGCTGTCGCCCGGGCCAAGGCCCTGGGCCTGCTGGCCTGACGACTGAATGTGCGGCCAGGGAGGAATATCTGCTGTACTGTCTGGCAGGTTCTTTCCTGTTGGAGGCCTCGCCCATGTTCCGTGCACGCACCCTGGTGCTGCTGACCTGCTTGTTACCCATGGGTACGGCACTGGCGGCAGAAGGGCCGTCGTTTTCCTGCGACAAGGCCGAAGGCGTGGCACTGAAAGTGTGCCAGAGCCCGCAACTGAGCAAACTCGACCGTGACCTCGCAGCCCTCTATAAACGCGTGCTCGGACAAGCCGACAGCGATTCGCAAAAGCAGCTCAAGGCGACCCAGCGCGGCTGGATCAAGGGCCGTGATGAATGCTGGAAAGCCAGTGATGTTGATGCCTGTGTACTTGAGCAGTATCAGGTTCGCCTGGTCAAACTGCAGATCCAGTCCGGTGCGGTTCAGGTACCGGCAGCCGTCGAATTTGACTGCAATGACGACAGCAAACCCTTTACCGCAGTGTTCTACAACCAGCTTGAACCGCAAGCGGCGGTGCTTACCTATGGCGATGATCAAACCATCGCCATAGCCCAGCCTTCAGGCAGCGGCAGCAAGTACAGTGCCGAGGGCGTCGAGTTCTGGGAACATCAGGGCGAAGCCAAAGTGAAATGGTATGGCACCGAGCTGACCTGCCAGGCAGTGCGCTGAGCAAGCGCCTATGCCAGGCTTTACGAGGGGCAGAGGATCGAAGATGATGGCCGCTTGCTATCATCATTGAGTGCTTCACCATGACGCAGATGCTGTCCATCCTCGCGCCATGGATCGGCTTGGGCGTCCTGTCGATCCTGTGGATACGTGCGTTGTTGCGCGGGCGTGAGCTTGAACGGCAATTGCGTGAATGCCGCCAGCCCCTTGATGATTCGGGCAGCAGGCAGGCGCCGGGCGCTGCGGTGCTGCCGGAAGACATCGAGCGCTATCAACGCAGCCAGTACTTTGCCCGCATTGGCACCTGGGACTGGGCGATCGACACCGAACAGCTCTATTGGTCTGACGCCATCTATCCCATGTTCGGTTTTCAGGTCGGGGAAATCGTCCCCAGCTATGAGCGTTTCTGCGCCAGCGTGCATCCGGATGACCGTGATCAGGTCCGCGCCGGAGAACTGCGCTGCATTGCAACGGGGGAAAACCATGATGAGGAGTACCGCGTGGTCTGGCCTGACGGCAGCGTCCGCTGGCTGCGCGAGACCGGCAACGTGGTGTGCAACAGTCAGGGCAAGGCCGTGAAAATGATCGGGGTGGTACGCGATATCACCGAAGAAAAGGCCTGGGCCAGCCAGCTACAGAACCTGGCGCACAACGATGCCTTGACCGGCCTGCCCAATCGTCTGGCGTTTGAGCAACGCCTGGCGCTGGCCCTTGAAAAGGCCCGCAATAGCAACACGCGGGTGGCTCTGGCGTTTATCGACCTTAACGACTTCAAGACGATCAACGACCGTAGTGGCCATGCCGTTGGTGACCAGGTGTTGAAGTTTACTGCCAAGCGGCTCAAGCAAATGCTGCGTTCGGCCGATACCGTGGCCAGGATTGGTGGCGATGAGTTCGTCCTGATTCTTGAAGGGTTCTCGCCCGGTGCCGGGGTGGAAGAGGAAGTGCGCCTGCTTTGCGCCAACGTGATCGAGTCACTGGCTTTTCCCATGATCGTTTCCGGGGAGCTATTGCAGGTGGGTACCAGCTTGGGAGTAGCGATCTATCCGGATCATGCCGCGAGCATGGACACCTTGATCCACCTTGCGGACCTGGCCATGTATGAAGCCAAGCGCAGTGGTGAAAACCAGTTGCGCCTGGCTGCAGCAGGCGCTTGTGCGTAACCCCGATTGTCAGCCCATGAGTGTCGACCCTGATGTCGCGCCGGATTTACCCGCGAAGCCAGCCTGTGGTTGTTGAGGTCTGTGCATCCTTTTTTTTATTTGCCATGTCAGGTTTCGTGGATGCAGGTCTACAGCCATAAAAGTTTTCTGATCGTCGATGATTTCTCGGACTTTCGCAGTTCGGCGCGCTCCATGCTGCGCGAGCTGGGCGTGCGTGATGTCGATACTGCCGATAGCGGTGAGCAGGCCCTGCGTATGTGCGCGCAGAAGCGTTATGACTTCATCCTCCAGGACTTTCACCTGGGCGACGGCAAGAAGAACGGCCAGCAGGTGCTCGAAGACCTGATCCTCGACAAGTTGATCAGCCATGAATGTGTGTTTCTCATGGTGACCGCCGAGACCAGCCAGGCGATTGTCCTCAGTGCCCTGGAGCATGAGCCGGATGCCTATCTGACCAAACCGTTCAACCGTATCGGCCTGGCTCAGCGTCTGGAAAAACTGGTGCAGCGCAAGACCTTGCTCAAGCCGATCCTCCAGGCCCTGGACCGTGGCCGCCCGGCCGAGGTGCTGGCGGCCTGCGCCGAGCTGTGCAAGAAGGACCCGCGTTTTGCGCCCTTGTGCTTGCGCTACCGCGCCGATGCGTTGCGTGACCTGAATCGTTATGACGAGCTGGAAAAGTTCCTCTCCACGATCATTTCCAGCCGGGCCACGCCGTGGGCCTACGCCGCTCTGGGCAGCCTGCTGTACAAGCGCAATCAGATTTCCCAGGCCCAGGGTGTGTATGAACAGGCACTCAAGGCTTTCCCGATGATGCCCGGCCTGTATGACGGGCTGGCTGAGGTGCTGGTCGCTCAAGGGGAAAGCAAACGTGCCCAGGGCGTGCTGGAAGAAGCGGTACGTCTGTCGCCGCTGGCGGTACGCCGGCAGATGATGCTGGGCAAGCTGGCGCTGAACAACGATGACTTCGACACTTCCTCGAAGGCTTACCGGCATGCGGTCAACCAGGGCCAGAGCTCACGTTACAAAGACCCGGAGAGCAACCTCGGCCTGGTTCAGGCGCTGATGAACAAGAACGCCGGCAACGGCCTGGATGCGCGTACCCGGGTCGAGATCAACACCGTGCTCAGTGAAGTGGCCAAGGAAAACGTCGAGGACCAGGGCCTGCAGGTCCGCGCACGGTTGATGAAAGCGGCCAGCCTGCAACAGGCCGGCGACGCCGAGACCGCTGCCAAGCTGACCGAACAGGCTATGGCCCGTCTGGACAAGATGGAGCAGTTCTTCTCCGTCGAAGCGGCATTGGTGGTGGCGACCCAGTTGCAGCAGCTCGGCCAGGAATCGGCCGGCACCTCGATTCTGAAAAACTGTGTGGAGACCTACGGTGATGACCCCAAGGTGATGCAGAGCGTGGCGCGCCTGACCGACGATCCGGCGGTTTTGGGCGCGGTGACCGAAGCCGTCGACCTCAACCGCCAAGGGGTACGCAGCTATCAGGCTGGGCAGCTCAGCGAAGCCCTGGGACAGTTCCGTCGTGCCCTGACATTGCAGCCGAAGAACATCAGCATCGCCCTCAACACCGCCCAGGCCTTGCTGCGCATCGGTGGTGAAACACCGCCGCCAGCAATCATGGACGA
This sequence comes from Pseudomonas sp. GW821-FHT10B02, assembly GCF_059415665.1. NCBI lineage: Bacteria > Pseudomonadati > Pseudomonadota > Gammaproteobacteria > Pseudomonadales > Pseudomonadaceae > Pseudomonas > Pseudomonas sp. GW821-FHT10B02. The sequence continues at coordinate 112,534 of NZ_JBWKNR010000008.1, read as the reverse complement.
ATGCCGCGCCTGCCTGACCTGCGTCGCCGGTATTCCCGAAAGCGACAGTCGCTATGACCGTTACCGCAAACTGCACATCCGGGCTTTTGGCGCATGAACCAGGACAATCAGGGGCTGGACTTCTCCACGGTGATCGCCTCCACCGTACATGACATGAAAAATTCCCTGTCGGCGCTTACCCAGGCCCATGGCCAGTGGTTGGCACGTCTCCCGCAGGATCTGCGTGGCAGTAGCGAGCAGGGGGTGTTGGAGTACGAAGTCACCCATCTCAATGGCATGCTCGTGCAATTGCTGGGGCTGTACAAACTGGGCGTCAATCAGTTGCCGATGTGTCCGGATTATCACGAACTGGACGACTTCATCGAGGCGCAGCTGGCAGCCCAGCAGAACTTGCTGCAGCACCGCGATATCCTCGCCAGCTGGCGTATCGAAACGGCCAGTCCGCTGGGCTTTTTTGATCGCGAACTGGTCAGCTCGGTGGTCGCCAACGTCCTCAACAATGCCATGCGCTATGCCGGTCACACCTTGCTGATCACGGTGAGTGACGAAGACGAGCAACTGTTGCTGAGCATCAACGACGATGGCCCGGGTTTTCCGGCGCGTATGCTCGAGCGCCAGCACGACTACGTGCAGGGCATTGAGGCGCAGAGTGGCAGCACGGGACTGGGGCTGTACTTTGCCGCGCGGATTGCCGCCTTGCACGAGCGCAACGGGGTAAAGGGGCGGATCGAGATCGCCAATGGCGGGGCGTTGGGCGGGGGCTTGTTCAGGCTTTATTTGCCGTGAGCCATTGATCGCGGGGCAAGCCCGCTCCCACCGGGGATACACCGAACCGGTGGGAGCGGGCTTGCCCCGCGAAATATCTTCCACTGGTCGGCTTTCCACTGTGTCGCTTGAATCCCTGGGTGAAGGGGTCTAGTTTTTTCATGTGGGAAAATTTCCCACAAGATAAAAAGTACAAGAATACCCAACGATTTCCGGCTTGATATTGCGTTTCTCACGGTAATGACCAGGAGACGGAAGATGCAGACTCATCGGCTGTTCAAGAAGGCTCTACTGGCGCTGGCCATCGGCGGCGTGCTGTCGGCCTCCCTCGTTTTGATCCCCGATTCGATTACCCAGAGTTCCAGCGCCTACGCCAAAGATGGTGGCGGTGGTGGTGGAGGTGGTCACGGCGGTGGTGGCGGTGGTGGCGGTGGCGGCCACGGTGGAGGTGGCGGTGGCCACGGCGGTGGCGGCGGTGGCGGCCACGGTGGAGGTGGCGGTGGTCACGGCGGTGGCGGCGGTGGCGGTCACGGAGGCGGTGGTGGTCATGGCGGCGGCAACGGTGGCGGTCACGGTGGTGGAAGCGGAGGTTCAGGCGGCCATGGTGGAAGCGGCAATGGTGGTGGCCATGCTGGCAACGGCAGTGGCAGCAGCAGTGGCAGCGGTCATAGCGGCAGCAGCCATGGCGACGCCGGCACGGGCCAGGCCGGCAACTCGAACTCCGGGCGCAGCAGCAACCATTCAGAGCCTGGCGATGATCATGGCAATCATGTCGGTGGTGAGCCCGGCGATGACCATGGCAATCATGTGGGCGGTGAGCCCGGCGATGACCATGGTCATCATGTTGGCGGCGAACCTGGCGACGACCATGGCAATCATGTTGGCGGTGAGCCTGGTGATGACCGTGGTAATCATGTGGGTGGCGAACCGGGTGATGACCGCGGTAATCACGTCGGCGGCGAACCAGGTGACGACAACAGCAGGAGCTGATTGACTGCAATGCACTCGCCCACACTCCCTCCTGCGTTGTTGAGCGCTTTGCGACGGGTCATGCGTCCCCTGGTACGCCTGATGCTTCGCAAAGGCGTCACCTATACGGTGTTCGCCGATTTGCTCAAGGAGGTATTCGTCGATGTGGCTGATCGAGAGTTTCGTCTGGACGACAAAGCGCCGAGCGACAGCCGCATCAGCCTGCTTACCGGGGTCCATCGCAAGGACGTAAGGCGCCTGCGCACGGAGGACGACACGGCGAGCATGGCATTGCCGGAGAACATCACTCTGGGCGCGCAGCTGGTTAATGCCTGGACCAGCAACTCGCCGTTCTGCAAGACGGCTGGCCAAGCGCTACCGCTGCCGCGACTGGCAAGTGTTGGCGGTGATGTCTCCTTTGACGCGCTGGTGGCGCAGGTCAGCACGGATATCCGCGCCCGGGTAGTGCTCGACGAATGGTTGCGCCTTGGTGTGGTGCGGCTTGATGAACAGGATTGTGTGCACCTCGAGGCCCAGGCATTTGTGCCGCAGAAGGGCTTTGACGAAAAAGCCGCCTACCTTGCCCACAACCTGCACGACCATGCCAGCGCGGCGGTGCACAACCTGACCGCGCAAGGGCAACCTTTCTTCGAACGCAGCGTGCACTACGACGCGCTGAGCCCAGCCAGCGTCGAAGTGCTGCGTGAAACGGTAGCCAGTGAGGGGATGCAGACCTTGCTCGGTTTCAGTCGGCTGGCCGCCGACCTGGAAAACGGCGATCTGTCGAGCCTCGATCCACGCCAGCGCATCACCATCGGGCTGTATTTCTACACTGAGCCTAATTCGCCGACGGCGCCTCCTCCATGATCTCGCCACTGCGCCGCTTTCATGCTGCCGCCCTGGTCCTGGGTTTTGTGTTGAACCTGGGGGTTTCCTCATGGGGGAGCGCAGCACCGGTGTGTGTCAGCCGCGATGAAATTGGCATGACCGACGCTGCGGGCCTGCAATTTCCGGGCGGCACCGGGGGTACCGGGGCGCGGCCGGGCGGCATGGGTGGCACCGGTATCCAGGGCGACAATGGCGGGGTTGGTGGTAGCGGGGCGCCGATCCAGCAGCGGCCCGGTGGAACCGGCGGTACGGGCGCGCCGACCAGAGCGCCGGGCGGTACCGGTGGCACCGGTATCGTCGGCACCATCACCGGGTTTGCCTCGATCTGTGTCAATGGCATGGAAGTGCATTTCGGCAAAGACGTCCCCGTGAGCGAAAACGGCGTTGCCGCCAGCAGCGAGCATCTGGCAATCGGGCAAGTGGTTGCCGTGGAGTCTTACCCCAGCAAGCGAGGCCTGGAAGCCGGGCGTATCGCGATCCTGAACGTCTATGAAGGGCCGCTGACAGCGCTGGCAAATGCCGCGTCGCCACTGCGGGTCATGGGCCAACCGGTGCATCTGGCCAAGGACGCGCGGGTTGCCACAGGGCTGCGCCCGGGCGAACCGGTCAGGGTCAGCGGGCTACGCAACGCCAGTGGTGAGGTGGTGGCCAGCCGCATCGAGCGGGCACCGGAGCTCAAGCAGGCTAGCGCCATTGGTGCGATCGACCGCAGCGGCAGTCTGCAGGGCTTGAAACTGGGGAGCCGGGTGGCGCCTGCGCAGGAAGTGCTTGTCCGTGGTCAGTGGTCCGGTCGCCAGTTGGAAGTCGCCCAGAGCCGGCCTGACCCGAGCCTGCCATTCGCCGGCCGGGTGCGCGAGGTGGTGATCGAAGGCCTGGTGCAAGGCCGGCAGAATCAGCGCCTGGTGGTCGGCGGCTTCAATGTGACGGTGGCGCGCGACACGGTGATTGTCGGCGAGCAGCCTTCCAGGCTGGCACTGGATCAACGCGTACGGGTAAGCGGGGTCCTCAGTGGTGCACGAGAGGTGCGGGCGACCCGGGTCGAACTTCACAGCGAGCGCGTCGATACCTCTGGCAGGGACCATTCAGGACGCAAGAGTGGCTCGCACAATGACAGTGAACTGCGTGAGCACACCTCTGGTAGCTCCAGCGACGACAACAGCGGTCACGGTGGTGAGGTGCGCCGTGACGAGAGCCACGGTGGCGGTCGTGAAGATAGCGGCAAGTCTGAGGCTGTGGATAACTCAGGCAAGTCGGAGCGCGTTGAGAACGTCGAGCAACCCGAGAAAGAGGACAACAGTGGGCGTCCCGATAAGGTCGAGAAAGTAGAGAAAGACGAACGGCCAGAGAAAGTAGAAAAGGCCGAGAAAGCCGAAAAGCCTGAAAAGGTGGAGAAGACCGAGAAAGTCGAAAAGCCTGAAAAAGTGGAGAAGGTCGAGAAAGTCGAACGGCCTGAAAAAGTGGAGAAGGTCGAGAAAGTCGAAAGGCCTGAAAAAGTAGAGAAGGTCGAGAAAGTCGAACGACCTGAAAAAGTGGAGAAGGTCGAGAAAGTCGAAAGGCTTGAAAAAGTGGAGAAGGTCGAGAAAGTCGAAAGGCCTGAGAAAGTAGAGAAGGCCGAGAAAGTGGAAAAGCCTGAGAAAGCAGAGAAGACCGAGAAGGTGGAGCGCCCGGAACGATCCGGTCGTTAGCCGCAAGCCGTGAGGCCAGCCTGCATCCCGCGAATAAACAACTAGGCTGGGAAAGTCCGACAGCGTTTGCCTCCGAGACCTTGAGGTGAAGATGAGACCCACGCTCACTCTGTTTACCGGCCTGCTTGCCAGCCTCTGCGTACCGGCGGTGGCCGACACCTTCAGCACGGCCATTGGCCTCGATTACTCAAGCGGTGACTATGGCACCGGGACCACCTCGGAAATCTGGTACGTGCCAGTGGTGGGCAAGTACGAAACCGGCCCCATGACTTACAAAGTCACCGTGCCCTGGCTGCGCATCACCAACCCTGAAGTCGGGCCGGATGGCGATCCTTTGCCTGGCGGTTGCCGGGATGTGGAAAGCGGCCTGGGCGATACGGTCGCCAGCGCAGGTTATGCGTTGCTCGACGGCAGTGAGGGCGGCGTATTGGTGGATCTGATCGGTAAGGTCAAATTTCCTACCGCGGACGAAGACCAGTGCCTGGGCACCGGCGAAACCGACTATTCCGCCCAGGTTGACCTCGCCAGGACGTTTGGCCCGGTGACCGGTTTCGCTACCCTGGGCTGGAAAAAGTTCGGCGATCCGCCCGATAGCGATTTCGACGACCCGGTATTTGCCAGCCTCGGCTTTGCTACCCCTGTAGCAATACGTACCACGGCAGGTGCGTCCTACGACTGGCGGCAGAAAGTTGTCTCCACTGGATCGCAAATCCAGGAACTCACGCTGTTTGTCACCCATAGGCTCAACCAGCAATGGAAAGTCCAGCTGTACGCGGTCAAGGGCTTTTCCGACGCCAGCCCGGATGCCGAGGGTGGGCTGATGGTCTTTCACGCGTTTTGATCGAATGCAAAGCAAGGATCCACATTGATCTGCGTCAGTTCGCTCGTCGTACTATGCTCGCCCACGTTTACCTGTTGCGCCAGAATGGGCCATCAATCGTCAAGGAACCTCCATGGAACCCGGAAAACCCTCGCTCATCCGCGAAACCTTCCCCGTCGGCCCGTTGCAGTGCAATTGCACCATCATCGGCGACCCGATCAGCAAAAAGGCCATCGTCGTCGATCCGGGTGGTAACCATGAGCAGATCCTCGCCCGCCTGGACGCGCATGGCCTGAAGGTGGTGAGCATCATCCACACCCATGCGCACCTGGATCATTTCCTGGCCTCCGGGCAACTGAAGGAAAAGACCGGTGCCACGCTGCACCTGCACAAGGACGATCAGTTCCTCTGGGACAACCTGGAAATGCAATGCCAGATGTTCGGCGTGCCTTACACGCCTGTACCCTCGCCAGACCGCTGGCTGGCCGATGACGAAGAGCTGGCCTGTGGCTGCGGGGTTGCGCTGCACACGCCGGGGCACACGCCGGGCTCGATGAGCTTCTGGTTTGCCGATGCCAAGCTGCTGATCGCCGGTGACACCCTGTTCCGTCGTGGCATTGGCCGCACTGATTTGTGGGGCGGGGATCAAGCGACCATCGTACGTTCGATCAAACAGCGCCTGTACAGCCTGGATGAAGACGCTACCGTGGTCACCGGGCATGGCCCGGATACCCGTCTGGGCGATGAGATGCGCCAGAACCCCTTCGTGCGCGCCTGAAATTTCAGGGAATTATTTTGCTTTTATGCAATCCAAGCCTGGCACAGAACCGCAGTCGGTCTGCCTGCACTTTCGAATTACAGTAGGAGCTTGTCCATGTTCACCATGCGTCGTTTGATTATCGTCGCTACCGTTGCCACCCTGATGACCGGTTGCGCGGGCCAGAGCCCGTACGACAGCCAGGGCCAGGCGCAACAAGGCTCCACCGGGATGAGCAAAACCGCCAAGTACGGCGGTCTGGGTGCGCTGGCCGGTGCCATTGCCGGTGCGGCCATCGATCACGACAACCGTGGCAAAGGCGCACTGATCGGTGCCGCCGCCGTCGGTGCCGCTGCTGCCGGTTACGGCTACTACGCCGACAAACAGGAAGCCGCCCTGCGTGCGAGCATGGCCAACACCGGTGTCGAAGTACAGCGTGAGGGTGACCAGATCAAGCTGATCATGCCGGGCAACATTACCTTCGCCACCGACTCGGCGAACATCGCCCCAAGCTTCTACTCGCCGCTGAACAACCTGGCCAACTCCTTCAAACAGTACAACCAGAACACCATTGAAGTGGTCGGCTACACCGACAGCACCGGCAGCCGTCAGCACAACATGGACCTGTCGCAGCGTCGTGCACAGTCGGTGGTCTCTTACCTGACTTCCCAGGGCGTCGATGCCAGCCGTGTGAGCGCCCGTGGCCTGGGCCCGGATCAACCGATTGCCAGCAACGCCGATGCCAACGGCCGCGCGCAGAACCGTCGGGTAGAGGTCAACCTCAAGCCGATTCCAGGTCAGCAGTACTGATACGTTTCGACCTACGTTTCGACCGATGTGAAAAGGGGAGCCAGCTGGCTCCCCTTTTTTTGTCGGTTACAACCGGCAGGCTCAGCCTTCGTGGCTGGTAGTGATTTTCAGCACGTCGGTGTAGATCAGATCGACCGTCTGGCCTTCCTTTAGTTTATCCATCTTCTTCTGCAGCTCTGGATCTTCAACCTTCACCACCTTTTGCGGGCCTTCTGGCGGCAGCAGGGTGACTTCGTGGGTTTTCAGGTCGATCTTGGTGATTTTCGAGGTGATCTTGATCTGGCGGAACGCTTCGCCGCCCGGATTGGGGTTGTCTTTGGTGGCGCGAATAACGCCGGCTTCCTTGCTGGCACCCGGTTCACCACCGACGGTGGTATCGAGCACGGTCGCCACCGAGCGGGTGACATGCACGTTGACCCGATCGCCGACTTTCAGGTTATCGAGGGCTTTGGCCTGTTCGGACAGCTGGATAGGCACCTGACTGTCTTTGGGACCGGCGACGGTTACCACGCGCTTGTCTTTATCGATGGCGAGGACGTTGGTGACCACGTCGTCTTCAATGGCGGTGCCACCGATCAGAATGTCTTGCGCCTGTGCCGAGAAACTGGCTGCAGTCATAAGCGAGGCAAGGGTGAAGGCGTGGGTCAGGGTGCGCAGCGGTTTCATAGGCATTCATTCCGTGTGATGACTGATGAGAAACATCGTGGGGAAGAGCATAGATGCTGGCGGGGGATTCGGGGGGCGCTAGGTGATTTTCTGTTGATCTGACTCAGTCCCAAGGAGAAGAAAGTTTCCCCTTGGGTAGAGTTTTTGCATCGATCAGGCCGGCGTGTTGTGTTCAAGACGCTCGAGCAGGGCGTCCTTGTCTTGCCACAACTGGTTGATCCATTGCTGGAAGGCCAGGCGATAGGCTTCATCCTGGTCGTAGTTCTTGCCCAGAAACTCTTGCGGAATCGCCAGTTCTTCCAGGTGCACAACGATGTGCTTCACCCGCCCGCAGAGCAAATCCCAGAACCCTGGCGCACCCGCCGGGTAGTGAAGGGTGACATTGACGATCGACTGCAATTGCTCGCCCATCGCATCAAGTACAAAGGCAATGCCCCCGGCCTTGGGTTTAAGCAGGTGCTTGTAGGGCGATTGCTGCTGGCGATGCTTGGCCGGGGTGAAGCGCGTGCCTTCGGCGAAGTTGAAGATGGCCGTGGGCTTGCCGCGAAACTTCGCACAGGTGCGACGGGTGGTTTCCAGGTCTTTACCGGCTTTTTCCGGGTGTTTGGCCAGGTACGCCTTGGAGTAGCGTTTCATGAACGGAAAGCCCAGCGCCCACCAGGCCAGGCCGATCACCGGTACCCAGATCAGCACCTGCTTGAGGAAGAACTTCAGCGGACGGATACGGCGGTTGAGCACGTACTGCAACACCAGGATATCGACCCAGCTCTGGTGATTGCTGGTGATCAGGTAGCTGTGCTGGTAATCCAGCCCGGCCAGGCCTTCGACCTGCCAGCGCGCCTTGCCCAGCAGGTTGATCCAGGCGTTGTTGTTGCTGATCCAGGCTTCGTGGATATGGCGCATCAGTTCATCGGTGATCCGCTGCGCCGCCGCGAACGGCAGGCACAGCTTGAACAGGCTGACGATGAACAACGGGGTGCAGCAGACAATGGTGTTGAGCCCCAGCAGCAGCGAGGCAATCACCCCGCGCAGTGGCGCGGGTAGCAATCCGAGCATGTTCAGCTATCCAGTGAGCGGTTGGCCTGAATCGCGGTCAGGGCAATGGTGTAGACGATGTCGTCGACCTGGGCGCCGCGCGGCAGGTCGTTGACCGGTTTGCGCAGGCCTTGCAGCATCGGCCCAAGGCTCACGCAATCTGCGCTGCGTTGCACCGCCTTGTGGGTGGTGTTGCCGGTGTTCAGGTCGGGGAATACATAGACGGTCGCGCGCCCTGCCACCTGGCTGTTGGGCGCCAGTTGCCGGGCGATTTCCAGGTTGGCGGCGGTGTCGTACTGCAACGGGCCGTCGATCTGCAGGCTGCGTTGGCTTTCCTGGGCCAGCAGGGTGGCTTCGCGGACTTTCTCCACCTCTTCGCCGCTGGCCGAATCACCGCTGGAATAGCTGATCATCGCCACCCGTGGGGCGATGCCGAAGGCTTCGGCGGAGTCGGCACTTTGCAGGGCGATTTCCGCCAGTTCGCTGGCGGTAGGGTGCGGGTTCATCACGCAGTCGCCGTACACCAGTACCTGTTCGGGGAACAGCATGAAGAACACCGACGACACCAGGCTGCAGCCCGGCGCGGTCTTGATCAGCTGCAGGGCCGGGCGGATGGTGTTGGCAGTGGAGTGGACCAGACCGGAGACCAGGCCATCGACCTCGTCCAGGGCCAGCATCATGGTGCCGATCACCACCGGGTCTTCCAGTTGCTGTTCGGCCATGGGGGCGTTGAGGCTCTTGCTCTTGCGCAGGCTGACCATCGGCTCGACATATCGCTCACGGATCAGGTCCGGATCAAGAATCTCCAGGCCTTCGGGCAAGCTGATGCCCTGGGCGCGGGCCACGGCCTGAACGTCGTCGGGCTTGGCCAGCAGCACACAACGGGCGATGCCGCGGGCCTGGCAGATGGCGGCGGCCTGCACGGTCATCGGCTCGGCGCCTTCAGGCAGGACAATGCGCTTGTTGGCTTGCTGGGCACGCTGGATCAACTGATAGCGGAATACGGCTGGCGACAGGCGCAGCTCGCGCGGGGTACCGCAGCGCTGGTGCAGCCAATCGGCATCCAGGTAGCTGGCGACGAAGTCGGTAATGATTTCCGCGCGTTCGCGGTCATCCACCGGGATTTCCTTGTTCAGCTGGTTCAACTGGTTGGCGGTGTCGTAGGAACCGGTGCTCACCGACAGGATAGGCAAGCCGGCCAGCAACGCGCCTTGGCACAGTTCGAGAATGCGCGGGTCAGGCTTGCTGTCGCTGGTCAGCAGCAGCCCGGCCAGCGGTACGCCATTGATCGCCGCCAGACTCACGGCAAGGATGATGTCGTCGCGGTCGCCCGGGGTTACCACCAGGGTGCCGGGTTTGAGCAGCGGCACGGTGTTGGCCACGGTACGGGCACAGATGATGATCTTGTTCATCCGCCGCTGTTCGTAATCACCGGCGTTGAGCACCTGGGCACCGAGCAGCTCGGCCACATCGCGAGTACGCGGGGCGTTGAGGTCGGCCTGATAGGGGATACAGCCGAGCAGGCGGAAGTCATCGCCGCGCAGCAATGGCGAGTGTTCTTTCAGGCGCTCGGCGAACACGCTCATGCTCTCGTCGGTGCGCACCTTGTTGAGGATCACACCGAGCACTTTCGGGTCTTTCGGGCCGCCGAACAGCTGGGCCTGCAACTCGACCCGGCCGGAGAGCTCGGTGAGCACTTCGTTTTCCGGTGCCGATACCAGGATCACCTCGGCATCCAGGCTCTTGGCCAGGTGCAGGTTGACCCGGGCGGCATAGCTGGCGTGACGGGTCGGGACCATGCCTTCGACAACCACCACGTCTTTGCCGATGCACGCTTGCTGGTACAGGGTGATGATTTCTTCGAGCAGCTCATCGAGCTGGCCATCGCCGAGCATGCGCTCGACATGGGCCAGGCTCAACGGCTTGGGCGGCTTGAGGCCATGGGTGCGGGCGATCAGCTCGGTGGAGCGCTCGGGGCCGGTATCGCCGGGGTGCGGCTGGGCAATCGGCTTGAAGAAGCCGACTTTCAGCCCAGCGCGCTCAAGGGTGCGCACCAGGCCCAGGCTGATGGAGGTCAGGCCGACACCAAAGTCGGTCGGCGCAATGAAAAATGTCTGCATGCGAGCTTCTCGAAATGAGCGGTGCACAAAGAATCAATTGCCAAGGGTATCGCTATCGGCACCCCGAGCGCATCCGCCACAGGTAAAAGCCGGTTTCGGGCAGGCTGGCAAACTGCCCCGTTTGTCCGGGTTGCGTTCGCTTTCAGGCGATGCGTTGGTTACACTTACGGGCTCTACATTCTTATGCAAAAGGTCTCGCCCCATGCTGATCGCCGCCAACAAGGCTGTCTCCATCGACTATACCCTGACCAACGACGCTGGTGAGGTCATCGACAGCTCCGCCGGCGGCGCTCCGCTGGTCTACCTGCATGGCGCAGGCAACATCATTCCAGGCCTGGAAAAAGCCCTGGAAGGCAAAGCTGCCGGCGACGAGCTGGAAGTTGCCATCGAGCCGGAAGACGCTTACGGCGAATACCTGGCCGAACTGGTCAGCACCCTGAACCGCAGCATGTTCGAAGGCGTCGATCAGCTGGAAGTGGGCATGCAGTTCCACGCTTCCGCGCCTGATGGCCAGATGCAGATCGTGACCATCCGCGATCTGGACGGCGACGACGTGACTGTCGACGGCAACCACCCGCTGGCCGGTCAGCGCCTGAACTTCAAGGTCAAGGTCGTCAACATCCGTGACGCCAGCGAAGAAGAAGTAGCCCATGGCCACGTCCATGGCGAAGGTGGCCATCACCACTGATTTTCTGCGCTAAGCTCAGAAAGTCGCGAAGGCGCCCGGGCAAGACCGTCGCATTCCAGTAGGGGAGGACGGCTTGGCAGGGCGCCTTTTTAATGGGCTGGTGTAACTGATTGCAGCCCGCAGCGGCAACCGGGATCTGGAGAGGGAATACGTCATGAGTGCATTTCACGACCTGAAGTTGCAGGCGCTGAATGGCCAGGAGTTGCCTCTGGCGCCGTTCAAGGGCCAGGTGGTGCTGGTGGTCAATGTCGCCTCCAAGTGTGGCCTGACCCCGCAATACGCGGCACTGGAAAATCTGTATCAGCAGTACAAAGGCAAAGGCTTCAGTGTCCTGGGCCTGCCGTGCAATCAGTTTGCCGGGCAGGAGCCGGGCACTGAAGTTGAAATCCAGCAGTTCTGCAGCCTGAACTACGGTGTGACCTTCCCGCTCAGTAGCAAGCTGGAGGTCAACGGTGCCGAGCGTCATCAGCTGTATCGCTTGCTGGCCGGGGAGGGCGCGGAGTTTCCTGGCGACATCACCTGGAACTTCGAGAAGTTTCTGGTCGGCAAGGATGGCCGGGTGCTGGCGCGCTTCTCGCCACGTACTGCGCCGGATGATTCGACCGTGGTGACGGCGATCGAAAAAGCGTTGGCTTGATGGATCTATCGCGGGGCAAGCCCGCTCCCACAGGGTGACCCTGGTGGGAGCGGGCTTGCCCCGCGATGCTGTTAAATCACTCAAATCAATAGTGCTGGGCCACGCTAACGGCTCACCCTATCCTCAGGCGCATTCCTAACTTCCCTGGAGCGCCGCATGTCCGCCACCGCACTGTTCACCCCATTTCAACTGGGCTCCCTTGAGCTGCCAAGCCGTGTGGTCATGGCACCGATGACCCGGACCTTCTGCCCCGGCGGTGTACCGCATGCCAAGGTCGTCGAGTACTACCGTCGCCGTGCCGCCGCAGGTGTCGGCCTGATCATCACCGAAGGCACCACAGTCGATCACAAGGCCGCCAACGGCTATCCGAACGTACCGCGCTTCCATGGCGAAGACGCCCTGGCCGGCTGGAAAAAGGTCGTTGATGCCGTGCATGCCGAAGGCGGTCGCATCGTTCCGCAACTCTGGCATGTCGGCAGCGTGCGCCGCCTGGGTACCGAGCCGGACGCCAGCGTGCCGGGCTATGGTCCCAGCGAGAAGATCAAGGATGGCCAGGTGGCGGTCCACGGCATGAGCCGCGACGATATTCGTGAGGTGATCGAAGCTTTCGCCCAGGCCGCCCGCGATGCTCAGGCGATTGGCATGGATGGGGTGGAGATCCACGGTGCCCACGGTTACCTGATCGATCAGTTCTTCTGGGCGGCCAGCAACCAGCGTACTGACGAATACGGTGGCGATCTGGCCGGACGTTCGCGTTTTGCCATTGAGCTGATCCAGGCTGTGCGCGCCGCGGTCGGCCCGGACTTTCCGATCATCTTCCGCTTCTCACAGTGGAAGCAGCAGGATTACAGCGCTCGTCTGGTGGAGAGTGCCGAGGCGCTGGGCGCGTTCCTGCAGCCGCTGGCCGACGCGGGTGTGGATATCTTCCACTGCTCCACCCGCCGCTTCTGGGAGCCGGAGTTTGAAGGTTCCGAGCTGAACCTGGCCGGCTGGACCCGCCAGCTCACCGGCAAGCCGACCATCACCGTCGGTAGCGTCGGCTTGGACGGGGAGTTCCTGCAGTTCATGGTTGCCACCGACAAGGTGGCGCAGCCGGCCAGCCTGGAGAACCTGCTGACGCGCCTGAACAATGATGAGTTCGATCTGGTGGCCGTGGGCCGCGCGCTGCTGGTCGATGCGGATTGGGCGGCCAAGGTTCGCGATGGTCGTGAACAGGACATCCTGCCGTTCAGCCGCGAGGCGTTGACGACTCTGGTTTGATCGTCAGGGCCGCCGGGGGAAGGCGCGCGATGTTGCTCTGGCCCTGGCGGCAGGCATCCAGCAGGTGGTCTTCGAACTGCTCGACAATCGCTGGCCAGCCTTGGCGGCTGGCGTGTTGACGAGCATTCAGGCGTACCCGCCGCAGCGCCTCGGCGTCTTCCACCAGCCAGTTGCAGGCGTCGATAAACGCGTCCTGGTCACCCGGCATGGCCAGCGCACCGCTGTGACCGTGGCGGATATGCTGGGCCGCGGCGGCTTGATCGTAGGCCACCACGCCCAGCCCTGAGGCCAGTGCTTCGAGCACTACACTGCCGAAGGTTTCGGTCAGGCTGGGGAACAGGAAAATGTCTCCCGAGGCGTAGTGTTCGGCCAGGGCTTCACCCCGTTGCGCACCGCAGAACAGGGCGTCAGGTAACTGTTGCTGGAGTGCGCTGCGCTGTGGGCCGTCGCCGACCACAATCAATTTGATCCGTCGCTGTGGATAGTTTTGTTGCGCAGCCTGCAGACATTGCTGGAGCACGCCGAGGTTCTTTTCCGGCGCCAGGCGTCCGACATGCAGCAGAGCGATATCATCATTTTCCAGCCCCCACTGTTCTCGTAGCGTCTGGCTTCGTCTACCCGGGTTGAACAGTTGACTGTCAACGCCGTGGCCCAGCAGTGTCAGGTTGTCGAACCCGCGCCGTTGCAGTTCAAGGCGCTGGCTGACGCTGGGCACCAGCGTGGTGTGCGTGCGTCGATGAAACCAGCGCAGGTAATGCGTGAGCATCCGAGCCAGCAGCCCGAAGCCGTAGTCGCTGGCGTACTGATGAAAGTTGGTGTGAAAGCCGCTGACCACGGCAATGCCCAATCTGCGTGCTGCCCGCAGCGCGCTCAAGCCCAACGGCCCTTCGGTGGCGATGTACAGCACATCCGGGCGCTGCCGGCGCCAGCGGCGGATCAGCTTGTGCATCGACACCTGCCCCCACTGCAATCCCGGATAACCGGGCAACGGCCAGCCGCGGCACAGCAGCTGCCATTGATTACCGGCACCCAGCGGATCACCAGCCTGACGCGGGCGTACCAGTTCGACCCGATGGCCACGCTGGAGCAAGCCTTCGCTCAAGCGGCCAAGAGTATTGGCCACGCCATTGATCTCGGGTGGAAAGGTATCGCTGATCAGCGTGACATGCAGGGTGGGTGCGCTCATGAACAGCAGTTTCAGCGCCTGCGATTGCGCTGCTGTGACGCATTCGTGACTGATTTGTGACGCCCGATTTACGGCGTCTCTGGATGAAAAATATTTCCCAGGGATGCGCTCAAGAATGTCTGACAATCAGCCGATGCAGAAGCATTCGAATGATTGATTCCGCTCCAGGAGAGCGTTGATGTTCAACAGCAAACTGAAACAAGAAAACCTCCGTCTGCGCGAAGAGCTGCTGTCCATGGAGCAGGTCAAGAGCAGCCTGGACAGCGAGATGCTGGTATTGCAGCTCGACCCCCAGGGGCGGGTCGAATCGGTCAACAGCAACTTCGAAAAGGAGATGCTGTACAGCAGCCATCAATTGATCGGGCGCAATATCGAAGAGATCGTGCCGGCCCACGTCAAACAGCTGGATTTCTACCAGCGCATGAAGACGGCCATCACCCGGGGCGAGCATCTCAACGGGGCGTTTCGTCTGCTCCGTGGCAATGGCGAAGAGGCCTGGCTGCGCTCGATTCTGCAGCCGGTCAAGAGCAGCGAAGGGCGTCTGAAATACTTCACCCTGCATTCCAGCGACCTGACGCGCACCATCGAAACTTCGCGTGAACATGAAAGCCTGATCAAGGCACTGATGCGTTCCACCGCAGTGATCGAGTTCAACCTGCAGGGCGAAGTGCTGACCGCCAACGATCGCTTCCTGCAGACCATGGGTTATCGCCTGGAGCAGGTCGTCGGCAAGCACCACCGTCTGTTCTGTGATCCGGAGGAGTACAACTCCCCGGCCTACCAGGGGTTCTGGGACCAGCTGCGCCGTGGGGAGTTTGTTGCCGCGCGCTTCAAACGGGTGGATGCCCATGGTCGCGTGGTGTGGCTGGAGGCCTCTTACAACCCGATCATCGACGCCCATGACGTGCTCTACAAAGTGGTCAAGTTCGCCACCGTGATTACTGATCAGGTCAATCAGGAAATGGCCGTGGCCGAGGCTGCGGATATTGCCTACAGCACTTCGCTGGAAACCGACAGCAGCGCACGCAGCGCCACCGCAGTGGTGACCCAGACCGTGGAGGTGATGCGCGGCCTGGAGACTTCCATGCAGGAGGCGGCCAACGGCATCGAGGCGCTGGACAAGCAGTCGCAGGTGATTGGTTCGATCATCAAGACCATCAGCGACATTGCCGGCCAGACCAACCTGCTGGCCCTGAACGCCGCTATTGAAGCGGCCCGTGCCGGTGAGCAGGGCCGTGGGTTTGCCGTGGTTGCCGACGAAGTTCGCCAGCTGGCCTCGCGTACCAGCACCGCCACCGAGGAAATCGCCCGCGTGGTGCAGCAGAACGAACAACTGGCCAAGGCCGCTGTGGATATTATCGACAGCAGCAAGCGTCAGGCCGAACAGGGCCTGACCCTGGCCGGACAGACTGGCACGGTGATCGTCGAAATCCAGGACGGGGCGAAGAAAGTGGTCAATGCCGTGGGGCAGTTCTCCAGCAAGTTGGGTAGCTGATAGCTGTTCTTACACGGCCGCTCTCACAGCGGCTTGTTGAAGAACGCGCTTAGTGTCGCAGTGACTGCCCGCGCACCGGTGGTGATAGCGGGCAGCTCAACGACAAAGCCGGGTGTATGGTTCATCGCCGCCGGCAGTTGTTTCTTTTCGACCAGGTTCTTGTACACATCGGGCTTGCCCGAACCCACCTCAAGGAACAGCACCTTGGTATCCGGGTAAGGACTGGCCAGCATATGGAAGTCCTCCGAGCCCATCAGCGGCGGCATGCCAGGCAGCACCTTGTCGGCACCGAGCTGCTGCACCAGTGCCGCATGGGCCAGCTCGGTCTGCGCCTTGCCGTTGAATACCGGGGTGGCATAGCCCTTCATGGTGTATTTGGCCTGGTAATCGGCCGGCATGTCGTTCATCACCAGCACGCCGCGGGTCACCGATTTGATGCCTTCTATCATCCGCTCGCGAACCTGTGCGTCGTACCAGCGCAGGTTGAGTTTGAGCGTGGCACTGACCGGGATGATGTTGTTATTGACCCCGGCCTGAAAGGCGCCGACGGTGAGTACCGCAGGTTTGGACTGATCGACCATGCGGCTGATGATGGTCTGGTAGCCCATGACCGCCATGGCTCCCATCACCACCGGGTCCTTGGTCACATGCGGGGTCGATCCGTGCCCGCCGATGCCGGGCAGCTCGACGTCGATCTGGTCGGTGCCGGCCAGGCGCGGCCCTTCGCGCAGGCCGACGCTGTCCGCCGGGTAGACCGGCGACACATGCGCGGCCAGCAGTACGTCAGGCTTGGGGGCAAAGTCGTAGAGGCCGTTATTGACCATGGCGGTGGCGCCTTCAAGGATCTCCTCCGCCGGCTGTGCGACCAGTACCAGGGTGCCTGACCATTGGTCCTTGAGCTGGCTCATGACCTTGGCGACCTCGATCAACCAGGTGGTATGCGCATCATGGCCACAGGCATGCATCACCGCCTGGCTGGGGTTGCCGAGCCAGGGTGTGACCTTGCTGCTCTGATAGGGCAGGCCGGTGGCCTCTTTGATCGGCAGGGCATCCATGTCGGCGCGGTACATCACCACCGGCCCCGGGCCGTTGCGCAGGATACCCACCACGCCGGTGGTGCCTATCGCCGTCTTCACTTCAAAACCCTGCGCTTGCAGGGCCTTGGCCACCAGCGCGGCGGTTTCCTTCTCCTGGAAGGCCAGCTCCGGGTTGCGGTGCAGCTGTTTGAACAGCTCGATCATCTGCCCTTCATCCTGTTTTACCAGGGTGTCGATGCGGGTGTTCAGGTCGGTTGGCGCAGCGTGTACCGAGAGGGCACTGAAACAGGCAAGGGCAAGAATGCTCGGGCGAAGAGGCAAAGGCATGGCGTAAATCCTTGTACGGATAATTATTGTTCTGAAGGTGCTGTGTTGCATGGGCAATCAAGTCTGTGTATCTATGCCTGGTGCGTCCAATGCAAAAATAATCAAGGATTGATGCAGTGACTGAATCAATAGATTTGAAGCGAATCCGCCATCTGGTGTTGCTCAGCGAGGAGTTGCACTTCTCCCGTGCGGCCGAGCGAGCCAACCTGTCGCAGACCGCCTTCAGCCGCAGCATTCAGTCGCTGGAAACCGATCTCGGGGTACGCCTGTTCGACCGTGACACCCGTTCGGTGATGCTCACCGCCGCCGGAAGGCAATTGTTGGCCAGCGGGCGGGAATTGCTCGGTTGTGCCGGGCGGCTGGTTGCCGAGGCGAATCACATTGCCCAGGCAGAAGGTGGCGAGTTGAATTTCGGCGCCGGCATGATGGCGGCCAATCTGTACCTGCTGGATGCGCTGACCGTGCTGCGCAAGCGTCTTCCCAAGCTGGTGATGAAGGTCGAGGTCAATCACTGGAATCAGCTGGTGCAGCGTCTGGAGCAGGATCAGATCGAATTCTTCGTCGCCTATACCTGCGACCCGGCGCGCCAGTCCGATCCGCGATTCGATATCACCCCGTTGCCGGCGGTGCCTGCTTCAGTGTTCTGCCGCGGCGATCACCCACTGATTCAGCACAGGTCAGCACCCAGCCGCCAGCAGCTTCTGGACTATCCGTGGAGCTCGGTGCTTTTCGATGAGATCGCGCCGGCGCGCTTGCGTGAACTGTTGGGGTTGGCCGAAGGCACGGTCGCGCCACTGGACCTGGGTTGCAATGACTTGCAGTTGTTGCGCGGGACGACGCTGGGCAGCGACGCGTTGCTGTTTACCTGGCGAGCCTGGCTTGAAGAGGATCTGCGCACGGGGGCGATCCGTGATCTGGGAGCGTTGCTGCAGCCCGGTTTTCCCGGTGGCCGCTGCAGCATCGCCAGTGCCATTGTCTGTCACGCCGGACGAACCTTGTCGCCGATTGCGCGGCAGGCCATCGAGCTGATCAAGGCGGCGGCCGATAGGCCGCAGTGAGGTCAGCGCTCGCGCACCCAGAACAACGTGGCGCCCGCCACCGCAGCCGGCATCATCAGGATGTTGACGAAGGGAATCATCAACGCCAGGTAGGTGATGCCGCCAAAACCCAGGCTCTGCCAGCGCTTTTCGCGCAGCCAGGCGAGCATGTCTTGCCAGCTCATCTTGTGGTTGTCAGCCGGGTAGTCGATGTACTGGATGGCCATCATCCAGATGCCGAACAGCAGCCACAACGGGGCGGCGATAATGTTGATCACCGGGATCAGCGAGAGAACGAACAGCGCTAGCGCGCGGGGCAGGAAATACCCCAGCTTGCGCATTTCGCGGCCCAGGGTGCGCGGCACCATGGCCATCAGTTCGGCCCAGCTGAACGCCGGGAAGTCATCGGTGCCACGCACCACCACTTCGACCTTTTCCGCCAGAAAACCATTGAACGGCGCGGCAATGATGTTGGCGAGCATGGTGAAGGTGAAGAACACCATCAGCGCTACCAGCGCCACGAACAGCGGCCACAGCACATAATTGAGAAAACTCAGCCAGCTCGGCAGGCTGGGCATCAGCGAATCGACCCAGAGGCTGAACTGATGACCGGCAAAATAGATCAGGCCGACGAACAGCAGCAGGTTGACTGCCAGCGGCAGCAACACGAACAGGCGCAGGCTCGGGCTCAGGACCAGTTTCAGTCCTTCGCGCAGGTACTGAGGGCCAGAGAGGACAGGGGCTTGCATAGAGGGCTCCGGGTAAAGGCAAACGCGCTGACCTTACCGAGTTTGAGCGCCTGACGAAAGCGCGGCGCAAGCCGGGACACGGGCTGTAACAAAAGCTCGGCAGGCTGCGAGGCATACCTTCATAGACAAACGGCCGTCGTCCCGGGAGATGAATAGAGGCGGCCTATAAGGTGGATTGTCTAAGGATATTTCCTTAATCTCTGCGGCCTCGCTAAAGTGCGCACATCTTTTCAACGCCTTCGAATTCTAATCTTCAAGGAGTTTTCATGAGCATTCTGGTCAACAAGCAAGCCCCTGATTTCGATGCGGCGGCGGTACTGGGCGACGGTTCGATCGTCGACAGCTTCAAGCTTTCTTCGCTGCGCGGCAAATATGTCGTGCTGTTCTTCTGGCCGCTGGACTTCACCTTTGTCTGCCCGTCGGAAATCATTGCCCACAACAACCGCATGGACAAATTCCGTGAGCTGGGTGTGGAAGTGGTCGGCGTCTCGATCGACTCGCAGTTCACCCACCACGCCTGGCGCAGCACGCCGGTCGAGAAGGGCGGGATCGGCGCAGTCGAGTTCACCATGGTTGCCGACGTCAAGCACGAGATCACCCGTGCCTACGGTATCGAGCACGATGACGGCGTAGCACTGCGTGCCTCGTTCCTGATCGACCAGCAAGGCGTGGTTCAGCATCAGGTGGTCAACAACCTGCCGCTGGGTCGTGAAGTCGACGAGATGATCCGTCTGGTCGAAGCCCTGCAGTTCACCGAACAGCACGGTGAAGTCTGCCCGGCCGGCTGGCGCCCAGGCCAGAAAGGCATGAAGGCTGACGCCAAGGGCGTTGCCGACTACCTGGCGGAAAACGCTGCCAGCCTGTAAGGCTCAGGCTTAACGATTTTCAGAACCTGCGGCCAAAAGCCTTCCCCAAGTGCTTCGCAGGTTCTTTTTTATTCCAGCCGGCGATCCCGGCGTTACCGGACTGGCCAGTGAGTGCCAGCCCGAGAGGAGTGTGACATGTCTGAAGTACGTCATTCGCGAGTGATTATCCTCGGTTCCGGCCCTGCCGGTTACAGCGCTGCGGTCTACGCTGCGCGTGCCAACCTCAAGCCGCTGCTGATCACCGGCATGCAGGCTGGCGGTCAGCTGACCACCACCACCGAAGTCGACAACTGGCCGGGCGATGCCCACGGCCTGACCGGCCCGGCGCTGATGCAACGTATGCAGGAACACGCCGAGCGCTTCGAGACCGAAGTGGTGTTCGACCACATCAACGCCGTTGACCTGGCCAGCAAGCCGTACACCCTCAAAGGCGACAGCGCCACCTACACCTGCGATGCGCTGATCATCGCCACCGGTGCCAGCGCTCGTTACCTGGGCCTGCCGTCGGAAGAAGCGTTCATGGGCAAAGGCGTTTCCGCTTGCGCCACCTGCGACGGCTTCTTCTATCGCAACAAGCCGGTGGCAGTCGTTGGTGGTGGTAACACTGCCGTCGAAGAGGCGCTGTATCTGGCCAACATCGCCAGCAAGGTCACCCTGGTGCACCGCCGCGAGACCTTCCGCGCCGAGAAGATCCTGATCGACAAGCTCAACGCCCGTGTGGCTGAGGGCAAGATCGAGCTGAAACTCAACGCTACTCTGGACGAAGTACTGGGCGACGACATGGGCGTCACCGGTGCACGCCTGAAGAACAACGACGGCAGCTTCGATGAAATCAAGGTTGACGGTGTGTTCATCGCCATCGGCCACACCCCGAACACTTCGCTGTTCGAAGGCCAGCTGACCCTCAAGGACGGCTACCTGGTGGTCAACGGCGGCCGTGACGGCAACGCCACCGCCACCAACGTTGAAGGTGTGTTTGCCGCAGGCGACGTGGCTGACCACGTTTACCGTCAGGCCATCACCTCGGCCGGTGCCGGCTGCATGGCGGCGCTGGATGTCGAGCGTTACCTGGATGGTCTGCAGAACGCCTGATTCTGATAGACCCTATCGCGGGGCAAGCCCGCTCCCACAGGCGCTATGTACCCTGTGGGAGCGGGCTTGCCCCGCGATGGCGGACGGTCAGCCGCATCGCATCGCGGGGCAAGCCCGCTCCCACCGGGTGGGTGAGTATTCTTTAGCTGGCGCGGCTACGCAGCCGATATTCCCCCGGCGTCACCCCTGCATGGCGGGTAAAAAATCGGCTGAAATAAGCCGGGTCCTTGAACCCGAGCTGGTAGCAGATCTCATTCACCGTACTCCCGGTGAACAGCAAAAGCCGCTTGGCCTCCTGCATCAGCCGCTCGAACACCAGGCGTTTGGACGGCATATCGGCAATACGCCGGCAAACATCATTCAGGCGCGCCTCGGTAACCCCCAGCAATTGCGCATAACGGCTCAGCGGCAAATGCTCGAGGTAATGCGCCTCGATGTGCAGATTGAAGCGCTGGAAAATGTGCAAGTCTTCGCTGCGTGACGACTGCGCCGTCAACGACCGCGCCGACAAGCGCAGCAAGCTGATAAAAATCAGCCGAGTCAGCGCTTCCAGGCTCAAGGCGCGCCCGGGCTGGCTGCCCGCGAATTCACTGCGCAATTGATCGAACAGCAGATTCAGGCGTGCCACCTCATCGGCATACGCCTCATCCAGATCCCCCACCGCCACGCAGATCGGCGCAATACGCGCGCCAGCGGCCAGCCCCACGCTTTCTTCCAGCAGCGGCCAGACCAACTGCTGACTGACCGTCAGCACATGGCCGTCACTGTGCGCATCGGTGACAAAGGCGTGAGGAATGGTCGGCGGCGTGAGGAAGAACATCGGCCCTTCCTGCAGGTAGCGCTGATCATCGAGGTACACCCGCACCGTGCCGCTCTTGACGTAATGCACCTGGAAAAAGCGGTCATGGCGGTGCACCGGCATGTTACGGCCGAAGAAATCCGCCAGCTTGCCCAACGCCTCGTAGTGCACCTGGGCATCGGCATAACGCTGATCGTAGGCCTGGCCAATATGGATGTTGGGGATGGGCGGCCGCACTGCCATCAGCACTACTCACTCTAGGTTGGCGGTCAGTACTTGAGCTGCTTCAACTCATTGAGCAAGCCAAGCAGCAGCTGCAGCTTGTCTTCGCCGAACTGCTCAAGAATACGCTGGTAATTGCGCTCCATATCCTCGCTCATCGACACGAAGCACTGCTGGCCCTTCTCCGTCAGCCCCACATGCACGCGGCGCTGGTCTTGCGGCGAACGCCAGCGACGCACCAGGCCGTCACGCTCCATACGCGTCAACACACCGGTCATGCTCGGCTTGAGGATGCAGGCCTGCTCGGCCAGCTGATAGCTCTCCAGCTCACCGTTCTGGCGCAGGATGCGGATGATCCGCCATTGCTGCTCGGTCAGGCCGTGCTGATTGAGCGATGGACGAAAAAAACCCATGGCCGCTTCACGGGCCTGCAGCAGGGTCAATGTCAGTGAGGGACGAGGTACAGGCATAGGGAAAACGGCGCTCCGGCCAAATAAAGAAAACACTGAACGATTTAAGCAACAACGTTGAGCCGACGCAAACCGGCGTTCTCAAGTCATGTGAGGGGATCCATGGCTTGACCATCGTTAACATATTAATTATAACATTAGCATGTTAACAATTTCCCGGCGATTGCCCTCCCCACAGAGCATCGTCACCGCTATCAACTGGGGACTGCCCAGCCTGATCCAGGAGTGAAGCATGCGTCGCGCCACCAGCGAAATCGCCACAGGCAGCCTGTTCGGCATTGCCTTGAACTACCAAGGCCTGCTGCAAAGCCGTCTGGCCGAGTTCAATCAGCCACCCTATCAGCAACCACCGCTCAAGCCGGTGCTGTTCATCAAGACCCCCAACACCCGTAACGGCGATGGCCAACCGGTAGTCATGCCAAGCGGCGAACGCTTGCAACCAGGCCCGGCGCTGGGTGTGGTAATCGGCAAAGACGCCAGCCGCGTCAGTGCCGAGCAGGCCTTCGAGTACGTGGCCGGTTATGTGATCGTCAACGAGTTCAGCCTGCCGGAAGACAGCTACTACCGCCCTGCGGTGAAAGCCAAATGCCGTGACGGTTTCTGCGCGTTGAGCAGCGAAGTGGTTGCCGTCAGCGAAGTGGCCGACCCGCACAACCTGACCCTGAGCTTGCTGGTCAACGGCCAGCTGCGCCAGGAAAACACCACCGCCAACTTCGTGCGCAGCATCCCCCAGCTGATCGCCGAACTCAGCGAATTCATGACCCTGCACGCCGGCGATGTGCTGATCACCGGCACCCCGGAAGGCCGCGTCGATGTGCAGCCAGGCGACCAGGTGGTCGTCGAAATCAGCGGCCTGGGCCGCCTGACCAACACCGTTGTGGCGGAATAAGGAGACAGTCATGAAACACGCCCGCATCCGCTACGAGAATCAGGTTCACCGCGTCACCGTTGAAGCCGACAACGCCGTGCGCCTGGCAGACGGCCGCTTGCTCGCTGAAAACGCCGTGCAATGGCTGCCGCCTGCCGAAGGCAGCATGTTCGCCCTCGGCCTGAACTACGCCGACCACGCCGCCGAACTGGCCTTCAAGGCGCCGACCGAGCCGCTGGCATTCATCAAGTCGCCCGGCACCTACACCGGCCACAACCAGGTCACCTGGCGCCCGGACAACGTCAAATACATGCACTACGAGTGCGAACTGGTGGCGGTGATCGGCAAGCCGGCACGCAACGTCAAGCGCGAGGATGCCCTGAGCTACCTGGCCGGCTACACGGTGTGCAACGACTACGCCATCCGCGACTACCTGGAAAACTACTACCGCCCCAACCTGCGGGTGAAGAACCGCGACTGCACCACGCCGGTCGGCCCGTGGATCGTCGATGCCGCCGATGTACCCGATCCCTCGCAACTCAAGCTGCGCACCTGGATCAATGGCGAGCTGAAGCAGGAAGGCAGCACCGCCGACATGATCTTCGACATCCCCTACCTGATCGAATACTTCTCCAGCTTCATGACCCTGCAGCCGGGCGACATGATCGCCACCGGTACGCCCGAGGGCCTGGCCGACGTCGTCCCGGGCGATGAAGTGGTGGTGGAAGTGGAAGGCGTTGGCCGCCTGGTCAACCGCATCGTCAGCGAAAGCGAATTCTTTGCCGCCCGCGGCTAACCCGGAACAACAGAGGCAAGCAAGATGATCAAGCATTGGATCAACGGTCAGGAAGTCGAAAGCCAGGACGTCTTCACCAACTACAACCCGGCCACCGGCGAAGCCATCGGTGAAGTGGCCAGCGGCGGCGCCGAGGAAATCAACCTGGCCGTGGCAGCCGCCAAGGAAGCCTTCCCGAAGTGGGCCAACACCCCGGCCAAGGAACGCGCCAAACTGATGCGCAAACTCGGCGAGCTGATCGAGCAGAACGTGCCGCAGCTGGCCGAGCTGGAAACCCTCGACACCGGCCTGCCGATCCACCAGACCCGCAATGTGCTGATCCCGCGCGCCTCGCACAACTTCGACTTTTTCGCCGAGGTCTGCACACGCATGGACGGCCACAGCTATCCGGTCGACGACCAGATGCTCAACTACACCCTGTACCAGCCGGTTGGCGTGTGTGGCCTGGTGTCGCCATGGAACGTGCCGTTCATGACCGCCACCTGGAAGACCGCGCCGTGCCTGGCCCTGGGCAACACTGCGGTGCTGAAGATGAGCGAACTGTCGCCGCTGACCGCCAACGAGCTGGGACGTCTGGCACTGGAAGCCGGGATTCCACCGGGCGTACTCAACGTAGTGCAAGGTTACGGCGCCACCGCTGGTGATGCCCTGGTACGCCACCCGGATGTTCGCGCCATCTCGTTCACCGGCGGCACCGCTACCGGGCGCAAGATCATGCAGACTGCTGGCCTGAAAAAATACTCGATGGAACTGGGCGGCAAGTCGCCGGTGCTGATCTTCGATGATGCCGACCTCGATCGTGCCCTCGATGCCGCGCTGTTCACCATCTTCTCGCTGAACGGCGAACGCTGCACCGCCGGCAGCCGCATCTTCATCCAGGAAACCGTCTACGACCAGTTCGTCGCCGAATTCGCCGCCCGCGCCAAACGCCTGATTGTCGGCGACCCGACCGACCCGAAAACGCAAGTCGGCTCGATGATCACCCAGGCGCACTACGACAAGGTCACCGGCTACATCAAGATCGGCATCGAAGAAGGCGCCAGCCTGCTCGCCGGTGGCCTGGAGCGCCCGGCCAACCTGCCGACGCACTTGGCCAAAGGCCAGTTCATCCAGCCGACGGTGTTCGCCAACGTCGACAACAAGATGCGCATCGCCCAGGAAGAAATCTTCGGCCCGGTGGTGTGCCTGATCAAATTCAAGGACGAAGCCGAAGCCCTGCGCCTGGCCAACGACACCGAATACGGCCTGGCCTCGTACATCTGGACCCAGGACATCGGCAAGGCACATCGCCTGGCCCGCGGCATCGAAGCCGGCATGGTGTTCATCAACAGCCAGAACGTACGCGACCTGCGTCAGCCGTTCGGTGGTGTGAAAGGCTCGGGCACCGGTCGTGAAGGCGGCGAATACAGCTTCGAGGTGTTCGCCGAAATCAAGAACGTGTGCATTTCCATGGGCAGCCACCACATCCCGCGCTGGGGCGTGTGACGTACGGCTCGCAAGAGTGACCCGACCGGGTTTATAACCCGGTAAGGGTCGCCAGTTTCCTGCGTGCAGACCAATCACAAGAATCAGGCCCCTGCGGGCCACGCGAGGAGAAGTACCATGGGCAAAGTTGCTCTGGCCGCCAAAGTCACCCACGTACCGTCGATGTACCTGTCCGAACTGCCTGGCCCGCGCCAGGGCTTTCGCAAAGCAGCCATCGACGGCCATATCGAGATCAGCCGCCGTTGCCGCGAGCTGGGCGTGGACACCATTGTCGTGTTCGACACCCACTGGCTGGTGAACGCCAACTACCACATCAACTGCGGCCCGCACTTCAAGGGGCTGTACACCAGCAACGAGCTGCCGCACTTCATCAGCAACATGGAATACGAGTTCCCCGGCAACCCGGCGCTGGGCAAGATCCTCGCCGAGGCGTGCAATGCCTTCGGGGTGGAAACCATGGCCCACGATGCCACTACCCTGGCGCCGGAGTACGGCACCCTGGTACCGATGCGCTATATGAACGCCGACCAGCATTTCAAGGTCATCTCGGTGTCGTCGCTGTGCACCTCGCACTACCTGAACGACAGCGCCCGCCTCGGCTGGGCCATGCGCAAGGCGGTCGAGGAACAGTACGACGGCACCGTGGCCTTCCTCGCCAGCGGCTCGCTGTCGCACCGTTTTGCCCAGAACGGCCAGGCGCCGGAGTTTGCCACCAAGATCTGGAGCCCGTTCCTGCAGAACCTCGACGAACGCGTGATCCAGATGTGGGAAAACGCCGAGTGGGAGGACTTCTGCGCGATGTTGCCGGAGTACGCGGCCAAAGGGCATGGCGAAGGTTTCATGCATGACACCGCCATGTTGCTGGGCGCGTTGGGCTGGTCGAAGTATGACGCCAAGGCCGAAGTGCTGACCCCCTACTTCGCCGCCTCCGGTACCGGGCAAATCAACGCCGTGTTCCCGGTAACGCCACAGGATGGCTCGAGCCTGCCGCCAGCCCAGGCGTCCAACCCGGCCGACGTGGTGTCTACCAGCCGGCTCTGATCAACGCTTCGCACAGGTGCCGCCTCCGCCTGGGAGCGGCCCTGCTGCGGGTCATCACGCAGGATAACCACCATGCCTCACCTGGTACTGCTCTACACCCCCGAACTCGAACAGCAAGCGGATATGCCCGGCCTGTGCCGGGCCCTGGCCGACAGCATGCTGCAGCAGCGTGACGAAAGCGGCAAAGCCGTGTTTCCCATCGGCGGCACCCGTGTTCTGGCCTATCCCGCAGCGCACTGCGCGGTGGCCGATGGCAAGGGTGACTACGGTTTTCTCTACGCCAACCTGCGCATGGGCGCGGGACGCAGCGCGGCCGTGCACAAGACGGTCGGCGACAGCCTGCTCGCGGTGCTACGCGCCTACCTCGACGACATCCTGCAGCAACGTCCGCTGGGCATCACCCTGCAGATCGACGAAAGCCCCGGCCAGGTCTACGACGGCAAGCACAGCAGTCTACACCCCCTGTTCAACAAGACTTCCTGAGGTTTCACATGCTTGACGCCACTCTCATCCAGCAGGCCGCTGCCCGTCTCGACGCTGCCGAACGCTCACGTGAACAGGTACGCCAGTTCTCCCTCGACTACCCCGCCATCACCATCGAAGACGCCTACGCCATCCAGCGCGCCTGGGTGGCCGCGAAGATCAACAGCGGGCGCAAACTGGTCGGCCACAAGATCGGCCTGACCTCGCGTGCCATGCAGGTGTCGTCGAACATCACCGAGCCCGACTACGGCGCCCTGCTCGATGACATGCTGTTCGACGAAGGCAGCGACATTCCGTTTGAGCGCTTCATCGTGCCACGGGTGGAAGTCGAGCTGGCGTTCATCCTCGGCAAACCGCTGAAAGGGCCGAACGTGACGGTCTTCGACGTGCTCGATGCCACGGAATGGGTGATCCCGGCGCTGGAAATCATCGACGCGCGCATCCAGCAGATCGACCCGCACACCAAGGCCACCCGCAAGGTGTTCGACACCATCTCCGACAACGCCGCCAATGCCGGTGTGGTCATGGGCGGTCGTGCTGTACGGCCGACCGAAATCGATCTACGCAAAGTACCGGCGGTGCTCTATCGCAATGGCGTGATCGAAGAGTCCGGGGTTTCCGCCGCCGTCCTCAACCACCCGGCCAAGGGGGTAGCGTGGCTGGCGAACAAGCTGGCGCCTTACGACGTCACTCTTGAGCCGGGCCAGATCATCCTCGGCGGCTCCTTCACCCGCCCGGTCGCTGCCAATCCCGGTGACACCTTCCACGTCGACTACGACATGCTCGGCAGCATCGCCTGCCGTTTCGTCTGAGCCCACTTGCGAGAAGCACTGCTATGGATATGCCCGTCAACACCTTCAAACAACGGCTGCAATCAGGCGAGGCACAGATTGGTTTGTGGCTTGGCCTGGCCGACCCTTATTGCGCAGAACTGGCGGCCAATGCCGGTTTCGACTGGCTGCTGATCGACGGCGAACACGCGCCCAACGACCTGCGCGGCCTGCTCGGTCAGTTGCAGGCGGTGGCGCCCTACGCTTCGCAAGCGATCATCCGCCCGGTGATCGGCGATACCGCGCTGATCAAACAGATCCTCGACATCGGCGCCCAGACCTTGCTGGTACCGATGGTGGAAAGCGCCGAGCAAGCCCGCGAGCTGGTGCGCGCCATTCACTATCCACCGAGCGGTGTGCGTGGGGTCGGCAGCGCCCTGGCCCGCGCCTCGCGCTGGAACAGCATCCCCGGGTACCTGGATCAGGCTGACGAGCAGATGTGTTTGCTGGTGCAGATCGAAAACCTTGAAGGCCTGGCCAGGCTGGATGAGATTGCCGCGGTCGAAGGGGTGGATGGTGTGTTCATCGGCCCCGCCGACCTCAGCGCCGCCATGGGTCATCGCGGCAACCCCGGCCACCCGCAGGTACAGGCCGTCATTGAAGATGCCATTGTGCGGATTCAAAAGGCGGGTAAAGCGGCGGGCATCCTCAGTGCTGATCAGAAGCTGGCACGTCGTTACATTGAGCTGGGTGCCAGATTCGTTGCCGTCGGCGTTGACACCACGGTGCTGATGCGTGGCCTGCAGACCCTGGCCGCCGACTTCAAGGACAAAGCGCCACCGCCTACCAGTGGTGGTGGCGTGTACTGATCGCCTGTAGGAGCGGATTTATCCGCGATGGGGCGCGTAGCGGCCCTAAAGATGGGCCTGCTACGCAGTCCATCGCGGCGGTCCGGCGCCCCGGTGAATCCGCTCCTACACCAGCGCATCCGGTCGAAACGCGTCATCCGTGCTGCCCAGGCAAAACTCATTGTCTGCCAGGCCGCTTTTTCCCCTCCTTCACCTTGTCCAGAATCGGCCCACCCTTTTTCAGGAACGACCGATGAAACAGCTCAAGCCCCTGCTCCTGGCCACCGCCCTCGCCGCCATCACCCACACCGCCCTCGCCTCTGACTGGTACCCTTCCGCTTACGGCGCCAACGACGAAATCGGCGCCGCCAACCTGCTCACCGCGGACGTGGTAAAAAAAGCCATCGGCCTGGTCAACACCGGCAAGACCTACTCCCTGGGCGTCGCCGTCAGCAAAGACCTGCCCGCCTTCCGCCACCGCAGCTTCCACCTCTACAACGTCCAGCCGGGTGAACAGGCCGGGCAGACCATGGGGACAAACAAGTTCAGCTTCAACGACGAACTGGTCAACGGCTGGACCGGCGTCGGCACCCAGCTCAACGGCATCGGCCATATCGGCATCGACAACGTCTACTACAACGGCAACAAGGCCGCCGACTTCGTCACGGTCGAAGGGGTAACCAAGCTCGGCATCGAAAAAGTCCCGCCCATGGTCACCCGCGGCGTGGTCCTGGACATGACTGCGCACTACGGCAAAGCCATCGTCCCCGGCGGCACGGCATTCAGCGTCGATGACGTCAAGGCGGTGCTGAAGAAACAAGGCATCACCCTGCGTAAAGGCGACGTGGTGCTGTTCAACACCGGTTGGCTGGAGTTGATCGGCAAAGACAATCAGCAGTTCCTTGCCACCGAGCCTGGCATCGATATGCCGGCGGCGCAGTGGCTGGCAGATCAGGGGATTGTCGCCTTTGGCGGTGATACCTGGGCGTCGGAGGTTTACCCGAATCCGTCAGGGGAAGAGTTTCCGGTGAACCAGTTCATGCTGGCCAAGCGCGGGATCTACAACCTGGAGCTGATCGATACGCGAGCGTTGGTGCGGGACAAGGCTTTCGAGTTTCTGTTTGTGTTGGGGCAGCCGTTGTACAAAGGGTCGACCCAGGTGAATGTGAATCCGGTGGCGATTCGCTGAGCTGATGGCGATTCGGCGCCATTCGCGCCCGACCCACGCTGACCGCCCGTCGGTCGAGAAAATGGCTGGCATACAGCCATGAGCCATACTCAGGCATGGCTGTAGTTGCTCGCAAGAGCATCGCCAACACCGCTTAGGCAAGGTGCGGACTGGATTGGCGAATGGCTCTCCTTGCGAGCATTCGCACCTCGTTCGCCCCTGGAAACCCGTTGGCTAGCCTGGGGCTCACGATGAAAAGGCTGAGCATTTCTGACCCGCGTGATGCGCTCGCACATGTTCTTCCACGCTGGTTCAGGCATGCGCTGGTCAAGGCCCTGACGGGCCTGTGCCTTGGGCTCATCACTGCGGTGACGCTGGTGTATCTCAGTCAACAGGTGTTCCCGGGGGTCCAGGCCTACGGCGAAGACCTGGGTTTGCGGGTGAGCCTGTATTTCGAGCGCGTGGCCAGTAGTACCTCCGGTGTGGTGCCACCCAGAAGCGACAGCGACCGCTATGGCTATGTCTTCCTTGACGTCGATCCCGAGCCGACTAACGTGGGGCTCACTGCTGCGCAGCACCCTTCGCCTTCAGAGCACGCCTGCGCGGCATATACCGAGGCGCGGCACTCTCGTATCACGGACACGACGCCCCCCGAACAACCGCTCGACTGCAGCTCGGCACGGCCTCTGAACCGCCACCTTCTAGCAGCCATCGTCCGAGAGTTGCAACGGCGCCAGGCCAGGCTGGTGATTCTCGACCTGGTGCTGGCGCGGGAGTCCGGGATTGTCAACGCAGACGAAGATCAGGCGCTACAGACCGCGCTGAAACAGGTCGGCACCTCAATGCCCGTACTCTTCGCCGGCCCCTATGAGATGCAACCGACGACAGCAACCGGGCAGCCCGGTCCCGTTCAGTTGGTCATGCCCTTGTTGATCGAAGACAACCAGGCCGCCAACCTGCACCCGGCGGTCGCCCTGCCTGTGCCGGGTCAGCCTTTGCGTCGCTACCCAAAATGTCTGCGTCAGGCAGGCCTGACAGCGTCGTTGCCGAGCCTGCCCTACCTGGCAGCCATGGTCCTGGTGGCCGACGGCGCTACATGCGAGCAGAGCGCCGCAAGCCGACGTGACAACGCACCGCGCATTGTCTTCAGCCTGCCCTCGCAAAGCAGTCATCTGGATGATCTGAATGCACCAGGTCGGGCACATCAGGCAATTTATCGCGGGCGTTACGACCGTTGCCTGGCGACGCACTTCTGGAACAGCGAGACCTCACTCTGCGCTCAAGCCGCGACCTACCACGACAAAGTGGTGGTCATCGGCGTGTCCAATCCCTTGCGCCGGGACCGGCACTACACCCCGCTGGGCGACATGGCCGGCCCGGAGGTGGTCATCAATGCGGTGCGCAGCTTCGTGGCTTACCCGCAACAACACGACAAGAGCCTAGCTCAGCTGATCAGCAAAAAATGCCTGATCGTGGCGGCCTGCTTCGTGCTCTGGCTCCTGTACTTCAGCGTTCGCTGTCGCTGCTTCCCCGAGCAAGGCCGCGAGTCGCGATCGCTGCTGGCCGTCGGTTGGCGCGCATTGCTGGTGGGCCTGGCCTTTATCGCGACACTGTTACTGGTGCTGCTGCTGGCGTTCTCACTCTCATTCGACAGTGACGCGCCGACGCCCTCGCTGGACGTGCTGATACCGGTACTGGCCATTGCCATCGACGAATACGTCGAGCAGGTGCATCGCCTCGTCCGCGGGGTCGAGCACCAGCTGGAAAAGCTGCTTTGCCTCTCCCCCCACCCCTGACCCGGAGGCCCGCCATGCACAAATCCCTGCCTGTGTCCCGTCTCAGTCTGCTGTGCCTGTTGATCGCCCCGGTGCCGCTTCAAGCCGAGCCGTTACCCTGCCCGGATGGCTGGCTGAGCGTCAGATCACGGATCAACCACCTGACCCCGGCCAACGCCCAACTGAGCGTCTACCGGGCAGGGAGCCAGACGACACAGCCCGCCACGGTTGGCAGCGTACTGTGTGAAGGCGATAGCCTGCTGTTTGCGCCAGGCAGCGAAGCGGCTCAAGTGGAACTGTTCGAAGCCGGAAAGCTGCTGATCTGGGACGCACGCCGCGGCCCCTACAACGTACCCGCCGGGGCCAAGGCCAGTCTGGGCGCGGCAGCGGCCTATCTGAATGCCCTGTTCGAGGGCGCCAGCGACATGGGGCCGACACTGCAAAGAGCGGACCCGACCCACGGTCGCGGCACGGAAGAGGTTGTCGCAGTAGGCCTCAGAGCCATCATGCCGTTGTACGGCTTGCCGCGCCAAGCACTGGTCGCCGGTACCGAACCTGTGCTCGCCTGGCACAACGGTGTCGGCCCCTGGCGCTGCAACTGGCTGTCGTTTGACGGCGAACTATTGCTGCGCGGCGAAGCGGTCGACACCGTTCAATGCACTGTGCCACCAACCCCCAACGCCGCGGCGGCCCTGGAGGTCCTCGACGCGCGCGGCACCAGTCTGATCTGGCAGATCGACCTGGTGCCCCAGACCAGGCTGCCCCGCCCAGACTGGGTGTCGA
The DNA here is from genome assembly GCF_059415665.1 of Pseudomonas sp. GW821-FHT10B02. NCBI lineage: Bacteria > Pseudomonadati > Pseudomonadota > Gammaproteobacteria > Pseudomonadales > Pseudomonadaceae > Pseudomonas > Pseudomonas sp. GW821-FHT10B02. Next base: position 80,137 of record NZ_JBWKNR010000008.1, on the reverse strand, counting down.
CCGGCACACCCGTTCTAGACCTCGAGCACCGTGCCGCCTGGGCCATCTGGCTGTGGCGCGAAGGCGGCCCGGCCTGGCGCTTGCAGGCGCTGGCCATGCTCAACGAAACGCGGCAGAACTGGCTGGCCGGCTGGTTACTCGCCGGCATCCTCGCCGAAACCCCTCAGGTGGCCGCCAAATGAAAATCACGACCCTGCTGATGCTGGCCTTGCTCCTGCTCTGCGCCGGCGCTCGGGGCGATCCTGCGGCACCAAGCAGCAAGCGGGTGGCGATGATCGTCGCCAACGCCAACTACACCAATCCGCTTGATCGTCTGACCGGCCCATTACGTGACGCCGAAACCCTGCGCCAGACACTGAGTCAACTGGGCTTCACCCTCGAACTACGGGAAAACGTCGATCTCGAAGGGCTGAACAACGCGCGCAAAGACTTCCAGAGCCAACTTCTGCAAGCCGGTCCAAATGCACTCGGACTGTTCTACTACGCCGGCCACGGCGGCGCCCCGGCGAGCGGCAACGACAACTACCTGATACCGGTGGAGGTGGCCTCCATCAGCACACTGGACTTCCAGCAACAAGCCTTGAGCCTTGGCGACCTGCTCAAGCCACTGCGCATCACTCGACCGCCAGGTGCTACCGTGATTGTCGTCATCGACGCCTGTCGCACCCTGGAAGCCCCCACCGGTCGCGGCGCCCCGGGCCAGTCAGCGCCCGGCGGGACTGCGGTGGTCCCACAAACGGCGGCACTGAGCGAGCCCGATTCCGGCTTCCTGGTAGCCCTGTCCACCAGTCAGGGCCTACCGGCCTCCGACGACGGCACCTATGCCCGCACCTTGGCCGCCAAATTGTCGACGCCGGGGCTGACCGTGTCGCAAGTGTTCGACGAGGTGCGCTACAGCTTTCAGGCCAGCACCACCAATACGCAACTGCCGGTGGCGGTGTCCAAGCTAGAAAAAATCTGCCTGGTCAGTTGTGACGCAACCCTCAAGTCCGATCACCTCAATGTGCTGTTGGAGGCTTCGCGCAGTTTCTCCCGTGGCGAGATCGGCCAGAGCGCCGCACTGACGGCGTTAATCAGCGAGGGGCGGACCTTCGAACGATCAGAGTTTTTCCAGGGCATGACCTTTGGCAAGGGCGCTCAGTTGTCGAAACTCAAGGCCAGCGGCGCCAACTTCAAGGCCGCGGACATCTCCGCCAGCAACTTGTCCGATGCGGACCTCAGCGGTGCCCGCCTGCAGGCGGCTACAGCAAAAGGGAGCACATTCAATAACAGCCTGCTCGACGGCGCCTACCTGCCAATCGTCGATGCCACCGGCGCCAGCTTCGACAAGGCCAGTCTCAAGCGCACTGCCTGGCTCGGTGCCGACCTGCGTGGTGCCTCATTTCGCAACGCCGACCTGCACGGGGCGAGCTTTCGTCTGGCCGACCTGCGCGGCGCAGACTTCTCTGAAGCCCAGTTGAACGATGTTTCGTTCAACGGCGCAGACTTGCGCGGCAGTCACTTCGACGGTGCAACCTTCGCCAATACCAACCTCCACGGGGCGCTGGCCGAACCCGGTGCCCTTGCTCCGGCCCAACGTCAAGCCAGTTGCGCCACAGCAGATGGCCATGGTGGTATTCAACTGGTCATGGTGGTCAAGGACGTCGGCGCCTATGGACGCAAATTCCTCGAACTGGATTACCGACAACCCGGAATCGGTTGGAAGGTTCCCGACCAATCCCTTCCCCCTTGCGCAAAAATCGATTCCCAGTCGTTGCCTGACAATTATGAAAGCCGCAACGATGGCACGCCGCTTTTCAGTATCCGCTTTCCGGAGGACATGCTGGAACAGTCCGACAACAAGAGTGAGCTCTATGCACGCCTCAAACAGAGGCTGTTCAGCAGCATCCTGGAACGCATGCGCGCCGCACATGAAATGGGCTGGTCTCTGCATTGTCCGTTTGCCTACGACTTCAGCGGCGACTGCAAGGCCATGGAAGCTCAGGGGATGAAGTTCGAGTGAAGGCAGCGTCAGGTTTCCGGTAGGGTCCAGGACGCCGCCCTGACGCCGCCCTGGTTGGTGTGATGCCGCACCCGCTCAGTTGTGAATAGGTCGAGCTACAACACCCAGGTTCGAGTTCTGTGATGCGGGCTCCACCTCCCCCGCACCACGGCACGCCACAAAATCCTCCTTACGCAACACCACCAAGGCAATCAGCGAAACGATCCCGGTACCGATGTAGAAGTACCACGGCGAGGTAATATCCCCCGTCTGCTGAATCAGCCAGGTCGAAATCAACGGTGCACTGCCGCCAAACACCGCCACCGGAATGTTGTACGCCACGGCAATCCCGGTAGAGCGAATCCGCGTAGGCAACAGCTCACTCATGGTCGCGTAGGTCGACGACGCGTACAGCCCGAACAGAATCGCCACCGCCATCAGCGGCCAGAAGAACGAGGCCGGCGTGGCAGTCGGTGCAGCTTTGAAGAACCAGTACATCGCCAGCGTCGCCAACACCCCCACCACCATCAGGAAGGGTTTGCGCCCGTAACGGTCGGTGAACATCCCACCAAAGGGCATGACGAACGCTGCCGAGAGGCTGGCGATGAACACGTAGAGCAGCGTGGTGCCACTGTCGAACTTGAGGATGCGCGACATGTAGGTCGAGGCGAAAGTCAGCACCAGATAGAAGATCGAGCTGTGCAGGGTAATGATGAAGAACACCAGGGCAATCGCCCGCTTCCACTGCCAGACTTCACGCAGCGGCGCCTTGGAGGTTTCCCCTGCTTTCTGCAGGGCAAGGAACTCCGGGCTGTCTTCCAGCTTGAGGCGGATGTACATGGAGATCAGGCCCATGGGGCCGGCCACCAGGAAGGGAATGCGCCAGCCCCAGTCCTGCATCATCTCGGCACCCAGCGCCCAGGTCATACCATTGGCAACCACGCCGCCGAGCACCAACCCCAACACCGCAGTGACCATCAGCCAGCAGGTGGAAAAACCCCGGCGCCCCGGCCCTGCGTACTCGGAAATAAAGCTGGTGATGGTGCCGATCTCGCCACCGGCAGAAAAGCCCTGCACGCAGCGAATCAACACCAGCAGGATCGGTGCGGCAATGCCGATGGAGGCATAGGTCGGCAACATGCCCAACAAGCAGGTGGACCCCGCCATCATCACCAGCACGGTGATCAGGGTTTTGCGCCGGCCGATCTTGTCAGCCAATGGCCCGAAGAACAGCCCGCCCAAGGGACGGATAAAGAAGCTCAAGGCAAACGCGGCAAAGCTGCTGAGCAGGCTGGTGGTCGGGTCATCGGAGACGAAGAACGCCTGACCGATATACACCGCCAGAAAGCCGTACACGCCATAGTCGTACCATTCGATAAGGTGCCCGGAAGTTGCGCCAATAAACGCGCGCCGCCGTTGCCGGGCCGGGTTGTGCTGATGAGTTGCCATAGCAGTATTCCTGTCTTGTTCTTATTGATGGAAAACAGTCCTGGGGACGCGCTTCACGAAACAGCGGCAGTGCTTGCGGCCTCCTTGAGCCAGTGACGCAGTTCGGTCTTGAGGACCTTGCCGTAACTGTTTTTCGGCAGCTCGGCGAGGAACACATACTTCTTCGGTTTCTTGAACGAGGCCATGCGCTCGAGGAACCAGGCGGTCAGGGCGCGCTCATCGAGCAGGCGGTCGTCACGGACAACCACAAAGGCCACCACCGACTCGCCCCACTCGGCATCGGCCTCTCCGACCACGCACACTTCGAACACTTCGGGGTGCAGGGCCAGCACTTCCTCCACCTCACGCGGGTACACGTTGCTGCCGCCGGAGATGATCACGTCCTTGCAGCGGTCAGTGAGGGTCAGGTAACCCTGATCATCGAGGTAGCCGATGTCGCCGGTGAGCAGCCAGCCATCGACCAACGCCTCGCGGCTGGCCGCTTCGTTACGCCAGTAACCGTGCATCACCGTCGGGCCGCGCACGGCGATCTGGCCGGGCTGCCCGACTGCCAACGGACGCCGTTCGGCATCGAGCACGCGCACATCCACAGCGGAATGCGCCAGCCCCACCGAGGAGGCAATACGTGTCCAGTCCGCGCGCTGACGATCGGCAATCACTTCACGCGGCAAGGCGCTGATGGTCATCGGGCTTTCGCCCTGGCCGTAGATCTGCACCAGACGCGGGCCGAAGGTGTCCAGCGCATCCTGCAGATCCGCCAGGTACATCGGCGCGCCGCCGTAGACAATGGTCTTGATCCCCTCACCGGCATACCCCGTCACCCGCGCCTGCTCGACCATGCGTTTGACCATGGTCGGCGCAGCGAACATCGAGACATCACCGAGCCGGGTGGCAAGCTCGAACACTTCCTCAGCCTTGAAGCCACGCGACTCCGGCACCACATGGCGAGCGCCGCAACGCACATGAATGAAGTTGTACAGCCCGGCGCCGTGGGACATCGGCGCGGCATACAGCACCGCCTCGTTGCCGCTGAGCGCATCGACATCCAGCGGATAACACAGCGACATCGCCACCAGGTTGCCGTGGGACAGCATCACCCCCTTGGAGCGCCCGGTAGTGCCGGAGGTATAGAACAGCCAGGCCAGGTGATCGGCGTTGCAGGTGTACGGCGTTGCCAGTGCGTCACCGACGCGCTCCAGCACTCGCCCAAGGCCGGCCTGCTCGCGGCAGTTGTCAGCCAGCTCACCGGGGGCAAACGCCTGGCCGTCATCGGTGAACACCAGCCGCGCCTGGGCGTTATCGACAATCCAGCCGGCCTCACTGCGGTGCAGCTTGCAGTTGATCGGCACCACCACGGCACCGATCCACCACACGGCGTACATCAGCTCCAGGTACTCGCAGCAGTTCTTCATGAACAGCGCCACGCGATCACCCGGTTCAACCCCGTGCTCATGGATCAGTTGATAGGCCAGGCCACACACGTTGGCGGCGAAGGTCTGGTAGTCGGCAATCTGCTGTTGTCCAGCAAACAGCGCCGGGCGTTCAGGCCAACGCTGGGCGGCGGCTTGCAACCAGTTGGCAATATTCAAACTTACGCCCTCCGCGCCTGAAGCACCGAGGCGTAGTTGGCCACCGCCATGCCGCCCATGTTGAACAGCAGCCCGAATTCGGCGTTCGGCGCTGCCAGCCCGATCGGCTTGCCGGTCAGTTGGCCGAACGCCAGGGCATGCATCGACACCCCCGTCGCGCCCACCGGATGCCCTTTGGCCTTGAGCCCGCCGGAGAGGTTCACCGGCAACTTGCCGCCATGCTGGACAATTCCCTCCTCCAGCGCGCGATGGCCCTGCCCTTGCGGGGCCAGGCCCATGGCTTCATAGATCAGCAACTCGGCGATGGTGAAGCAGTCATGCACCTCGGCAAAATCCAGGTCGTCCAACGTTACCTGAGCTTTGCCCAAGGCTGACTGGATCGCCCGCTGCGGCCCTTCAAAGGCAAGCAGGTTGCGCTGCGACAGCGGCAGAAAATCGTTGACCTGGACCATGCCCTTGATCGCCACTTCTCGACGGAACTGGCGGGCACGCTTGGCCGACGCCAGCACAATCGCCGCCGCACCATCGGTAACCAGCGAACAGTCGGTCAATCGCAGTGGCTTGGCGATATAGGGATTGCTCTCGGACACCGTATTGCAGTGCTCGAAACTCATCACCTTGTGCATCTGCGCCAAAGGGTTGGCCATGGCATTAGCGTGGTTCTTCGCGGCAATTGCGGCCATGGCCGACAGCGGGCTCTGGTACAGCTGCTCGTACTGCGCGGCCGCCAGCCCGAACAACTGCGGAAAACTCAGCCCGGCTTCTTCCGCATCATGCTGATACCCCGCCCCGGCCAAAGCCTTGGTCACTTGTACGGTGGAGTTAGAGGTCATCTTCTCCGCCCCGACTACCAGCACCAGCTCGGCGCTGCCGGACAAAATCGCATTGATCCCCGCCTGAATCGCCGCCGAGCCTGAAGCACAAGCATTCTCGCAGCGAGTGGCCGGCTTGAAGCGCAACGCGGGATCGGCCTGCAGCATCAACGAGGCCGGAAAGCCGTCTGGCACCAGCCCCGAGTTGAACTGCCCGAGAAACAGCGCATCGATTTCCGACGCGGCCACCTGCGCATCGGCCAGTGCGGCGCGGGTAACATCGACAATCAGGTCTTCGAGGGTGGCATCGGTCAAGCGGCCAAAGCGCGAATGCGCGGCGGCGACGATGCTGACGGAGTCGGTAGCCATGGTTTTTATCCTTCTGGTTGAACAGGCGTTCCTTACAATGGCCCCAACCCGGAAGCCCTCGCTATTCGTGCAACTACGTATAGGGATGAGTAGCCCGAGTGATGGATACTGCGAGGCAACACATCATCAGCACGCGGGAGGCCTGCGCCATGACCGACCCAGCCCGACAACTGCAAGACCTCGAGCGCCTGGCCTTCCAGGTATCGCCAGCGCCGCAAGTGATCACCGGCAACCGCCGCATGCTCGACCTCAACGAAGCCTTCCAGAGCCTGTTCGGCTACCAGCGCGACGACCTGCTGGGCGAACTGATCCTCAAGCTCTACCCCTCACAGGCCGACTTCAACATCATCGGCGAACGCAGCCTGAGCTGGCTGCGCCATGCCAAAAACGGTGCCTACTCGGATGAGCGCTTCATGCAGCACCGCAGCGGCGAAGTGTTCTGGGCGCGGGCCAACGGCTACACCCTGACCCCGGAAGATCCGTTTCAGTTGATGGTGTGGCACTTCGAACGCATGGACCGGGTGTTCCGGCCTACGGTCAACCTCACGCCCAGAGAGCGGGAAATCTCGGCGCATATCGTCAACGGTCTGACCTGCAAGGAGATCGGGCGCAAGCTGGACATCTCGCACCGCACGGTGGAGGTGCATCGGGCGCGGTTGATGAAGAAGTTGCAGGCGAAGAACAGTGCGGAGCTGGTGTCGAAAATCATCGTATTGAACTGACGACGCCCGCCGGTTTCGGGGCTGTAGCAGCGGGAACTTCAGGTCACTGACCCAGTCTATAAAGCGCCCGAACCACCCCAGCCGAACAGCGTTTCAGCCGAGTCCCCCTGATGCCCACCAAGAATCTTCTGCCAGGTCTTGTCCTGGCGTTCTGCGCTGTCGCATCGCTTTGCTCGGTTGCTGCCGAGCGCAGCGCTTCCGCGCACAGCAACAACGCCTCAACCACCCTGATTGAAACCGCCTCGCAGCAGTATGCCGATGGCCAGCTGGACCAAGCCGCTGCGACGCTGGAGCGAGCGCTGCATATCCAGCCGAACAATCCCGCGACGCTGCATTATCTGGGGGTGCTGCGACTTCAGCAGGGCGACTACCAGCAAGCCGAAACGCTGGCGGCGCGCTCCAATCTGCGGGTTGGTCGCAACGTCCAGCTACGCAACCGCAACATGCAACTGATCCAGGCGGCGCAGCAGGCGCAGATTACCGGTACCCCGCCCAATGCCGAACAGGATCGGGTAGCGGTACAGCAAGGGCTGAAAGAGCAAGCACAGGCAGAGCGGGAATCAGCACCGCAGAGGGTTGCAAGGCCGCAACCTGGCGGCGATTTTCAAATGACTTCCTCCGCGCCACAACCCGCGTTCGACGCGACGGATATCCCCCGCGGCCATTGGCCACCTCCAGGCAAATGCCGAATCTGGTTTGCTGATCGCCCGCCCGGGCATCAGCCGGCTCCCGGTAGCTGCAAGAAGCTCAAACGTCAGGTTCCGTTCGGCGCCTATCTGGTGGGTGGTTGAGCTTCTATGGTCAGCATCACTGACGCCGGTAACTCTTCTTGCCGCTCGGCGTCAGGCAATAAACGCCGCCCCGTGGTCCGGTGCAGAAGGTGCCGGTTCCGCAGCCACAGCTGTTGTTTGCGCCTTGCAGCGGTTGCACTGCTGGTCGCGCAGGGCTGACGCCAACGTAGGCGCTGCAGCTTTTTTTCGAGCCACTGATTGAGCCGTCATTGCACAGAAACAGGTCGCCATCACAACCGGCAATACCGCCCTTGCGCCCGGAGCAAGGCGTGTTGGCAGCCAGGACACTGGACGTGCCGAGCATCATGATCAGGGCCAAGCCCAACAAACGGGGAACAACTCGCATCACGACAAGGCCTCCAGAGAAGTGGCCAGATGCTATCAATGTTCGAGGCTATTTTAAACATCGCCGCCGCCCACTGTGGAAGCGAGCTTACCCATGACAAGCCATCAGCCCGAAACAACGCCTACCCATCCTTGATACCATAAAGCCATCACGTCAATATGACTTGCCTGAGCCATCTTCAGGCGATCACAAAGGACCAATGCCATGGATCTGGAGCATGCTCGCGCTTTGCTTGCGCAGGCCGAACAACACCGTCAGCCACCCTACGAACCCAGCATCTTCGCCCTTGGTGGGCGCGGCTACTACGAAAACCCCACGACCGACCTGCTGGCGTTCTTCCTCGATCCCGCGCAGATTCATGGGTTTGGCGATTGTTTCCTTCGCGCCCTGCTGAGTTGCCTACCGGGCACGGAGCAGTTCGACACTCAACTTCGGCTACCACCGCAGCGAGAGGTCAATACCGTCAATGGCAATCGTATCGACCTGATTCTGCACGGTGAAACCTGGAATCTGCTACTGGAAAACAAGATATTCCACAGCCAGGTGAACCCGTTTGCTGATTATGAAAAGCACGCCGCAGGCTTGCTCGATGAAGCGCGGCGGCAACCAAAATTTGTAGTGCTTTCCCCTTCCGGACAAAGTGTCAGCAATGCCTGGACGGGCCTGAGCTATAGCAAATTCACCACCGCCTTACGCACGCAGCTATCCCATCACACCGAGCTCAAGCCCCTGGATAAATGGCAGGTATTGGCTGGGGAGTTTCTGCTGCATCTGGAAAACGTCACGGTAGAGCGCGCCATGGACAGCAAAACCATAGATTTTATCTTCGAGCATTTGCCGCAAATCAATGACCTGAACAAGCTTCGCGACAAAGCCATCGAAGCCTTGAATAGCAAAGTACTTGAACGGCTTGCAGACATACCAGGCTACGCGCCCTTCACACGTCGGCATAACTGGAAAAACGGACCCGCGCTGCGCTACGCCTGCAACGACTGGGGTTCGTGGTCGGATGTGGTGCTGTATTTGAACTGTAAACAAAGCCCGTTGCGGCCATTCGTACGGGTTTATCTGTGTGACGTTAACGATGCACTGATGCAGCAAGGCCGCGAGATGTTCACCAACACCACAAAGCAACCCTGGACTGAAGGCAAGTCAATCATCGGCTTCGAATGGAAGCTGGCATCCTTTGATGAACAGACCGTGATCGATGAAATTACGCAGAAGATGATAGTGCTGATGCAATTCGAGAATGAAGTCAGGCCAGGTGGCGCCAAACTGAAATCACGCTAAAACCAGACCCCATCGACAACTGATGTAACCCACGACACAGGAACGCAAACGACTCATGCACCCTATTACTCAAGTCGATAGCACGCTTTGGGCGCTGATCAACCGATTGGCTGATCAAACATTGCAAACGCCGTACACCCCGAGAAATTGCGAGTTCCGGATAGATACCATCGCGAATGATCGTCTGCACATCACCACCGGTGAGGGCGACACACCGATCCAGATTTCCCGTGAGGCTATTCAACGGACCTTGGACTACCTTGTCCAGCATGAACACATTGGTCAACCCAGTGCCATCCAAATCAAATCGAGCCACCAACCGGCAGATGCGGGCCCCTTGTGCCTGGCAGCCCGTACACAACCGGACGGTACCGTGGGCGTATGCGTAATCACCTACATACTGCCAATTCTTGAGCGCTGCCATGCGGTAGGAATTAGCCGCATGCAAAAGCCAACCAGCACCTGGCTGTTGTCTTGAGACCTCGATACGCGAGTTAACACCCTGCTTAAACTGGCGATGAGCTGCAAAACAGCCCATCGCCAGTTACAGCCCCTACCAAACTAATCACCATTCGTCGCATTCAAAACCCGACAGCAAATTTCCGTCACTGCCTGGCTTGGCTATTGCACAAGCCCGCCTCAGCGGCCCCGAAAAGACGTAATTCTGACGCGGCAGCGGCCAAAATTATCCTTTACGGGCGCCTAAGAGACGCCTGCTCAGTTATCGGAGATGTAACGTGTCAACGCTCAACGAAATCGCAATGAACCACGCGAGAATGGTCAAACGGCTGGCGGAGGAATCGATAGTACTGGAACAGCGGCAGCCCCTGGTCGTGGGCGGTTTCGAGGTTACCTCCATTGACACGCCACACCCCATGCCGCTGCCCTTCATCATTGATGCTCAAGACAGAAGCATCGACCTGATTGCCGTAGCGATCTGATCGCCCCCGCTGCAACCACTGGACCGGCTACCCGCAAACCGGTCCGGCCCTGGGTTGATACCGGCAGGCCATGGGCCAAGTCCTCGACCAGGGCCTTGGCCATCCCAACCAGATAATGCGCTGCCCAAACAGATCACCACCCTGGCCCGATCTCGGAAACTCAGCGCAGCCGTTACTGAGGCTGAACGCCGGTAATTTTCTCTAAACGGATTGGGTAGCCCTGCCCGGGCTGAACGACGGTTTCAGTTTCCACCGTTTGCACCACACGACCGGCAGCGTCCTTGGTAACAGCCACTGATTTACTGTAAGTACTCTGCACCACACAACCAGTGAGTGACGTCGCGGCGGCAATGGTGAGCATCAATACTTGCGCAAGCTTCATACGGGATCTCCTTCCCAAAGTGACAGCGGCGCGCACTTTACCAGCTCTATTAGCATGCAGCACTCGAATAGTGGCATTTTTACATCATCCGTAGATTTACAGTCTGCAGTCGGCCTACTCGCGGCAGGGGACCTCTGGCCAGTCAACCACTTCGAGGTAACCCAACAGGTCAGGCACAGGGCGACTGCTATTCGGCATTACTCGCGTTATGTCGTAAAATAGCCGGTTGCCGAAAGAACCGTCATGGCCATAGCCATGAAGGGCTTTCATCCTTTACATATAACTGTGGTGAAGATGAACAAGCCTTTCATTTCGCTGTGCCCGGAAATTACTCGGGCACACGCACTGACACTGATGGATTGGTTGGAAGATGAGCGCGTTACCTGCTACCTGAGCGATTCGCGTCATGTCTCCCGCTCCATCGAGCAAGTCATCGATCGGACTCAATTGCCGATCCTGACCCACCTATTCAACCGCGGCGGCCGATTCTTCATGGCCTATGACCGGCATGACGCCCCGGTGGGCTTTGTCCGTCTGATCAAGACCGGCCCGAATTGCGAGATCGTCCTGGTCATCGGAGACAGCGACAAATGGGGCCGAAACCTTGGCGCCCGCACCATCCGCGAAGGCATGAAACTGGCCTTCCTCGACATGCGGGCCGAGAAGCTCATCGCCAAGATCCACCCGGACAACGTGCGCTCGCTGAAAGCCTTTCTGCGCAGCGGCTTTCTGCTTGAGAGCGAAACACCGAAATTGAAGTCATTTGCCATGACGGCGGGGCGCTATCTCCAGTGCTTGCGCGAAGGTACCGTTGCCGACGCCACTGAGATCTACATCACTGAAATCGACAAGGCCAGGCTCGAGAGCCTGATCGCGCTCGAGCAAGGCCCGGCCGTTGTTGAACTCGAACATGAGCTTGAGCGAGCCATTGTCGTCACGCCGCAGCAGGTGGCGCGCAATGTCGTCACGATGAACTCCAGGGCCTTGCTGCAGCTGGACGACGAAGAGATCGAAGTGGCCCTGGTCTACCCTGAAGACGCGGACAGCAGCGCCGGGAAGTATTCCGTGTGCTCCGACATCGGCGCCGCCATCCTCGGCTATCAGGAGGGGGACGCCATCGACTGGCGAGTTTCTGACCGGACCCGCCGGATCGGGATCAGGAAAGTGCTTTACCAGCCGGAAGCCGCAGGCGACTTCCACCTGTAATTGCGACTTTAGCTAAGTGTTCGACCATCAGGCGCGAAAGCTCCCCAAGGCTTTCCGTGCCTGATGTGGACCCTCGTACTGACCGCAGGACTGCGCAGCGTGCTACTCGCGAGATCAACCTGCGCCCTGTCCGGCCCCCGACTCAACGAGCATGGCATGGGCCACATCCTCAACCAGCGCCTTGGCCATCCCCACCAGATAATGCGCTGCCCACGCCGACGTACCGTCCTGCTCAAGGCCGGCTTGCAGCGTCAGGTGGTGCGCACAGCCCATCATGACCGAAACCTGCTCCAGCACAAACGCCGCACCGTGCCCTGGTTCGACCCGAAACAACCGCTCAGCGCCTACCCCGCCCTCGCCTTCAGCGAACGTGCCGACGCCTACCGTCTTGAGACCTGACCGCGAACCCTCATCCATCCCAACCTCCCTAGCCGCCACCGCAATTAAAGCGCGACCCTAAATAAATCTGTGGGAGCGGGCGTTGCCCGCGATCGAGCGCAAAGCGCTCGCCTATACCAGACCAGCCACCTGCACCCGACCACGGAACCCCGCGGTTACCGCCGCCAAATCAATGCCGCAACTGAACCTTACTCAACGCCACTTCAACCAAAGCGCGGGCATGGTCGATTTCATGCATGGTCGCCAAGGTCAGCACCTGGCCTGGAGAGCTGGAATGAAGCAGGACAGTCTGCTGTGCCACGGTCATGGCGCAGACCAGGTATTCGGAGATTTGGACGAGGATGTCTTCGAGGGATTGGTTGGGGTTGAGGGGTGGGTCGGGGACGATTTTTAACATAGTGGAACTCCTTGCTGGTGGAGCCGCCACAGACCTGCTGTCAAACAGAAAGGTGGCAGCTATACGCGGGTTGACAGACCGAGAGCAAGGGAACCCGGCGCACACGAATGTGCCCCACGTACAGCCGCCATAAAGCGTGCCGAAGGGTACTTGCTAATCGGTCTGTCAAAACCGGTCGTTGAATTGGCAACGACTGGGGGAGACTAGAGCTCGATTGGAAGCACCGCAATGGCTAGAAAGCTGCGGAAGTATGATTCGGAAATGGACTACAGGGAATCGGGGAATTCTGAAGAAACGCGCTGCTAGCACCTTTCAACCCTTGGCTCAATCCGGTACCTGCCAAGACCTTGGCCCAATCGCCTGGAACGAGAAAGACCGTACAAGCGTCTGGGCCTACTCAGCCCCACCAATACACTGTACCGACTCGGGCAAATTTTCAGACATCTACCAGAAGCAACGACCGGAAATGTCGTAGGGCAACTCCTTTTATTTTGTAGGATCTCACGCTAAAGTTGATGGCTATCTGCCAGACATTAGGGACGCGGAATGCAGTTTTTTTGGGTGAACCTTGGCACGACTCACAGGGAAGCAAAAAACTGTAAATTTCTCTGGGCCCCGTTGAACTCGCAAACCTCAAATGGCAACACACACCGTCGCACCCATTGGGAAAACGTCGGAAAGGTCAAAGCTGGCGACTTAATTTTCTGCTACCACAATAACTATGTACGAGCTATCGCACGCGCAGAACGCGACGCGTACCGGTCAGAACGCCCTTCTACTCGCGCATTTAATGAATGGAACCACGAGGGCTTTCGAGTGGACATCACGCTCGAAACCCTAAATCGCCCTTTACTGAGCAAAAGTATCAGCGCTGCCTACCAAACGCAGTTCGATTCGCGAACGACTCCTACGCTGTTCAACAGCACAGGCGGCGTGAATCAGATTTATATGGCTCAATTGCCAGCGGACGCAGCGTACTTTCTTATGGAGCAAGCTGAGGTAATTACTAAATACGAAGACCTACTGATTAATGCTGGAGCGGTCTCTAGAGTCAACGAGACTACTCGAGAAGCGTTGATCAGGGCACGTCTAGGACAAGGGACTTTTCGTGCTGAGGTGATGAAACGCTGGGAAGGTAAATGCGCCTTAACCGGGGTGCGAAACCCTAATCTCTTAGTTGCCTCTCACATTCATGCTTGGAGCTTAGCTAATAACCATGCGAGGCTCGATGCTGATAATGGGTTATTGCTGGCCACTCACATTGATCGCTTATTTGATTGCGGACTTATATCCTTCCATGAGTGTGGACAGCTGATCATCAGCGACTCCCTTACAGCTGAAGAGCAAAAAGTTTTCGGACTGACCACTTTTACATCGATTGATACCCTGAACGCCGGAAACAGACTGTATTTAGCAAAACATCGCGAGCGCTTCAAACTCTCATAAACCAATTTTAACTTTAGGCTCATGACCTAAAACCACAAAACCTTCTATTGCGCCGCAAGCGATAAGCGATACCAGCTTGCGATATAACAGCACGTCCGACGAACAGCAATAACCGGTGTAATATCACAACCCACAACCCAACTATGGAAAAAGGAAAATATTAGATAAGCTGAGCACTGCCTCGACCAAACAAACCAAGCCCTTCAACTAAATTTTTTTTACTTTCCTCAAGCAACCGTTGCACCAAAAAATAATCAGCCTTACTTTTAATGGGAATAGCCCCTAGCTCTTCAACCATATGCAACGTACCTTCTGAGTTTAGCCCAAGTGGATTATCCGAAGAACTTGGCACTACTGAAAACAGAGGACGATTTTCATTGACACAAAATCTTGCCTGAGTAATTGAACCACTTCGCATCTTTGCTTCGACAATTATTGATCCAGCAGAAAGCCCTACCTGAATTCGATTGCGCGGCACAAAATGATGTTTTCTGGGTGGTGTTCCTACTGGGTGTTCCGAAACCCATGCCCCTCCCGCCTCCAAAATACTATGACCCAGCTTGATGTTGGCAGCCGGATTCGGCTTATCTACGCCACCAGCCAAAACAGCAATTGTTATCCCCCCTGCATCCAAAGCTCCTTGATGGGCAGCTGCATCGATACCCAGCGCAAGACCACTCACAACAGGCCAACCGCTCTCAGACATAAATTTCGCTATTCGCCGAGCGATTTCCTTTCCTGGTTCCGTGGCTTCTCTAGCACCAACAATAGCTACTCCAGGAAGCGAAGTAAGCGCGCTAAAACTACCTTTTAAAAACAATACTGGCGGGGCATCAGTAAGAGATGCTAAATAGTGAGGATATCGTTCATCTCCAAAGCAAAGCATGCTTATGCCATGCGCAGTATTTTTCTCATGACTGCGCCTAGCATCATCCCACTCTTGACTGGATAAAGGCGGAAGATTCACAAAAAAACTAGAAAATATATCTGAAACCTCAGGAAATCCATTAGCGACAGACAGATCAGACAAATTGGCTTTAAGAAAACTAGAAATGCGATCGTTCGGAATCGATTGCTTTTTCAAAACCAAAGCCATCAATTGAGAAAAATACTCAGCTCGCATTTTAATATTCCATGTAAGTTCGCCCCAGCGCAATCATTGCTACGCGTGAAGCACCCGCCTTCAAAAGTAGCTCCTTACACGCCAACAAACTGCACCCGGTACTAGCGACATCATCGAAAAGAAATACTGTTTTACCGTTAATCTCTTCTGTAACTCTTATTGAGTCTGAATGTACTTTTACGCATCTAACCCCACCAGCTGCAGCCTTCTGAACACCATTATATCTTAAAAGGATGTTGTTCGCATTAACAAAATTGAAATCCTTTATCAAATTACGCATAAGCGACATCAAACCTTCGGAAACATTCCCTTTTGTGTGCGAAGGTACGACTGCAAAAAAACATGGATCACCATCAACCAACTTGGATAGTCCTCCTGGAGGGGTAGTCAACACCTTGGTAAAGTAATTAACAGCAGCTCTTCTCCTAGCCTGAGCCCGAGCCTCATTTGATTGATTTTTAATATTAAGTATTGTATGCGTTATGTTATCAATATTTGGATTTGTTCCATCCCCCCAAGGATGATAATCATACAAATGCATAACATCATTGTAATTTATATTCGGATATTTTTTTGTATGCTGGTTGACTACATTGGACATGAGTAAGGTCTTCCAAAACCAAAACAAGAAGTAAGTCAAAAGCAATCTCAAGCAGTTGCTCAAGATATGGCCGCAACACAAAAATGGCGAGGCCTCTCCAATCTTTTAGCGGCTTCAGTCATAAAGTAATGGCAAAGCGCCACCCAGAACGCTAACCCGAGGCGGAAAATTCGTAAACAAGATAATCGTTCATATCGAAAAAAAAGCTACAAACACAATAATTTAGCAAAAAACAGCCTAAAAACTAGATGCATTAAAGGTTTTAACAGCTCTTCCTCGTCAAAGTTATAACGAACTTGACTACCAGGAAGATCTGATAATTAGGCTGAACTAGAGGGAGGTATCGGCTTGAGTGCACCGAGATAAATACTGCAGACACAAAAAAGCCGATCAGATTGATCGGCTTTGTTGTCTGAGCTAACTCAGTAAATAATGGTCGGGACGGAGTGATTCGAACACTCGACCCCTTGCACCCCATGCAAGTGCGCTACCGGGCTGCGCTACGCCCCGACTGGGCTTGAAGCATGTTCCCCTAGTTACTGAGAACGTTGAAGAATGTACCCTAACCTTTTGAATTATGGAAGCATTTTTTCCAAAATTCCCGGCCCGATACGGGCTACTTCTTCAGCACCACCAACACGTCTTCCAACTCGACAATCATCTGCCGGATCAGCTGTTTGTATTGAGTGGTGTCGTCCTTGGCTTCATCGCCAGAGAGGCGCAAACGCGCCCCGCCGATGGTGAAGCCCTGGTCGTACAGCAGCGCGCGGATCTGGCGGATCATCAGCACGTCCTGGCGCTGATAGTACCGCCGGTTACCGCGGCGCTTCACCGGGTTGAGTTGCGGGAATTCCTGCTCCCAGTAGCGGAGCACGTGCGGTTTTACCGCACAAAGCTCGCTCACTTCACCAATGGTGAAGTAGCGTTTGCCTGGAATCGGCGGAAGCTCGTCGTTATGACTTGGTTCCAGCATAGGCCTCAACTCGGGCTTTCAACTTCTGCCCTGGACGAAAGGTGACGACTCGACGCGCCGTGATCGGGATCTCTTCCCCTGTCTTGGGGTTGCGGCCCGGCCGCTGGCGTTTGTCACGCAGGTCAAAATTGCCGAATCCGGACAATTTGACCTGCTCGTTGTCTTCCAGAGCGTGCCTGATTTCCTCAAAGAACAGTTCAACCAATTCCTTGGCTTCACGTTTGTTCAGGCCCAGCTCCTCGTACAGCCGTTCGGCCATCTCAGCTTTCGTCAGAGCACCCATACGCTATTTCCTTAACGTGGTGTTCAACCTTTGTTCGAGCGAGGTGAGGATGTTTTGTGTCGCGGTATTCACCTCTTCATCATTAAGAGTGCGCGACGGATGCTGCCAGGTCAAGCCTACGGCAAGGCTTTTTCTATCAGGATCAATGCCTTTACCCTGATAAACATCAAACAGCCTGAGGTCCGTGAGCCATTCGCCTGCATTGTCACGAATTACTTCAAGCACCGAGCTCGAAGCAACATCACGTCCTGCCACCAAGGCCAGGTCACGACGCACTTCCGGGAATTTCGACAGTTCGCTGAACTTCGGCAGGCGGCCATCGGCCACTTCACCCAGGACCAGCTCAAAGACGAACACCGGACGATCGAGGCCGAGGGTCTTGGCCAGTTCCGGGTGGATGGCACCCAGGTAGCCGACTTCGCGACCATTACGCTCGATGCGTGCGGTTTGGCCCGGATGCAGCGCCGGGTGTTTGCCCGGTACGAAGCTGAACTCGGCGAGCGAGCCGGAGAAGCCCAGCACCGCTTCTACGTCGGCTTTCACGTCGAAGAAGTCGATGGTGTCACGGCCGTTGGCCCAACCTTCCGGCAGGCGGCTGCCGCAGACGACACCGGCAAGCATTGGCTCTTGCTTGAGGTCGCCCAGCTGGCCGACGAAGCGCAGGCCGCTTTCGAACATGCGTACGCGGTCTTGCTGGCGGTTGAGGTTGTGCTGCAGCGATTTGACCAGGCCCGGCCACAGGG
This sequence comes from Pseudomonas sp. GW821-FHT10B02, assembly GCF_059415665.1. Taxonomy (NCBI): domain Bacteria; kingdom Pseudomonadati; phylum Pseudomonadota; class Gammaproteobacteria; order Pseudomonadales; family Pseudomonadaceae; genus Pseudomonas; species Pseudomonas sp. GW821-FHT10B02. The sequence goes on along the minus strand of NZ_JBWKNR010000008.1, from coordinate 62,294 downwards.
AGGCACGCATGGCCGCCATGTCGCTGGAGATCGGGTTGGCCAGCAGCAGTGGCTCGACGCCAGGGCTGAACAGTTCGAAAAGTTTCGGGTCGATGAAGCTGTAGGTGATCGCTTCCTGATAGCCACGGGCAACCAGCAGACGGCGCAGGGCCGGCAGTTCGCCACGGGCTTCGGCCTTGGCCTGCGGAGCCAGGCGCGCTTGCGGGTAACGTACCGGCAGGCGGTTGTAGCCGTACAGGCGGGCCAGTTCTTCGATCAGGTCGACTTCCAGGCTGATGTCGAAGCGATGGCTTGGCACTTCGACCTGCCACTGGCCTTCACCAGCGGTGGTTTTCAGGCCCAGGCCGTTGAGCAGTTGCTCGACTTCGGCGCTGGCCATTTCCATGCCCAGCATCTGGGTCAGGCGCTCGGCACGCAGGGTGACCGGGGCAACCTTCGGCAGGTGCGCTTCGCTGGTGACGTCAACCACAGGGCCGGCTTCGCCGCCGACGATGTCCAGCAGCAGGCCAGTGGCACGCTCGATGGCTTCGCGGGCCAGCTCTGAGTCGACGCCACGCTCGTAGCGGTGCGAGGCATCGGTGTGCAGGCCGTAGGAACGGGCCTTGCCAGCAACCGAAATCGGCTCGAAGAAGGCGCTTTCGAGGAAGATGTCGCGAGTGGTAGCGGAAACACCGCTGTGCTCACCACCCATGACGCCGGCGATGGCCAGGGCGCGGGAGTGGTCGGCGATGACCAGGGTGTCGCTACGCAGCGCCACTTCCTGACCGTCGAGCAGCACGAGTTTCTCGCCCTCCTCGGCCATGCGCACGCGAATGCCGCCGTTGATCTCGGCGAGATCGAAGGCGTGCATCGGCTGGCCCAGTTCGAGCATCACGTAGTTGGTGATGTCGACGGCGGCGTCGATGCTGCGTACGTCGGAACGACGCAGACGCTCGACCATCCACAGCGGGGTCGGACGCGACAGGTCGACGTTACGGATAACGCGGCCCAGGTAACGTGGGCAGGCTGCTGGAGCCAGCACTTCAACCGGACGCACTTCGTCGTGGGCAGCAGCAACGGCCGGCACGGCTAGGCGGGTTACCGGTACGTCGTACAAGGCACCGACGTCACGCGCCAGACCTGCAACCGACAGGCAGTCGCCACGGTTCGGGGTCAGGCCGATTTCGATGCTGGCGTCGTCCAGGTCCAGGTACACGCGAATGTCTTCGCCTACCGGGGCGTCGGCCGCCAGTTCCAGCAGGCCGTCGTTCTCTTCGCTGATCTGCAGTTCGGCAGCCGAGCACAGCATGCCGTTGGACTCAACGCCACGCAGCTTGGCTTTCTTGATTTTGAAGTCGCCCGGCAGTTCGGCGCCGATCATGGCGAACGGGATCTTCAGGCCAGGGCGCACGTTTGGCGCGCCGCACACTACCTGGAAGGTCTCGCTGCCGCTGCTGACCTGGCACACGCGCAGTTTGTCGGCGTCGGGGTGCTGTTCGGTGCTCAGCACCTCACCGACGACGATGCCGCTGAACTGACCGGCAGCCGGGGTAACGCTGTCGACTTCAAGGCCGGCCATCGAAAGACGGGCAACCAGATCGTCGCGGGATACCTGCGGGTTGACCCAACCGCGCAGCCATTTTTCACTGAATTTCATCCTGCTCTCCTGAAAGATTCGTTACGGGTGCGCGACCTAGCGAAATTGCGCAAGGAACCGCAAGTCGTTGTCGAAGAACAGGCGCAAATCGTTGACGCCGTAACGCAGCATGGCCAGGCGCTCGGCGCCCATGCCGAAGGCAAAGCCCTGAAACTCTTCAGGATCGATGCCAGACATGCGCAGCACGTTCGGGTGAACCATGCCGCAACCCATGACTTCCAGCCAGCCGGTCTGCTTGCACACGCGGCAGCCTTTGCCGGAGCAGATCACGCACTGGATGTCGACTTCAGCCGATGGCTCGGTGAAGGGGAAGAAGGACGGACGGAAGCGAACCGCCAGTTCCTTTTCGAAGAACACCCGCAGGAATTCTTCGATGGTGCCTTTGAGGTCGGCGAAATTGATGTCGCGATCGATCAGCAGGCCTTCGACCTGGTGAAACATCGGCGAGTGGGTCAGGTCCGAGTCGCAGCGGTATACGCGGCCCGGGCAGACAATGCGGATTGGCGGCTGGCTGGACTCCATGGTCCGTACCTGCACCGGCGAGGTGTGGGTGCGCAGCAGCATGTTGGCATTGAAGTAGAAGGTGTCATGCATTGCCCGGGCCGGGTGGTGGCCGGGAATGTTGAGGGCTTCGAAGTTGTGGTAGTCGTCTTCGACCTCAGGGCCTTCGGCGATGCCGTAGCCGATGTGGGTGAAGAACTGCTCGATGCGCTCCAGGGTACGGGTGATCGGATGCAGACCACCGGAGGTCTGGCCACGGCCCGGCAGGGTCACATCAATGCACTCGGCGGCCAGACGGGCGCTGAGTTCGGCTTCTTCGAAAGCCGCCTTGCGCGCGTTGAGCACCTCGGTGACGCGTTCCTTGGCGTCGTTGATCAGCGCGCCAACTTTTGGCCGCTCTTCGGCAGGCATGTTGCCCAGGGTCTTCATCACCTGGGTCAGTTCGCCTTTCTTGCCAAGGAATTGAACCCGGATCTGTTCCAGGGCATTGATGTCTTCAGCGCGTTCCACGGCCTCCAGGGCTTGGGAGACCAGCGCGTCCAGGTTTTCCATGTACAGACTCCAGATACAAAATAGGGGAAGAGCGCAGGCTCTTCCCCTATTAAGACGTTAACACCTGGCGCCGGAAATGACGCCGGGTGATTGTCGGGGTACTTAAGCCAGCGAGGCTTTAGCTTTCTCGACAATCGCAGCAAACGCCGCTTTTTCGTTCACTGCCAGATCAGCCAGAACCTTACGGTCGATTTCGATCGACGCTTTTTTCAGGCCAGCGATCAGGCGGCTGTAGGACAGACCGTTGATACGCGCACCAGCGTTGATACGAGCGATCCACAGAGCGCGGAACTGACGTTTTTTCTGACGACGGTCGCGGTAGGCGTATTGGCCTGCCTTGATGACCGCTTGCTTGGCAACACGGAAAACGCGCGAGCGAGCGCCGTAGTAACCTTTAGCCAGTTTCAGAATTTTCTTGTGACGCTTACGAGCGATGACGCCACGCTTTACACGAGCCATGAGTAACTTCCTCTATCTAGAACCAAAAATTAACGAAGGCGCAGCATGCGCTCGACTTTTGCAACGTCCGACGCGTGCAGCAGGCTGCTACCGCGAAGTTGACGCTTACGCTTGGTCGACATTTTGGTCAGGATGTGGCTCTTAAAAGCGTGCTTGTGCTTGATGCCGTTAGCCGTTTTCAAGAAACGCTTGGCTGCACCGCTTTTGGTTTTCATTTTTGGCATGTTCGGATACTCCGCATTCAGTTGATAAACATAACCGCAAGGCCTGCCGTGCCCTGGTGGTTATTTCTTTTTCTTGGGGGCGATGACCATCAAAAGCTGGCGTCCTTCCATCTTCGGATGCTGTTCGACGGTCCCGTATTCGGCGAGATCAGCTTCGATCCGCTTCAACAGTTCCATACCCAGCTCCTGGTGGGCCATCTCACGACCACGGAATCTCAGAGAGATCTTGGTCTTGTCCCCATCACTAAGGAAACGTACCAGGTTGCGTAGTTTTACCTGGTAATCCCCTTCCTCCGTCCCTGGACGAAACTTGATTTCTTTGATCTGGATGATCTTCTGGTTCTTCTTCGCCGCAGCCTGCTGCTTTTTCTTCTCGAACAGGCTCTTGCCGTAGTCGAGGACTTTGCAGACAGGGGGTACAGCGTCAGCAGAAATTTCTACCAGATCCAGTTTCGCTTCTTCAGCGATACGAAGCGCTTCTTCAATCGAGACGATGCCTAACTGCTCGCCGTCAGCGCCAATTAACCGAACCTCACGTGCCGAGATATTCTCGTTGATCGGGGCTTTCGGTACAGCTCGTTTGTCTTGTCTCATATCACGCTTAATAGTAATTACTCCGAATCTTGGCGACCACGCCGGGAAACCGCTTGCGCGAGCAATTCCGTGAACTGGGCGACGGGCATCGAGCCCAGGTCTGCACCTTCACGGGTACGCACAGCGACAGTTTGCGTTTCGACTTCCCGATCCCCGATAACCAGGAGATAAGGAACCTTGAGCAAGGTATGCTCGCGGATCTTAAAGCCAATTTTCTCATTTCTCAAGTCGGACTTGGCACGGAAACCGCTTTCGGCCAGAGTTTTTTCCACTTGCTGAGCAAATTCAGCCTGTTTGTCGGTGATATTCATGATCACCGCCTGGGTTGGCGCCAGCCAAGCCGGGAACGCACCTTCGTAGTGCTCGATGAGAATTCCGACGAAGCGCTCGAACGATCCGAGGATCGCGCGGTGCAGCATCACAGGGTGCTTGCGGCCGTTGTCTTCGGAGACGAATTCGGCACCGAGACGGATCGGCAGGTTGAAGTCGAGCTGCAGGGTACCACATTGCCAGACACGACCCAGGCAATCCTTGAGCGAGAACTCGATCTTCGGACCGTAGAAGGCGCCCTCGCCCGGCTGCAGGTCGTACGGCAGGCCTGCGCTGTCGAGTGCGGCGGCCAGGGCTGCTTCGGCGCGATCCCACAGTTCATCGGAACCGACGCGCTTCTCAGGGCGGGTCGACAGCTTCATTTCGATGTCTTTGAAGCCGAAGTCGGCATAGACATCCATGGTCAGCTTGATGAACGCAGCGGATTCGGACTGCATCTGCTCTTCGGTGCAGAAGATGTGTGCGTCGTCCTGAGTGAAGCCACGCACGCGCATGATCCCGTGCAGGGCACCGGACGGCTCGTTACGGTGGCAAGCACCGAACTCGGCCAGACGCAGCGGCAGCTCGCGGTAGCTCTTCAGGCCCTGGTTGAACACCTGCACGTGGCAAGGGCAGTTCATTGGCTTGATGGCGTAGTCGCGGTTTTCCGACTGGGTGGTGAACATGTTGTCGGCGTAGTTGGCCCAGTGGCCAGACTTTTCCCACAGCGAACGGTCAACAACCTGCGGAGTCTTGATCTCCAGGTAGCCGTTCTCGCGCTGAACCTTGCGCATGTACTGTTCCAGTACCTGGTACAGGGTCCAGCCGTTCGGGTGCCAGAACACCATGCCCGGCGCTTCTTCCTGGAGGTGGAACAGGCCCAGGCGCTTGCCGATTTTACGGTGATCGCGTTTTTCCGCTTCTTCGATGCGCTGAATGTAAGCAGCCAGCTGCTTCTTGTCGGCCCAGGCAGTGCCGTAGACGCGCTGCAGCTGCTCGTTCTTGGCATCGCCGCGCCAGTAGGCGCCGGACAGCTTGGTCAGCTTGAACGATTTCAGGAAACGGGTGTTCGGCACGTGCGGACCGCGGCACATGTCGACGTATTCTTCGTGGTAGTACAGACCCATGGCCTGTTCATCCGGCATGTCTTCGACCAGGCGCAGCTTGTAGTCTTCGCCGCGGGCCTCGAACACTTCGATCACTTCGGCGCGCGGAGTGACCTTTTTGATGACGTCGTAATCGGTGTCGATCAGCTGCTGCATGCGCTGCTCGATGGCAGCCATGTCGTCAGGCGTGAAAGGACGCTCGTAGGCGATGTCGTAATAGAAGCCTTCGTCGATGACCGGACCGATGACCATTTTCGCCGTCGGGTACAGCTGCTTGACTGCGTGGCCGACCAGGTGGGCGCACGAGTGACGGATGATCTCCAGCCCCTCTTCGTCCTTGGGCGTGATGATTTGCAGTTTGGCGTCGTGTTCGATCAGGTCGCAGGCATCGACCAGCTTGCCGTCGACTTTACCGGCGACGGTGGCCTTGGCCAGGCCGGCACCAATGGATGCGGCGACTTCGGCTACGGATACGGCCTTGTCGAAGGAACGTTGACTGCCATCGGGAAGAGTAATAATGGGCATGGCGCCTCCTCTCCTAGTGGTGACCCCTACCAAAGGTCACGTGGGTTGGGATGAGCCAGTACGCGATCCGCCCCTGTCTTTGCACAAGCAAAGCCTGCCTCACAGTGGCAGAAGCCCGAAAGCCTGCCAGGGAACGAACCAGAGTGACTGGAATAAAAAAGTTGGGAGCTGCGCTACAGCAGGTGCTGGCGCGTTTCCGAGCTGAGCATGCTAGCACAAAGCTTTGCGGCGATTGAGGGGAACTTGAACGGAAATTTTCCGCTCAGAGCTTGTGAAGCGTCCTACTCTTGAAAGACCCAACCCAAGGAGTGTTTGGTTATGCGAGTTCAGTCACTTCTGGCCCTGGCGGCCACCTCTGCCCTGCTGTTGCCGCTGAGCGCCACTGCCGGCAAGCTGCCCGCCGACTACCAGGCGACCTGCGTGGCTCAGGCGCAGAAGCAGCAAGGCGTGACCAAGGACAAAGCCGAAGCGCACTGCAGCTGCGCCGCCAAGGTGCTGGAAAAAAACCTCAGCGATGAGCAGATCAAGGACCTCGACACCCTGCAGGATGGCGTAAATGCGACGCTGATGGAGAACACACGAAAACAGGTCGCAGCTGCCTGCGCCCCGAAAAAATAGGCCTTTGGCCAGGTAATCCATCGCTATTTTGCTCCAGATCAGCAATCTGCGAAGGTAAAAGGGGCTACAAGCCCATAATTAGACTATGATGGTCGGCGTGCACCCTGTTGGCCTCGGCAACACCGCACTACTGAAAATCATGTTTCTTGGAGATACACCCATGTCTAATCGCCAAACCGGCACCGTAAAATGGTTCAACGATGAGAAAGGCTTCGGCTTCATCACTCCACAAGGTGGCGGCGACGACCTGTTCGTTCACTTCAAGGCTATCGAAACCGACGGTTTCAAAAGCCTGAAGGAAGGCCAGACTGTCTCCTTCGTTGCCGAAAAAGGCCAGAAGGGCATGCAGGCTGCACAAGTTCGTCCAGAGTAAGCTCTGACCGAATAAAAAAACCCGTCCTTGTGGCGGGTTTTTTTGTGCCTGCAGTTCGGGGTCGCTGTGCGACCCATCGCTGGCAAGGCCAGCTCCCACAGGTGTGCGGCAGTGCTGCCATTGTGGGAGCCGGCCTTGCCGGCGATCGGATCAGCCGCAGTTGACGCTGGTGACCACGCCCTGGGCATCGGTGTGCAGGTTCAAACGCTCGGAGCGGTAATCCATTGTCATGACATCACGCGGCCCAAGGGCATGCGCCATTTGCGAGCCGCTGGCCTTGCGCGCCTGCTCGACCAACGCCGGAGTGGCCTGCTTGCCGATGGCGAACTGAGCGCCACGCGCCTCGCAGCGACCATCGTTGTTCGCCGCAGCCTCTGGCGCCTTCGACGACGAACCACCAGTGCTGCTGCAACCGGCCAGAACGGCAACCGCCAACAGGCTCATCAATGATGCACGGAACATGAATCCTCCTTTAAATACAGAAATACTGCTGCCTATCTGACAGTCTCGCTGGTTTTTTGTTGCAAAACCCGTCAAGTCTGCCTGAGCCAGCGCACTCAGGTAAAAGCGCAATCGTCACGGAATTTTGCACAAACGCCGTCGCAACTCAGTACAGGTCGATGTAATCGCTCGAGGGTTTCGGCCAGTTGGCCTGTAACACGTTGAACACCTGCAACACCCAGCGCTCGTCCGCCGCAGCCTGTTCACCGACGCAGCCGGAACCGGCTGCCCAGGTTTCCAGACGAAAGGCCAGGCCCTCCAGTTCGCGGCCACCGACCACCTGTGACAGCCAGGCAACACCGCTACGGTTGACCCGCAGCTGGTTGTGCACCGCATTGCTGCCCGCGCCAAGCATGCTGCGCACGGCCTCAAGGGTGAACTGTTCGGGGTTGTTCAAATCGATCTGCACAGCGCTGTTCCGACTAGCTGGAAACCGTTAGTTTGCCACGACCCCCGCGCTTATGCCTAAGTCGCAGTGCCTTGGCAGGCATTGGCATGATTTACTGCAGCCTACGGCGGAGCGCAATCAGGCCTCCCCTTTCAAACGCCAGGGCCCGGCATTTGAACCCACAGTGCGCGCAGTTTTTTCGGAACCGCTTATGACAAGCCACATCATCGATGCCGACATCAAGGTCAAATGGCCCGAGGGCCAGAGCGCCTACAGCCCGGCCAGCGCCGAAGAATTGATGCTGATTGCTGTTGACCTGCTGGTCAAAGACCTGGGCAACGAGGCTGCGCGCAGCTTCGTCGATCAGGTCTTTGAGCGCTATGCGCACGCTACTCCAGACGCGCAAGCCGCGTACTGAGCAGGTCAAAAAAGCCCTGGGCATCAGCGCTGTCGATCCACATCACGTTGCTCGGCTGCTCCAGGGTGTTGTACCAGTCAGCAATGGTCTGGCCGTAGGTCGGGCCTTCGCGGCTGTCTACCTGCATGTGAATTTGCCGCCCCTTGAACAGCTCAGGCTTGAGCAGGTAGGCGATCACGCTGGCGTCATGCACCGGGCCTCCGGGCATGCCGTAATGGTCCATGTCGGTCTTGATGTAGGCATTGAGAATATCCACCACCAGCTTGCTGGCCTGGTTGTTCACTGCCGCCAGCTGGCTGAGGCGCGCGTCGCTGGTCAGCACTTTGTGGGTGACGTCCAGCGGCAGGTAAGTCAGTTTGACCCCGCTGCTGAGCACCACTTCAGCGGCCTCCGGGTCGGCGAACAGGTTGAACTCGGCCACCGGGGTGATGTTGCCACCGTTGAAGTGCGCGCCGCCCATCACCACCACTTCCTTGATGCCCTTGGTGATTTCCGGTGCCTGGATCAGCGCCAGGGCCAGGTTGGTCTGCGGGCCTAGCATGGCTACCGTGATGCTGTGCGGCTCGGCCTTGCCCAGGGTGTCGATCAGGTACTGAACGGCGTTGCCTTTGGCCAGGCCGGCCTTGGGCTCATGCACCGGAACACCGGGCAAGCCCTCCTCGCCATGAATATTCGCCGCGTAGATCGGAGCGCGCAGCAACGGTTTGGGTGCACCGGCATACACCGGAATGTCCTCGCGCCCGCCCCACTCCCTGGCCAGCCGTGCATTGCGCGAGGTCTTGTCCAGGCGCACGTTGCCGGCCACGGTGGTGATGGCGCGAATCTTCAGCTCATCGGGCGAAGCCATGGCCAGCAGCAAGGCCACCACGTCGTCGGCACCGGGGTCGGTGTCGATAATCAGATCGATCGGTGCAGCCTGGGCGGCACCTGCCGACAGCAGGGACATCAGCAGTACTCCTTGGAGCAAACGTTTGGCAGGTTGAATCCATTCAATCATCGGACAGGTCCTTGTGAGGCAAGCTTCTAGAAAGTAACGCCAGCGATCAAGACGATATTGCTGTAGGGCTGGCATTCACCCGTGCGCACCACGGCGCGGGCACCACGGCTGAGCTGTTTGAACTCGACGTGGCTAAGCAGGTTGCGGACACCGAGCTGGCCATGCGCATGGCACTGCTCGATGGCGGTCAGGCCGGGGGGATTGGCCTTGAAAATTTCATCGGCGAGCACGTGGCTTTCTACCTGCATCTCGCTCAGCACTGTGCGCAGAACGCTGGCAAAGTCGGGTATCCCGGGGGTCAGCGCCAAGTCGATCAGCTCGACGCCGGGCGGCACCGGCAAACCGGCGTCGCCGATGACCAGGATGTCCCCATGCCCCAGCGAGGCAATGACCCGTGACAGGGCGATATTGAGCAAGGGCGTCTTTTTCATGGCTGCAACTCGGCCAGGTAAGGGATCGAAGGCTGCGCACCAGCGCGGGTGACCGACAGGGCCGCAGCGCGCTGCCCGAAAGCAATCGCCTCGCCCTCCTCCGCCCCGCGTGCCAGCGCAGCGGCAAAGCCACCGACAAAGGTGTCGCCCGCCGCCGTGGTATCCACTGGCTGCACCACCGGCGCCGGGAAGTGCTTGAAGCCTTGGGCATTGGCGAACAAAGCCCCTTGGGCGCCGAGGGTGACGATGACGTTTTTCACCCCGAGGCTGCGCAGGTGACTGGCGGCGGCTTCGGCGCTGGCAAGGTCAGTCACCGGCAACCCGGTCAGCGCCTGTGTTTCGCTTTCGTTGGGGATCAGGTAGTCGATTGCGCCGTACCAGTTCAACGGCAAAGGCCCCGTGCAGGGCGCAGGGTTGAGGATCACCGTTTTGCCCAAGGCACGGCCACGTTCCAGGGTGTAGGCCACGGTCTGCGCAGGTACTTCCAGCTGGCAGATGATCACTTCGGCGCCTTGCAGCAAGACATCGAAGGCTTGCACCGATTCAGGCATCAGCTGGCCGTTGCCACCAGGAATGATGACGATGGAATTCTGGCTGCTGGCATCGACCACGATCAACGCCAGGCCGCTCGATACCCCTGCACACACCGCCACGCCCTGGCAGTCGATCTGCTCGTCGAGCAAGGCCTGGCGCAGCTGTTGACCGTAGGCATCGTCGCCGACGTTGCCGATCATCGCCACCGCCGCCCCCAGGCGCGCCGCGGCCACCGCCTGGTTGGCGCCCTTGCCGCCCGGCACGGTGGCAAACGACTCACCTGCCAGGGTCTCGCCGGCACGCGGCAGGCGCTGGGCGCGGGCTACCAGGTCCATGTTGAGGCTACCTACCACTACTACCTTGGCGTGCATGACTGTTCTGTTCTCAGCGGTATTCATTGAAGAGGTCTGGACGCGGTGCGGTGGACTCACGCAGCACGATCTTCGGTGCGACGATGCGCTGCTCCGGCGCGCCGCGCAGCGGTTGGGCGATACGCGACAGCAACAGGGCGGCGGCGCTCTCGCCCAGTTCGCGAATCGACTGGCCGACGGTGGTCAGCGCCGGGAATACGTAGCGGCTGAGCTGGATGTCGTCGAAACCGATCACCGACAGCTCGCCGGGCACGCAGATGTTGCGCTCGGCGGCGGCGCGCAGCACGCCGATGCCGATCATGTCGTTACCGGCGAAGATCGCCGTCGGCCGCTGGCCGTCGAGCAACTGCGCGGCGGCGGCATAACCGCCCAGGCTGGTGAAATCGCTGTTGACGATGTGCTCGTCGGCAACCGCAACCCCGGCTTCAGCCAAGGCACGCCGGAAGCCGGCCAGACGCAATTGCGCGGTGCTGGTGCTGGCCGGGCCGCCGATGCAGGCGATTTCACGATGGCCCAATTCGAGCAAATGCCGGGTCGCCAGGTATGCACCCTGCTCGTGGTCGATGCTGACCAGATCGGCTTCAACCCCTTCCAGGGCGCGATCTACGATCACCATCGGTGTACGTACATTGGCCAGGCTGCCCTGCAGGTCGCTGTCTTCCCCCACCGAGGCGACGATCAAGCCGTCGATGCGTTTCTCCAGCAGCACGCGCAGGTAGCTGCGCTGCTTTTGCGGGTTGTCGTCGGAATTGCACAGGATCACGCAGTAGCCGTTGCGCTCGCAGGCATCCTCGATGCCGCGGGCCAGCTCGGCGAAGTACGGGTTGACGCTGTTGGGCACCAACAGGCCAATGGTGGCGGTGCTGCGCGCCTTGAGCGAACGGGCGACGGCGCTGGGCACGTAGTCGAGCTCGGCGATGGCCGCCTCGACTTTCAGGCGCACCGGCTCGCTGACCGGTCGGGTCTTGTTCAGTACATGGGACACGGTGGTATAGGAAATCCCCGCCAGTGCCGCGACATCTTTGATAGTTGCCATGGGTCAGTTCCGCCGATTTGAACGTCGGCTACGGTAGGTGTCGAGGACCACGGCGATCACAATGACCGCCCCGGTGATAATGCGTTTGGTCGGCTCTGATGCGCCGATCTGGGCCAGGCCTGCAGCCAGCACGGAGATGATCAGCACACCGAAGAAGGTGCTGATCACCGAACCGCGCCCGCCCATCAGGCTGGTGCCGCCGATAACCACGGCGGCGATGACTTGCAGTTCAAGGCCGGAGCCGGCATTGGGGTCGGCGGCTTCCAGACGGGAGATCTGGAACAGTGCGGCAAGGCCGGCCAGCAGCCCCATTAGCGAGAACACCAGAATCTTGTACGGACGCGGGTCGATACCGGCCAGGCGCACCGCTTCTTCATTGGTGCCGATACCGATCAGGTAGCGGCCGAACACCGTGCGGGTCAGCACCAGCTGGGCAAGGATGATCACCAGCAAGGCGATGATGAACGATGGCGATACGCCAAACGCCAGCGGATTGGAGAGCCAGGCAAAAGCGTCGCCGATGTAGGCAGTGCGCGAGTCGGTCAGCTGGTAAGCCAGGCCGCGGGCCATTTCCAGCACGCCGAGGGAGACGATGAACGATGGAATCCGCCAGGCCACGGTAATCGAACCGGTGATGCTCCCGGCCAGCGCTGCCACGCCCATGCCGAGTAACGCCGCCGGCAGCACGCTCCAGCCCCAGCCGAGGATCGCCACACTGACCGCCGAGGCCGCCAGGGCCAGCACCGAGCCGACCGAGAGGTCGATGCCGCCAATGATCAAGACGAAGGTCATGCCGACCGCCAGGACCATCAGGTCGGGGATCTGGTTGGCCAGGGTGCTGAAGGTGCCGTAAGACAGGAAATGACTGCTGAGGAAGGAAAACAGCACAATCATTGCCAGCAAGGCGCCCGCCAGGCCCAGGTAGGTACCCAGGCCGTAATAGCTGCTGTTGCGCTTGCCGTTGGGAGCAGCGGTGTCCACTGGAGTGGTTTTCATGAGGTTGTCCTGGGTGCCGCTTCATGCAGCAACGCATCACGTTTCTGATAGCCGGCAAAGGCTGCGGCCAGTAGTTGATCCTGGGTCCAATGCTCGCGTTCGAAGGTGTCGATCAGGTGTCCGGCACTGAGCACAGCGATGCGGTCACAAATCAGCATCAGTTCGCGCAGGTCACTGGAGACCACCACCAGCGCCTTGCCCTGGCGCGCCAGTTCGGCGAGCAGGCCGTAGATGTCGAACTTGGCACCGACGTCGATGCCACGGGTCGGTTCGTCGAACAGCAGCACCGTACAATCGCGCTCCAGCCAGCGGCCGATGACCACCTTCTGCTGGTTGCCACCGGACAGCTCGCCAACCACCTGGTCGGGACTGGAACTGCGAATGCGCATGGCGCTGATCTGGCGTTGGGCCAATTCACGTTCGGCATTACCGTCGAGCACGCCAGCGCGGGAAATCGCCGGCAGGTTACCCAGGGCGATGTTGGCGCTGATCGATTGCGACAGCAGCAGCCCTTCACCCTTGCGGTCTTCGGTGATCAGGGCGATGCCTTCGCGCACTGCGGCTACAGGGGAGTCGATCTGCACCGGGCGCAACGGTTGGCCCAGCTCGATAGCGCCGCTGTCGGCGCGATCGGCACCGTAGATCAAACGCAGCAGTTCGGTGCGACCGGCACCGATCAGCCCGGAAATGCCGAAAATTTCGCCGCTGCGCACTTCGAAAGAGACATCGCGCACCTTGTCGGCGCGGCTCAGGCCATTGACCTTGAGAATCGGCGCGCCGATCTGGCGCTGGCCCAGGTCAATGTGCTCGGCCAGTTCGCGGCCGACCATCAGGTTGACCAGCTCTGCGCTGCTGTAGCGCGCCATGGGCTCGACGCACACCAGCTTGCCATCACGCAGCACGGCGATGCGCTGGGCGATGCGCTTGAGCTCTTCCAGGCGGTGAGAGATGTAGACGATGGCCACCCCACGCTGCTGCAGGCGTTCGATCTGGGTGAACAGCAACTCGACCTCGCGCGCGGTGAGCATGGCCGTCGGCTCATCGAAAATCAGCACATGGCAGTCGCCGATCAGGTTGCGGGCAATTTCCACCATCTGTTGATGGCCGATGCCCAGTTCGCCGACCGGGGTGTCCGGGTCGATAGCGTCGAGACCGACCTGAGCCATGGCGGCCCGGGCCTGCTCACGCAAGCGCTTGCGACTGATCCAGCCGCCACGGCTGGGCAGGTTGTCGAGAAACAGGTTCTCGGCCACCGTCAGGGTCGGCAGCAGGTTGAGCTCCTGCATGACCATGCGCACGCCAAGACGCTCAGCAGCGGCACGGCTGCCGGGCTGGTAAGTCTGCCCCTGATAGTGCATCTGCCCGGTGGTCGGCAGCTCGAGGCCGCCGATGATTTTCGACAGGGTGCTCTTGCCCGCGCCGTTCTCGCCAGTGAGGGCCAATACCTCGCCACGATACAGACTCAGCTCGATATCACCGAGCACCGGCTGGGCGTAGGTTTTGCCGATTGCGCTGACTGAAAGCACGACATCCGCAGTCGCTGACATTACTTGATCTCCTGGCGCCCGCCGTCGGGCAGGCGCACGCCATGCCGCTACTGGGTGACCAATTCGACCGGGGTCTGGATGACGTTGTCAGCGTCCACTTCAGGCTTTTCGCCTTTGAGCATCTTCAGCGCCGCCTCGATGCCGAACACCGCCTGTTTGGCGGCGTACTGGTCGGCGGTGGCAAGCACGCGGCCGTCCTTGAGCATCGGTTTGATCGCGTTGATATTGTCGTAGCCGACCACCTGAACCTGGCCAGCCTTGCCCGCCGCGCGCACCGCCGAAACGGCGCCCAGGGCCATGCTGTCGTTACCGGCCAGCAGCGCCTTGAGCTCGGGGTGGGCATTGAGCATGGAGGCGGCAACTGCATTGCCTTTGGCAATTTCCCAGTCGCCCGACTGCACCGAGACGATCTTGATCTGCGCGGCTTCCATCGCGTCTTTGAAGCCGGCGGTACGCTGCTGGGCGTTGGTGGTGGTCGAAACGCCTTCGATAATGCCGACCTGGTCACCGGCCTTGAGTTTTTCCTTGGCCAGGTACTCACCCACCAGACGCGCGCCTTTGCGGTTATCCGGGCCTACGAACGGTACGCTGAGGTTTTTGCTCTTGAGGACTTCAGGGTCCAGGCGGTTGTCGATGTTGACCACGGTGATGCCGGCGTCCATGGCCTTTTTCACCACCGGCACCAGAGCTTTGGAGTCCGCCGGGGCAATGACTAAGGCGTTGACCCCGGAAACGATCATCTGCTCGACAATGCGAATCTGGTTGCCGGAATCGGTCTCGTCCTTGATGCCGTTGGAAACCAGCTCGAATTCACTGGCGTGGTCTTTCTGGTAGGCCTTGGCGCCGTCTTCCATGGTCAGGAAGAACTCGTTGGCGAGGGATTTCATCACCAGCGCCACTTTCGGCTTGGCGTCGTCGGCCTGGGCCTGGGACAGGGGCATTGCGAGGGAGAGCGAGGACAGTACGGCGACCGCCAAAAGGCGTCCTGCGAACGGCAGCTTCATGTATTTACTCCGAATCTTATGATTTTTATCGGGTCGCAAACGTTTGCTTTAACTCACTATGGGAACGCAACCAGACTTTGTCAAATTCGACGGCGCAAACTTGCTGGAAGTTGCCTGTGGGAATTATCGTCAAATTACTCGGAAAACCGAACCCCCCAGATAGGGTTATTCGGGTTTTCGAACGCCAAGCCCCTCGTACGCCTTCGTCACGTCAAATGAAAACTCATATAAATCAATCGATTGAACATGAAACACGACGAACGGCAGAGCTGGCTCGATTTCTGCTCTTTCCTGCGGGTTACACAGCGAACTCCAGTCATAAGAGAGAACAACGATGAAAGCTGCGCTTCACTCCTTCGTTCCGGGCGCTTTGGCCCTGCTGCTGTTACTGCCCGCAGGCGTCAACGCCAAGGAAGTCGAGAACCAACAGAAACTGGCCAACGTGGTGATTCTCGCCACCGGTGGCACCATCGCAGGCGCCGGCGCCAGCGCCGCCAACAGCGCGACCTACCAGGCCGCCAAGCTGGGGGTGGACAAGCTGATCGCCGGTGTTCCGGAACTGGCAAACCTTGCCAATGTGCGCGGCGAACAGGTGATGCAGATCGCCTCTGAAAGCATCAGCAACGACAACCTGCTGCAACTGGGCAAGCGCGTGGCTGAGCTGGCCGACAGCAAGGACGTCGACGGCATCGTCATCACCCACGGCACCGACACCCTGGAAGAGACCGCCTACTTCCTCAACCTGGTCGAGAAGACCGACAAGCCGATCGTGGTCGTCGGCTCGATGCGCCCGGGCACCGCGATGTCCGCCGACGGCATGCTCAACCTGTACAACGCCGTGGCCGTTGCCAGCAACAAAGACTCGCGCGGTAAAGGCGTACTGGTCACCATGAACGACGAGATCCAGTCGGGTCGCGACGTCAGCAAGACCGTCAACATCAAGACCGAAGCCTTCAAGAGCGCATGGGGCCCGCTGGGCATGGTGGTCGAAGGCAAATCCTACTGGTTCCGCCTGCCAGCCAAGCGCCACACCCTGGATTCGGAATTCGACATCAAGAAGATCAGCAGCCTGCCCCAGGTGGACATCGCCTACGGCTACGGCAACGTGACCGACACCGCCTACAAGGCGCTGGCTCAAGGTGGCGCCAAGGCGATCATCCACGCCGGCACCGGCAACGGTTCGGTGTCGTCGCGCGTAGTGCCTGCCCTGCAGGAACTGCGCAAGGACGGCGTGCAGATCATTCGGTCCTCCCACGTCAACGCCGGCGGCTTCGTGCTGCGCAACGCCGAGCAGCCTGACGACAAGAACGACTGGGTCGTGGCCCACGACCTGAACCCGCAAAAAGCACGGATCCTGGCCATGGTCGCCCTGACCAAGACCCAGGACAGCAAAGAGCTGCAGCGGATCTTCTGGGAATACTGAGTCCAGTGCCCCGCCGACGCTTGCCCGCCCCGTAGGACGGGCAAGCGTACCTCCCCCACCCTCAGCAAAAAAACTTTAAACAGACCGCAGCAAACTGCGCGGTTTGCGGTCACATGCGCTCTTTCACTGACGAGCTGTTGCGAAATTGCTTACAGTAAAATACTGTATGCACATACAGCTCAATAAGGAACGTTTCGTGGCCACCACTTCCGCCCCTGCCAGCAGTTACGAGCAACTGGGCATTCGCATCCAGAAAATCATCAATTCACCGACGGCGCAAAAGTCCCGCGCCGCCTTGATCTTCCGCCTGGAGCACGAGTCACCTGATGACTGGGCCACCCTGCTCGAGGAAATCGGCGAGAACGACAACGTCACCCTCGCCTATCGCGATGACGGTGGCGTGCAGATTTTCTGGGTTGTGCCAAAGGAAGACTGAACCGGCATGAGAGTTTCGTTTTTTGCAGTTGCTTGCCTGCTGTTCAGTGTCACCGCCTACGCCGATGCGCCGCGCACCTTCAACGAAGCCAAGAAGGTCGCCTGGCGTTTGTATGCGCCGCAGTCCACCGAGTTCTACTGTGGCTGCAAGTACAACGGCAACAAGGTCGACCTCGCCGGGTGCGGCTATGTCCCGCGCAAGAATGCCAACCGCGCTTCGCGCATCGAATGGGAGCATATCGTTCCGGCCTGGCAGATCGGTCATCAGCGCCAGTGCTGGCAAGACGGCGGGCGCAAGAACTGCACGCGCAACGACAAGGTTTACCAGCGCGCCGAAGCCGATCTGCACAACCTGGTGCCGAGCATTGGCGAGGTCAACGGTGACCGCAGCAACTTCAGTTTCGGCTGGTTGCCAGAACAGCGCGGGCAGTACGGCTCATGCCTGACCCAGGTCGATTTCAAGGCCAAGAAAGTCATGCCGCGGCCGTCGATCCGCGGCATGATCGCGCGCACCTACTTCTATATGAGCAAGCAGTACAACCTCAAACTGTCGAAACAGGACCGCCAGCTCTATGAGGCCTGGAACAAGACCTACCCGCCGCAGCCCTGGGAGCGCCAGCGCAACCAGCGGGTGGCCTGTGTGATGGGGCACGGCAACGCGTTTGTCGGCCCGGTCAACCTCAGCGCCTGCGGCTAAGCATCAGGCCAGCGCCTGCAGGTAGGCGCTGGCTTGCTGGTAACGGGCCAGGCGCGCCATGTCTTCAGGGCCGGGGATGGCGATGCGCGAGAGATCGCTGTTGTCGGCAAGGTCAGCCAGTTTCACCACCCGCGCCAATGGATCGCCGCCCAGGCGCATGACGAACGCCTCATAGCTTTCCTGATCGCGGCGACTCAATGCCTGCACCGCCGCGAGGATCTTCAGGGCAAAGCCCTCGCGCGCCAGGTCCGACAAGGTCATGGGAGAGTCTTCAAGCACATCGTGCAACACCGCAACGATGCGCTGTTCGACGGTCGAGACCCGCATCATCACCCGCAACGGGTGCAGGATATAGGCTGCGCCGCCCTTGTCCTGCTGCCCTTCGTGTGCCCTGGCTGCCACCGCAATGGCTCGCTCCAGCGTAGACATAAGGCCCTCCCGCTCAACGTTCGCGTCGTTGCAGACGCGCCATGCTGTAGACATCGGTCAACCTGCCGTCACGCATAGCATAGTCGCGCAATTGTCCTTCGACTTCAAAGCCATGGCGTTTGTACAGGGCCTGGCGGGTTACCTGCGGATGACTGTACAGCGCGACCAGCCCTTCGATGTGCTGTTCGATTGCGCGCTGCAGGGTAATGGCGGGGGATGCTTCCTTCATCATCACGGCTCTCCTTGCGTTGAACCGTGAGTGTACGGGGCCGGGAAAGCTACTGGCTAGCGCGGCGCGTCGTGCTGGATGACGATAGAGTCAGTGCCCAGGCGCGCCATTACATCAGCCTGCCTGGCTTCGGCTTCGGCTTTGCTCGGGAACGGACCAAGCAATACCACCGGTTTGCCGTCGCGGTACACCACTGACGAAGGGATCTGTTTTTCGATCAGACGGGCAGTCATGTCGCTCAGGGCGCCCATGTTCGGGCCTTGCACGATTTCGACATCCCAGCCCTCAGGGGCGGGTTTATCGGCCACGGCTTCGGCGCTGCGTTGCAGCTCGGCACCGCCACAGGCTTCGCGAATGCGCAGGTTGCTGCCCTTGTCGGCGAGGACGATGTCGTAACCCTCGCCCTGCTTGAAGGCTACATAGCTGCGGTAAGGCAAGAAGGTACCGGCGTCATCTTTACTGCGCACCTGACCGCAGATTGTGCCCTGCTTGTCGATGCGCACGTTGCCGAACTTGGCCGTCTTCGGATTGGGCAACTGCTCGGCAATCTGCTTGTGCACGCCTTCGACTGCATTTTCGCAGCCGGCCAGAGCCAGTACTGCCATTACCATCGCCACTTTGCGCACGCGTCTATCTCCTGGATACAAGCGGCGGATTTTAGCATTTGTGCGCAGGGCAAAGGTTACAATCGGTGGCCTTATCGACCCTATCGCCGGCAAGG
Source organism: Pseudomonas sp. GW821-FHT10B02 (assembly GCF_059415665.1). Classification (NCBI taxonomy): domain Bacteria; kingdom Pseudomonadati; phylum Pseudomonadota; class Gammaproteobacteria; order Pseudomonadales; family Pseudomonadaceae; genus Pseudomonas; species Pseudomonas sp. GW821-FHT10B02. The sequence goes on along the minus strand of NZ_JBWKNR010000008.1, from coordinate 43,240 downwards.
CCGGCTCCCACAGGGGCGGGTGAAAGCCGAACTATTGTGGGAGCCGGCCTTGCCGGCGATGGCTGCAAAGCAGCCCCACTGCATCCATCAAAGGAGCCTCATGCGCCAGGCACTGCTGATCATCGACGTACAACCCTCGTTCAACCCGCCGCAATGGTTGATCGACGGCATCAACGGCCTGCTTGGGCGCATGCCCTCGGTGGCCACGGTCGAGCGTCATGATGAAAGCCGCACGCCGTTCCAGCGCCAGCTCGGCTGGCAACCGGCCAAGGATGACGACAGCCTGATCGCTGCCGACCAGGTGTTCATCAAGTACGGCTACAGTCCGTCGCCAGAAACCATCGCCCACCTCAGGCAGCTCAACCCCGAGCGCGTGCTGGTGTGCGGCATCCAGACCGATACCTGCGTGCTGGCTGCAGGCTTTGCCCTGTTCGACGCCGGGCTGACCCCGACACTGATCACCGACCTGACCGTCGGTTCGTCCCTGGACCGCAGCGGGCAACTGGGCGCCCAATTGTGGACCCACCACTTTGGCCACACCACAACCAGCGCCGAGCTGTGATTCAGGCATAGCAGAATGCAAAAAGGGCGATCCTTTCGGATCGCCCTTTCTGTCGAGATTTGGTAGGCACAATTGGACTCGAACCAACGACCCCCACCATGTCAAGGTGGTGCTCTAACCAACTGAGCTATGTGCCTGCTGTGGGGCGCATAATACGCAGGTCTGTACCTGTCGTAAAGCGAAATCTTATAAAAAAACCAAAAAAATCAGCAGCTTTAGTCTGCGCTGAAAACGCGGCGCCTGCCGCCTGGGAACAAGCGCTTGAGCTGCACAGACAATCTGGCAGACACACGCAAACGGATGGCAAGCAGGCAAAAGGACAGCCCGAAGCGACGACTTAGTATCCGCAGCAACTCAACCGAGTTGCACGCCGACACTAATAAGAACGGAACCCCGTCCATGCACAAGTCGCCCTTGCTTCGCCTCTCCACGCTCGCCCTGCTGCTCGCAGCTGCCACTCAAGCCAGCGCTTATGAGCTGTATGCCGATGACAACAGCCACCTGAACGCCAATCTCGAAGCAGTGTTCGGGATGTTCCACAGCGAGGAGAATTACGCCATCAGCGGACGCTTGCAACAAGGCTCGTCCTCCTGGCGCGAGGGGTACATCAAATATGGACTCAGTGGCGACCAGAGCCTGGCCGGCGCCGGCACCGCCTATGGCGCATTCTCGCTGCTCAGCTCAGGAACCTGGGGCGACGGCGATGCCGCAGGCTTCAGCGATGGTTCCGAGCGCACCACCAAAATCGAAGACGCCTACCTCGGCTGGCGCTCCGGCAACCTGCTCCAGGCCCTCGGCGAGGATGGCATCGACTTCTCTTTCGGTCGCCAGAACATCAGCGTCGGCGACGGTTTTCTGATCCAGGGCGATGCGCTCAACCTCGGCAAAGGCCTGGCCGATGGCGAGTTCAACCGCGGCGGCGCCTACTACCTGGCCGCGCGCAAAGCCTTTGACCAGACCGCCGTGCTGCGCCTGGGTGGTAAACAAGGCTGGCGCAGCGACCTGATGTGGCTGAAGTCGGACAACCGCGCCCAGGCCAAGACCGAAATGTACGTAGCGACCCTGGAGCACGTAGCCGATGCCGGCACCGTAGGCCTGACCTACATCGACACCACCGATGTGGATGAGCAGTACGCATCGCCGGTCCAACTCGAGCGCGACGGCATGAAGACTTACAGCCTGCGTGCCGCCGGCAATGCCGGGGTAGAAAACCTGTTCCTCTCCGGCGAATACGCCAAGCAGGACAAACCCCACACCAGCACCGAAGACGCCTGGTACCTGGAGGCCGGCTGGACCTTCGCCGATGTCGCCTGGTCGCCGAATGTCAGCTATCGCTACAGCCGCTACTCGCAAGGCTACGACCCACTGTTCAATGGTTTTAGCCGTGGCTACGGCACCTGGTTCCAGGGTGAGGTCGCCGGCAACTATGCCGGCCCGTTCAACAGCAACACGCGCGTCCAGAAAGTCGAGCTCAAGGTATCGCCGCTGGAAAACCTGAACATCGGCCTGCTGGCATTCAACTTCGACACCATCGACCGTAACCTTGGCAACACCGACGGCCAGGAATTCAACCTGTATGCCGAATGGGCCGTCAACGAGCACCTGATGGTGATGCCGCTCGTTGGCCTGTACCAACCGGACAAGAGCGCGGAACAAGGCGGCACTCAGCTGGGCAGCAACAGCAACAACCTGTACAGCCAGCTGGTATTTGCCACCTCCTTCTGAAGCCTTGCGGGTGGCGGCAGCGCCGTCACCCGCTGAGCATTCGCCTCGATCCGGGTCCCTTTCATGCGCTCCAGTCTCCTGACTATTCAAAGCAAGATCACCCTGCTCGCCAGCCTCTGCCTCTTGTTGATTGTCGCCCTGTTGGTAGGGCTGTCGCTGTACCAGGCCGGGAACAGTAGCGAACAGGTCAAGCACGCCAGCAGCGCCATGCTCGCCAGCGCCGCCGAAAGCCATATGCAGGCACTGGCCAAGGTGCAGGCCTTGCAGGTGCAACGCACCTTCATGCAAACCCATGAGTACGGCCAAGGGCTGTCACGCTATCTGCTCTATCTGCGTCAACGCGCGCAACACGGTGAGCTGGCGCCGCAGCAATTACGCCAGGAACTGACCCGGCAACTGCGTCAGGCCTTGATCGACAAGCCCGACCTGCTCGGCCTTTATGTGATTTTCGAAGCCAACGCCCTGGACGGCGCCGACAGCCGTTTCGCCGGTCAGACCGAGCTGGGCAGCAACGAGGCCGGACGTTACGCCCTGTACTGGGTGCAGAGCACGCCAGGCGAACTGCAACCGGTCATCGGCGACGAAGGCCTGCTGGCCAATACCCAGCCCGGCCCCAGCGGCAGCCCGTACAACGCGTTCTATACCTGCGCCCGCAACCGTCAGGCGGCCTGCGTACTTGAGCCCTACTTCGACGAGGCTTCCGGTACGCGCAAGCTGGTCACCAGCATCGCTTTCCCGCTTATGGAAAACGGCAAGGTCATCGCTGTCATCGGCCTCGACATCAACCTCGCCGCCCTGCAACAGAGCAGCGAGGCCAGCAGCCGTGGCTTGTTCGACGGCAACGGCAGGATCAGCATCATCAGCCCGAGCGGTGTGATAGCAGCGCACAGCCAGGATGCCAAGCGCCTCGGCCAGCGCCTGAGCCAGGTCCTGGGCAGCGAGGCCGACGGGGTGCTGGGCGCTCTGCGACAAAAGCAGGCCAAGGTGTTCGTCGACCAGCAACAGATCAACGTACTCGAGCCGCTTGCCCCCATCACCGATGCCGCGCCCTGGGGCATCCTCGTAGGCGTGCCGCAGAACATCCTGCTGGCGCCAGCTGAGCGTCTGCAACAACAGCTCGACCGCCAGCGCGAACAGGCCACTACCCTGGAACTGCTGCTCGGTAGCGGCGCGGCCTTGCTCGGCGTGCTGCTGATCTGGCTGGCAGCCCTGCGCATCACCCGCCCGCTGCAGAGCCTGACCCACATGCTCGCAGACATTGCCGAGGGTGAAGGCGACCTGACCCGTCGCCTGGCTGTGCAGTCGCGCGACGAGATCGGCCAGTTGGCCAAGGCCTTCAACCGCTTCGTCGAACGTATCCACACCTCGATCGGTGAAGTGTCGTCGACCACTCGCCAACTCAACGAGGTCGCCACCCGAGTGGTCAACGCCTCCAACTCGTCCATGAGCAACTCCGACGAACAAGCCAGCCGCACCAACAGCGTAGCTGCCGCGATCAACCAGTTGGGCGCCGCCGCCCAGGAAATCGCGCGCAACGCCGCAGACGCTTCCCATCAGGCCTCGGACGTCCGGCAACTGGCCGAAGAAGGCAGCCAGGTACTGAAAAAGACCATCTCGGCGATGCACCAGCTGTCGAGCAAAATCAGCGCCTCCAGCAGCAATATCGAAATGCTCAACAGTAAAACCGTGGATATCGGCCAGATCCTCGAAGTGATCAAAAGCATCTCCGAGCAGACCAATCTGCTTGCCCTTAACGCCGCCATCGAAGCGGCGCGCGCCGGGGAAGCCGGCCGCGGCTTTGCCGTGGTCGCCGACGAGGTGCGCAACCTGGCCCACCGCACCCAGGCCTCGGCGCAGCAAATCCAGAGCATGATCGAGGGCCTGCAGGTGGACGCCCGCGACTCGGTCACCACCATGACCGAAAGCCAAAGCCACAGTGCAGAAAGCGTGACCATCGCCAATCAGGCCGGCGAACGCCTGGGCAGCATGACTCTGCGTATCGGTGAGATCGATGGCATGAACCAGTCAGTGGCCACCGCAACCGAAGAGCAAACCTCGGTGATCGAAGCCCTGAACATGGACATCAGCGAGATCAACACCCTCAACCAGCAAGGCGTGGAAAACCTCAACGCCACCCTGCGCGCCTGTGGCGATCTGGAACAGCAGGCTGCCCGCCTCAAGCACCTGGTGGACAGTTTCCGCATCTGATTCACACCGCAAGCACGGACTGGCACAGGCAAACAACGGGTTGGCAGGCACAGCAATGTCGCCTGTACGCCCTCAGGGCAGACTAAGCCTGCACAACCCTGCCAATGCCTTCGCGATCCGCTAAATCCAATAATTAAGGGAGCCCCCCTGATGCGAATAACCAGGATCCTTGCTCAAACCACCCTGGCTCTTGGCGTGTCGCTCGCCGGCGCGTACCCCGCCCTCGCCGAGCTGCCCGCTGACAGCGGCATCGGCCAGACCGTGTTGCCGTTCCCGCCATCGCCGCACCGCGCCTATATGGTCGATGTCGAGTTCGACAATTTTGTCACCGGCCGCGTGGTCGTGGTCGACCCGGACCAGAAGCGTTTCCTCGGCATGATCAGCACCGGCTTCGCCGCCCCCTCGACCCTGAGCCGTGACGGCAAGCTGCTGTACAGCGCCGACCTGTTCTATTCGCGCGGCACCCGCGGCACCCGCACCGACGTGTTGACCGCCTGGGATACCTCCAAGCTGGCACCGGAGTGGGAAGTGGTCATTCCGGCCAAGCGCGCCGAGTCGCTGACCCAGCGCTTCGGCCTTTCCACCAGCGCCGACGACCGCTTCGTCTATGTCTACAACTTCACTCCGTCGACCTCGATCACCGTGGTCGACACCCAGTCCAGGGCCGTGGCCGGCGAAATCGCCATTCCCGGCTGCGTGCTCAGCTATCCGGTGGGCAAGCGCCGCATCGCCTCGCTGTGCGGCGACGGCAGCATCCAGCTGCTGACCCTCGACGACAGCGGCAAGGAAACCGCGCGTACCCAGACCAAGTTCTTCGACCCGAATGCGGAGAAGCTGGTGGAGCGCGGCGTGAACGTCGGCGACACCTTCTACTTCACCACCACCACCGGCACCGTGTACACCCTGGACCTGTCTGGGAAGGAAGCGAAAATCCTGCCGACCTGGTCGCTGGTCAACGACGAAGAGAAGAAAGCTGGCTGGGCGCCGGGCGGCTGGCAGTTGATAGCTGTCGCACCAAAGCTCAACCGCCTGTACGTGCTGATGCACGACGCCCACGAGGCGATGAAGTGGGAAGACCCGAGCAACACCATCTGGGCCTTCGACCTCAAGAGCCAGAAGAAGATCGCCACCCTGAGCACCGAAGGCGCGCCGATCTGGAGCCTGCAGGCCACCAGCGACGACAACCCGCTGCTGCTCGGCATCAACGTCGGCGGCGGCATGGACATCTTCGACCTCAAGAGCGGCAAGCACACCGGCACGATGGAAAAGTTGCATAAAACCGCCACGCAGATTCTCAGCCACTGAGCGAGGTGAGTCCATGCACATCGATCCGATCCTGATCCTCGCCAGCGCGATCACCGTTGCGGTGATCCTGGCCAGCGCCGCAACCCACAAGCTCCGTGCGCCGGTACGCTTTCGCAAACAGCTGGAGGATTACCAGCTGCTGCCGCAGGCGCTGCTCAAACTGGTCGCCCGCGGCCTGCCGCTGGTGGAAATCGGCGTGGCCTTCGCCCTGCTGGTTCCGGCCAGCCGGCCGACCGCCGCCCTGCTGGCCGCAGCGCTACTGGCGCTGTACGCAGCCGCTATTGGCATCAACCTGTGGCGCGGTCGCGCCGACATCGACTGCGGCTGCTCGGGCCCCGACCAGGCGCAACCGCTGCGCCCAGTGCTGCTGGTGCGCAATAGCGTACTGGTGATGTTGGCGCTGGCCGCCGGCATCGCCCCGCAGGCGCGCGACCTCGGCTTGTTCGACGGCTTCGTGGTAATCGCCGCGAGCGCCGTTGCGCTGCTCATCTACGCCGCCGCCGAAGGCCTGCTGGCCAACGGTCCTCGTCTGTTCAAACTTATTGGAAGGTAAATTATGGAAGGCCTGATCGTCTCCAACATCCTGCTCTGGGCACTGCTGATCGCCCTCGCCTTCGCCGTGATGGGTCTGGTCCGCCAGATCGGCGTACTGCACTCACGCCTGGCCCCGGCCGGTGCACTGATGGTCGACAAAGGCGTTGCGGTCAACGAGCCGGCGCCACAAGTCACCGCCGCCGATCGCAACGGCCGCCCGGTCAACTTCGGCTACGCCGGTGAAAAAGCCCAGCTGCTGTTCTTCCTCTCGCCGACCTGCCCGATCTGCAAATCGCTGCTGCCGGCGATCAAGTCGATCGCCAAGGAACAAGCCAACCGCCTCGACGTGGTGTTCGTCAGCGACGGCGACATGGACGCCCAGCAGAAGCTGATCCAGGAACACAAACTGGAAGACGCCACCTACGTGGTCGGCCCGCAAGTCGGCATGACCTATCAGATCGGCAAGCTGCCCTACGCGGCGCTGATCGACCAGAGCGGCGTGTTGCGTGCCAAGGGCCTGGTCAACTCGCGCGAACACCTCGACAGCCTGTTCGAAGCCGAGCACCTGGGCAGCGCCACCCTGCAGCAGTACCTGCACGGCAACAGCGACACGCATGGTCATGCCCATGCCCATGACCACAGCACTCCACACTCCCACGCATAACGATAACGAAAGGACAGGCCCATGAAACTCCTCGACCTCCTGTTCGAGCGCTCTGCCCGCCACGTCGCCGACACCACCTCGCGGCGCAAACTCCTCGGCCGCATCGGTTCGCTGATGATTGCCGGCGCGGCCCTGCCTGTACTGTTGCCGATCGACCGCACCAGCAAGGCGCTGGCCGCCGACAAGCCGATGGCTGGCGATCCGGGTGACCCGAACAGCTGCGACTACTGGCGTTACTGCTCGATCGACGGCTTCCTGTGCTCCTGCTGCGGCGGTAGCGTGAATTCGTGCCCACCCGGCACCGAGGCTTCCCAGGTGACCTGGATCGGCACCTGCCGCAACCCTGCGGACGGCAAGGACTACATCATTTCCTACAACGACTGCTGCGGTAAGCACAGCTGCAACCAGTGCGCCTGTACCCGCAACGACAGCGAGGAACCGGCCTATCGGCCGTTCAACAACAACGACGTGAACTGGTGCCTGGCCGCCAAGTCGCACATCTACCATTGCACCGTGTCGATCATCCGCGGCATCGCGGTCTGAGGTGGCGACGATCATGCGCTCTTTGCTGATCATCGGTCTGACCTGCGCCCTGGCAGCTCCGCTTGCCATGGCACGGGCCATTCCCGACCCGAACCAGAAACACGCGCCCGGCAACGAAGCGGTGCAAACCCCTATCGCCCAGGCGGGCTACAGCGCGGCGGTGAACTATCAGTTGCAGTGCGCGGGCTGCCACCTCGGCGACGGCAGCGGCTCCAGGGCCAATGATGTGCCGCGCATGAAAGACTTCGTCGGGAATTTCCTCAAGGTCGACGGTGGACGCGAGTTCCTTGTGCGGGTGCCGGGTATGGCCCAGTCGGCACTCAACGATGAGCAACTGGCGGTGCTGATCAACTGGCTGATGCGCAAGGACGGTATTGCCGGTACGAGTCTGCCTGAGCACTACCAGCCGTACACCGGCGAGGAAGTGGCGGCGGTGAGACACAGGTCGGTGCTCAATGTACCGAATGCCCGTGCCGAGCTGATCAGTCAGATGCGTGCCAAGGGGATCGCGATAGAAGATGGTATGAGTTATTGAGAGTGTGCTGAGATTGAGCCCGCCTATTGGCGGGCTTTTTGTTGGGGGGTGTTGCGGCTGCGGGCTTATCCATTTTTTGTGGCGATGCTGCCGGCAGTATCGCCACACAAAATGGATAAGCTCGCAGCAAAAAAAATGGCAGGCCTATGGCCTGCCCGAAAGAGCAAAAAACAATCAGTGCGCGATACACACCGATTTGATCTCGGTATAAGCCTCAACCACCGCCCGACCAAACTCACGCCCCATGCCCGATTGTTTGACCCCGCCGAACGGCATGTTCGGATCGAGCAACACATGAGCATTGACCCATACAGTCCCCGCCTCGATACGCGGCACCAGGTTCATCGCCTTGGTCAGGTCATTGGTCCACAGACTGGCAGCCAGGCCGTATACGCTATCGTTGGCCATGGCGATGGCCTGGTCCTCGTCGTCGAACGGAATGACCGACAGCACCGGCCCGAACACTTCAGCACGAGCCACCGCCATGTCATGGTTGACGTCAGCGAGCACCGTCGGCTGCACGTAGAAACCGGCACCCTCCACCAACTCGCCACCGGTAACCACACGGGCGCCTTCCTGCTTGGCCGTCTCGATGTGCTTGAGCACACTTTGCTGCTGCTTGCGCGACACCAGCGGGTTGACCGCTGCGGCGGTATCCATGCCCGCTCCGATCGACATGGTCGAAACCGCTGCCGCCAGGCCGGCGACGAAATCATCGTAGCGCGAACGGTGCACATAGAAGCGCGAGGCGGCGGCACACACCTGGCCGTTGTTGAGCAGGCCACCCAGCAGCGCACCCTGCACGGCTTTGTCGATATCGGCATCAGCAAGAATGATCATCGGATTCTTGCCACCCAGCTCGAGCGCAAAGCGGGTCATGTTCTGCACCGCGACGCCGCCGACGATCTTGCCCACAGCGGTGGAACCGGTGAACGACACCTTGTCGATCTTCTGGTGCGAGGCAAGCGCCTGCCCGACGTTGCCCGCCCCGGTCACCAGGTTGAACACGCCAGCAGGAATGCCCGCTTCGATGGCCAGCTCGGCCAGGCGCAGGGCGGTCAGCGGGGTTTCCGGCGACGGCTTGATCACTACCGTACAGCCGGTGGCCAGTGCTGGCATCAACTTCCAGGTGGTGATCATCAGCGGGAAGTTCCACGGCACGATACCGGCCACTACCCCCACCGGCTCGCGGCGGGCAAACGCCGTGTAGCGCGCGCCCTCCGGCAACGGGATGGAGACATCGAGAGCCTGCCCTTCAATTTTCGTCGCCCAACCGGACATGTAGCGCATGAATTCAACGGTGGCCCCGACATCAAGCATCCGTGCCATGTTGATCGATTTGCCCTGGCACAGGGTTTCCAGCTGCGCCAACTCCTCTCCGTGCGCTTCCACCAAAGCAGTGAAACGCAGCAGGATGCGCTCGCGATCAGCCGGGCGCAGGCCCGACCAGACCCGTGCTTCGTGCGCCTTGTGCGCCGAGAGCACAGCGCGCTCGACCAGTTCGACGCTGGCGTCGGCCACCTGGGCGATGGTCTCACCGGTCGCCGGATTCAATACCGGCGAGGTGGCACCTTCAGGCACAACCCACTGGCCATCGATGAAGCAACCGTGCCGACGCTGCAGAAAAGCGGCGACCTGCGGCAGTACATCAACCTTGCTCATTGTCATTCCTCATCATTCATTGGGTCGACCCTGGCTCACTGCCGGGTCAGGAAACAGGCAACCGCTGCGCTATCTTCGGCAGCGGCCATCCCCGTGTAGGGCATGTAGGTTCCAGGCACGAAGGCCTGCGGCTGGGTGATGAAGGCCTGCAGGCTTTCGGCTTTCCAGTCCACGGCCTTGTCCTTCATCGCCTGGGAATAGCTGAAGCCCGGGAAGGTGCCCGAGGTGCGGCCCGCCACCCCATTGAGGTTGACCCCCATCATGCCCGTCACGCCTTTCTGGACGGCATGACACACCGAGCACTCCTGAGCGAACAGCTTGCTGCCCTTGTCCACCGATGCTGGCGCGCAGGCGGCTGCCTGCACCTGAGAAACCTGGAACAGCGCCAGCACGGTGAAGCCGGCCAGGCACTGGCGAATCTTGTTGTTATGCATGGAACTGAAACCTCTGACCTGAGCATCCGCTTTGCCCACTACAACTCCTGCCATGGGAGAAACCATCGGCTGCGCAGGACGGACGATGGTCTTTGACCTGTCGATTTAAACCGCAGTGGCCAAACAAGGTTTTTTTCTGCATGCCAGTCGTATTGGCTGCGCTGCCAACCTGACGGGCATTGATGAGCGAAGCGCGCTATTGGCGGCTCAGGAGACACAACCCTTCACGTCTGATCAGGGTTGTGGTGGGCGGGAAATCAGTGCTGGTAACGCTTGCGGTACTCGCCGGGCGCTACGCCAAAGCGGGCTTTGAAGGCGGTGGAGAAATAGCTGGCGTCGGAGAACCCCCAGGAATAACCCAAGGCGGAAAGCTTCTGCTCCGCCCCACTGTGGCGCAAGGACTCGGCGCAAAAATCCAGGCGACGGTTCTTGATGTACTGGGCAACCACCAGGCCTTTCTTCGAGAACATGCGGTACAAACCGCGCACCGACACCCCTACTTCGCGCGCCAGAAGCTCGGGGCACAATTCTTCGCTACGAATGTTTTCATCGATGAACGCAAGGGTCTTGCGGAACATCCGCTCGTGCACATCCGGGTCAGCCTCGGTACTGCCAATGACCGGGCGCAACAAGCTGACGATGGCATCCAGCGTGGCTTCGCTCTCGTGCAGGCTGAGCGTGTCCAGACGGCTCGCCTCCAACACCAGTCGATTGGCCAGCAGCGCAATCGGCGAGCTGGCATCGATCCGTTGAGCGCAGCGAATATTACTGAAACGCTGGCTGTGCTCGACCAGATGCCGGGGCAGAATCAACGACAGCTGGCGCGAGTTGTCGCTGTAGGTGAAATCGCTTGGCAAGGTCGCATCGATCAGCGTGATATCGCCAGGACGCAACGTCACGCGCTGGCCGTCCTGCTCCATAGCCGCATGGCCCTGCAGCTGGAACGCGGCGAAGAAATGCCTGCCCTCGCTCTGCTCTACTTCACGCCCGGTGCGATAGAGACGAGCTTGAGCGACATCAACGAGACTCAGCTTGATCGCGCCGACCTTGTGCTCCTTTACCGAGCCGGAAAAGTCGGGCCCCAGGGTGCTGGCACAAAAACGGCCACAAGCCTGGTTGATTTGCTGCAGCCATTCATCAAAACGGTCTGCCCTGAGCGCACTTGCAGTCATCACGATGTCACAGGCCTCTCTGCTATTTTTATTATTAGCCAGGCACCGACCTCATCGCGCCTGGGTTACCTCAATGTCCGGCAATTTCCCCGTCACCTGCCGCGGCTATTTAAGCCCGCCGAAGCGCCGATAGAAACTCTCTCCGACCTCCGGTAACGGACCGTCGGCCGTTTCCAGCGCGCTGCTGAGAAACTCTTCGCCTCTGGCCTGGACCAGACGATAGATATTGCGGCACAGCTGACGCGCCGCTCGCCCTTCCCAGTCTCCTGGGAGCAGCTCTTCGGGCAGTTGCGGATCGCGCAACAGCAACTTGCGGTATTCATGAATCAGCAAGGTTCGCGCCAGGAAACAGTCCATCGGCTGCAGCTCATCCTGCTCGCGCAGCGCTTGCCACAATGGCCGGAACAACTGGATGAACTCGCTGTACTGCGCGGCCAGCGCCTCGATGTTCCAACTCTCGCGCACCTGCATGCGCAGTGCCTTGGAGGCCAGTACGTCCTGCGCGGTGGTTTCGAACAGAATGGTGTCTTCCAGTACCTCAAGATCCTGCAAGGTCGCCACCACATCGGCGCGTTCACAGCGCGGGCAAGCCAGCATCACCGGCGAGATCGCACCAAAACCTTGCCACTCCAGCTCTTCGCGCACCTGTTTGCGCTTGTCCTGCGGCAGTTGCGAAAGCAGCACCAGGGTCCAGGAACCATCCCAGGCGGGCAGCGCCGAACTGTAAACGCGCTTGAACGCTTTCTCGAATCGCCGACGACCGGTCCCTGTGAGGCTGTAGTAACTGCGTCGGCCGACCTTCTCGGCGCTCAACCAACCTTCCTTGGTCAAGCGGAAAATGGACGTACGAATCAGCCGCTCGTTGATGCCAATGGGTTCGAGCAACTGGATCAGGCTACCGAGCCAGACCGTTCCACCGTGTGGTTCGATGGCATCACCATAGAGGGTGATGATCAACGAACTGGCACGCAGCGGAGTCTGCTGCTGGAAGCGGGTGATCAACTGATTGAGGGGAGCAAGGGACGTCATGGGAGAACCGGGCATGAGATTGCTGCGAAATATACCCGCTGAGCGCCAGTCCTGACCATTGCCAGCAAGCTTCACCGCACTGTTCATTGCCCCTCCCCTTTGGGCCGCAAGGTGCTGGCGCTGATCCGCGGACGAGCCGCTTCGACCTCGCGCAGCGGCTCGCAGGCGACCAGGCCCTGCAGGCAACGCTGGGCAAGGCGCTGGTATTCCTCGGTACCCGCCAGCTTCCAGGCCACCTCCTCATCACTGAGGCGACGTTTGACCTGCGCTGGCGAGCCGAGCACCAGCGACTGCTCGTCGCAGCGAAAGCCGGCTTTGACGAACGTAGTGGCGGCAACGAACGAGCGCGCACCGATCTCGGCGTTGTCCATCACCACCGCATTCATGCCGACCAGTACGTCGTCACCGATGCGGCAGCCGTGCAGCACCGCGCCGTGGCCGATGTGGCCGTTGCGCCCGACCACCGTGTCACTCTCAGGGAAGCCGTGCATCACGCAGGTGTCCTGAATATTGGCGCCCTCTTCCAGGACGATGCGCCCGAAGTCGCCGCGCAGGCTGGCCAACGGGCCGACATAGCAGCCGGCAGCGATGATCACGTCGCCGATCAGCACCGCACTGGGGTGCACATAGGCGCTGGGGTGGACGACCGGGGTCAGGCCGTCGAGGCTGTAGCACGTCATGGCAGTGTCCTCATTGGGCCGCGTGGCGGCGGCTCTGGACGATGACGAAGCGCCGGCTGACAAAGGCGCCGTCGCTGATCGAAGCATTCGCCGCCGGGTTGCCGCCAGTGGCATGGAAGTCGCTGAAAGCCGCCGACTGGTTGACGAACACGCCGCCGTCGAGGTTCACCGACAGCGCCACGGCAACATCCTGAGCCAAGGCTTCAGCCTGTTCGAGGAACGCCTCGTCGGTGGAGTACACGCCAAGGGTCATGGCGCCCTTGGCGGCGATCACTTCGCGGGCGACCTGCAAGCTGTGCGCGCTGTCGTCGGTGGCAACGATGAACGCAATGGGGCCGAAGCGCTCTTGCGTATAAGCGTCGCGCTGCGTCGCGTCGACCTTCAGCAGCAGCGGCGTATGCACCCGTGCACCGGGGAACTGCGGGTGCTCGCGTACTTCGCTGTCGAGCAGCACGTCGCCCAGCTCACGGCAGGCGTCGATGCGTGCCGCTGTCGCTTGCGCCTGGATGGCGCCGAGCACCGCACAGGCGCGGTCGTTGTCGGCGAGTAAAGCGTTGATCGCAGCGCTCAGTGCTTCGGCAACCTGAGCGAAGCTGAGCTGTTCGTCGCCATTGCGGATCCCGCCGCGCGGCACATAGATAGCCTGGGTAGTAGTGCACATCTGCCCGGAATAGAGGCTGAGGGAAAACGCCAGGTTCTTCGCCACCGCCTTGAGATCGCGGGTGCTGTCGATGATCACCGTGTTGATGCCCGCCTTCTCGGTGAACACCTGGGCCTGCAGCGCGTGACGCTCCAGCCACTCGCCGAAGGCATTGGAGCCGGTGAAGTCGACCAGCTTGACCCGCGGATCGAGCGCCAGCTGCTGCGCCACCGGCGCCTCAGGGGTGTCGACCACCAGGCTGACCAGCGCCGGGTCGAAGCCCAGTTCGGCGAGCACCTCTTGTGCCACCTGGACGCTCATCGCCACCGGCAGGATCGCCCCCGGGTGCGCCTTGACCAACACCGGGTTGCCGGTGGCCAGGCTGGCGAACAGGCCCGGATAGGTGTTCCAGGTCGGGAAGGTCGAACAGGCGACCACCAGCGACAGGCCGCGCGGCACGATGTGCCAGCGCTTGTCCAGGTGCAGCGGATCGAGCTTGCCCTGTGGCTTGAGCCATTGCGCCGCCTGCGGCACCTCGGCCATCGCCCGCCAGGCGTAGGCCACAGCTTCCAGACCACGGTCCTGGGCATGCGCGCCGCCGGCCTGGAAGGCCATCATGAAAGCCTGGCCCGTGGTGTGCATCACCGCATGAGCCAGGGTCGGGCTCAGCGCGTTGAGGCGCTGGAGAATTTCCAGACAGGCGCCGACCCGCGCCTGCGGGCCGGCATCGCGCCAGGCCGGCAGCGCCTGCTGCTGACGTGCCAGTAACTGTTCCGGGTCGTACTGATCGTAGCTGACACCAAGGTCGAAACCATAGGGCGAACGCTCGGCACCTGCGCGCCCCACCGCAGCCGGACCTTGCAGCACGAACGGCCGGTTGAGCAGCGCCTCGAATGCCGCCTGTGCGCCCTCTATCGCCGCTTGCGGGTATTGCTTGAGCTGCTCGCTGTAGGGCGACCAGTAGCCGCGTTCGGCAATGGCCTGCAACGCGCGGTCGAGCGTGGCGCGGTGGTGGTCGAACAGTTCCTGGGCGGCACGGGTGGCAGTGGACGGCATCGCGTAGATCCTCGAAAAGCTGGCGGCACGGCACAAAGCTACAGAAAGCGATGCGCTTGATGGGATTTTCTGTATCACAACGCTTTTTGATAAATAAGTAAAGACACCTGTATCGGAATATCAGCGAAACGTAGCGACTACTCTGCACCAACAGCGCGCTACAACCCTCATTCCAGCCGGGTTTAGCAGCCTTAACCCCGGAACAAGCACCACTAAAGCATCAACACATAAGACACAAAATTATATTTTTGCGTTGTTGTTTTGTATCGCTTTGTGCGTATACTCGGAAAAAGTCGGCCCTGGCAGGCACCCTCGTCGCTGCCCGGCAGATCGCCGCAACTACCAATAACTAGCCGGCCAACCAAGCCGCGCGTGCAGCCTGAGGAGCGTTTGATGCCTCGCACCCTTGCCGTCCTTGCCACCGAAGCGGGCGTACGCCTGATCACCCTGCAGCGCCCGGAAGCGCTGAACGCCCTGAACACCGAGCTGCTCGG
This sequence comes from Pseudomonas sp. GW821-FHT10B02, assembly GCF_059415665.1. NCBI lineage: Bacteria > Pseudomonadati > Pseudomonadota > Gammaproteobacteria > Pseudomonadales > Pseudomonadaceae > Pseudomonas > Pseudomonas sp. GW821-FHT10B02. The sequence continues at coordinate 27,997 of NZ_JBWKNR010000008.1, read as the reverse complement.
TGAACTGGCGGCCGAACTGGACCACGCCGAACGCGACCCCGACACCCGCGCGGTGGTCATCACCGGCAGCCGCAAGGCGTTCGCCGCTGGCGCCGACATCAAGGAAATGGCCGAGCGCGACCTGGTCGGCATCCTCAACGACCCGCGCGTCGCCCATTGGCAGCGCATCGCCGCCTTCTCCAAACCGCTGATCGCCGCGGTCAACGGCTTTTGCCTGGGCGGCGGCTGCGAACTGGCCATGCACGCCGACATCCTCATCGCTGGCGAAGACGCCCGCTTCGGTCAGCCGGAAATCAACCTCGGCATCATGCCCGGCGCCGGCGGTACCCAACGCCTGCTGCGCGCGGTCGGCAAATCGCTGGCCATGCAGATGGTGCTCACCGGCGAAGCCATCGATGCACGCTTCGCCCAGCGTGCCGGCCTGGTCAGTGAAGTGACCCAGCCCGAGTTCACCGTCGATCGCGCCATCGCCATCGGCCGCGTGATCGCACAGAAAGCGCCGTTGGCGGTGCGCCTGGCCAAGGAAGCGCTGCTCAAGGCCCAGGACACGGACCTGGCCAGCGGCCTGCGCTTCGAGCGCCACGCCTTCACCGTGCTGGCCGGCACTGCCGACCGCAATGAAGGTATCGCCGCCTTCCAGGCCAAGCGCCGCCCCGAATTCACTGGCCAGTAAGCCTGGCTGCCCGTTCCCTGGTTATCCCTAGAGCACCCCTGCCATGAATTTCCAGCACATCCTGTTTGCCATCGAGGAAGGCGTTGCCACCCTCAGCTTCAATCGCCCGGAACAACTCAACAGCTTCAACGCGCAGATGCACGCTGAAGTGCGCGAAGCCCTCAAACAGGTGCGGCAGAACCCCGAAGTGCGCGTGCTGTTGCTCAGCGGCGAAGGCCGCGGCTTCTGCGCCGGCCAGGACCTGGGCGACCGCAACGTCGCCCCGGACGCCGCCGCACCCGACCTGGGCGAGTCCATCGAGCAGTACTACAACCCGCTGATTCGCGCCCTGCGCGACCTGCCGCTGCCGGTGATCTGCGCGGTCAACGGCGTCGCCGCCGGTGCCGGGGCGAACATTCCGCTGGCTTGCGACCTGGTCCTGGCGGCGCGTTCGGCGAGCTTTATCCAGGCGTTCTGCAAGATCGGCCTGATCCCCGACTCCGGCGGCACCTGGACCCTGCCGCGCCTGGTCGGCACTGCCCGCGCCATGGCGCTGATGCTGCTCGGCGAGCGCCTGAGCGCCGAGCAGGCCGAGCAATGGGGGCTGATCTACCGGGTGGTCGACGACGCCGAGCTGCGCGATCAAGCGCTGAAACTGGCGCGCCACCTGGCCAGCCAGCCGACCTACGGCCTGGCGCTGATCAAGCGCAGTCTGAACGCCAGCCTGAACAACAGCTTCGACGAACAGCTCGACCTCGAACGCGACCTGCAGCGCCTGGCCGGGCGCAGCGAAGACTACCGTGAAGGCGTCAGCGCCTTCATGGCCAAACGCACCCCAGCTTTCAAGGGACGCTAAGCGATGAGCGCACTGAACCACAGCACCGTCGTCGCCGTGATCGGCGCTGGCGCCATGGGTGCCGGCATCGCCCAGGTAGCCGCGCAGGCCGGCCATCCGGTGAAACTGCATGACAGCCGCCCCGGCGCCGCCGCCCAGGCCATCGACGGTATCGACCGGCAGCTCGGCAAGCTGGTGGAAAAAGGCCGCCTCAGCGCCGAGGCGCGCGCCGCTACCGTGGCCCGCCTGCAGCCGGCCGACGCCATCGAGGCGCTGGCCGATGCCGGCCTGGTGATCGAGGCGATCGTCGAGAACCTTGAGGTCAAGCGCGGCCTGCTGCGTCAGCTGGAGGCGCTGTGCAGCGCCGACTGCATCTTCGCCAGCAACACCTCATCGCTGTCGATCACCAGCCTGGCCGCCGGCCTCGCCCACCCCGAGCGGGTGATCGGCATGCACTTCTTCAATCCGGCGCCGCTGATGGCCCTGGTCGAGATCGTCTCCGGCCTGGCCACGCCACGGGCGCTGGCCGAGCGGCTGTACGCCACGGCAAGCGCCTGGGGTAAACAGCCGGTGCACACCAAATCCACCCCCGGCTTCATCGTCAACCGCGTGGCCCGGCCGTTCTACGCCGAAAGCCTGCGCCTGCTGCAGGAAGGCGCCGCCGACTGTGCGACCCTCGACGCCCTGCTGCGCGACGCCGGCGGCTTTCGCATGGGTGCCTTCGAACTCACCGACCTGATCGGCCACGACGTCAACTACGCGGTGACCTGCTCGGTGTTCGCGGCCTATTACAACGACATGCGCTTCCAGCCGTCGCTGATCCAGAAGGAACTGGTCGACGCCGGCCGCCTCGGCCGCAAAAGCGGCCATGGTTTCTATAACTATGCCGAAGGCGTTGAGCGCCCGCAGCCGGTGGAGCTGAGCAGCGCCGCCAGCATCGACAGTTGCGTGGTGGAAGGCCACCTGGGTGTCGCCGAACCGCTGATCCAGCGCCTGCAGGACGCTGGCGTGCAGGTGGTGCGGCGTGACGGCAGTGGCCTGCTGCGTGTCGGCGATGCAGTGCTGGCCCTGTCCGACGGGCGCCTGGCCAGCCAGCGCGCTCAGGAAGATGGCCTGCGCAACCTGGTGCTGATCGACCTGGCACTGGACTATGCCAAGGCCGGCCGCCTGGCCATCGCCTGCGCCGCCGACACCAGCGCCGCTGCCCGCGAGCAGGCCGTGGCCCTGCTGCAGCGTGCCGGGATCAAGGTCAGCCAACTCGCCGACCTGCCTGGCCTGGCGGTGCTGCGCAGCGTAGCGATGCTCGCCAACGAAGGCGCCGACGCGGTGCTGCAGGGGGTCGGCAGTGCCACCGATATCGATCTGGCGATGCGCGCCGGGGTGAATTACCCGCAAGGTCCGCTGGCCTGGGCCGACGCGATCGGCCTGCCAGGCGTGCTGCGCACCCTGGAGCACTTGCAGGCCAGCTACGGCGAGGAGCGTTATCGCCCTTCCCTGCTGCTGCGCCGCCTGGTCGCCGAAGGGAGGTGCTTCCATGACTAACCACGACGCCTTGTCACTCGCCACCCGCTGCGCCGAGGAAATGTTCGAGCGTGATACCGCCAGCCAGCGCATGGGCATGCGCCTGCTGTCGATCGCCCCCGGGCGGACGATGATCGGCATGAGCGTGCGCGAAGACATGATCCAGGGCCACGGCACCTGCCATGGCGGCTACCTGTTCGCCCTCGCCGACTCGGCCTTCGCCTTCGCCTGCAACAGCTACAACGACGCCTGCGTGGCGATCGGCTGCAGCATTGATTACGTCGCCCCGGCCCGCCTGGGCGACACCCTGACCGCGCACGCCAGTGAGCAAAGCCGCAGTGGCCGCACCGGTAACTACGACGTACGCATTGAAAACCAGCACGGCCAGTTGATCGCCCTGTTCCGTGGCAAGTCCTACAAAGTGCGCGGCACTGTGCTGGCGCAGGAGACCCCGAATGAATGACGCCCTGATCATCGACGCCATCCGTACCCCCATCGGCCGTTACGCCGGCGCCCTCTCCAGCGTGCGCGCCGACGACCTCGGCGCGATTCCGCTGAAGGCCCTGCAAGCGCGCCACCCGCAACTGGACTGGAGCGCCATCGACGATGTGATCTACGGCTGCGCCAACCAGGCCGGCGAAGACAACCGCAACGTCGCGCACATGGCCTCGCTGCTCGCCGGCCTGCCCGCCAGCGTTCCGGGCACCACGCTGAACCGCCTGTGCGGTTCGGGCCTGGACGCCATCGGCTTCGCCGCGCGCACTCTGCGCTGCGGTGAAGCCGGGCTGATGATCGCCGGCGGCGTCGAGTCGATGTCGCGCGCCCCGTTCGTCATGGGCAAATCCGAGCAAGCCTTCGGCCGCAGCGCGGAAATCTTCGACACCACCATCGGCTGGCGCTTCATCAACCCGCTGTTGCAGGCGCAATTCGGCACTGACTCGATGCCGGAGACCGCCGAAAACGTCGCCGCGCAGTTCAATATCTCGCGCGCCGACCAGGACGCCTTCGCCCTGCGCAGCCAGCACAAGGCCGCCGCAGCCCAGGCCAGCGGCCGCCTGGCCAAGGAAATCGTGGCGGTGGAAATCGCCCAGCGCAAAGGCCCGGCCAAACGCGTCGAACATGACGAACACCCACGCGGCGACACCACCCTGGAGCAGCTGGCCAGGCTCGGCACGCCGTTCCGTCAAGGCGGCAGCGTCACTGCCGGCAATGCTTCGGGGGTCAACGATGGTGCCTGCGCACTGCTGCTGGCCAGCCCGCAAGCCGCCGCACGGCATGGCCTCAAAGCCCGTGGCCGGGTGGTGGCGATGGCCACTGCCGGTGTCGAACCACGCCTGATGGGCATCGGCCCGGTACCGGCCACGCACAAGGTGCTGGAACTGGCCGGCCTCAGCCTGGCCGACATGGACGTCATTGAACTCAACGAAGCCTTCGCCGCCCAGGGCCTGGCGGTACTGCGCGAACTCGGTCTGGACGACGACGACGCGCGGGTCAACCCGAACGGTGGCGCCATCGCCCTCGGCCACCCGCTGGGCATGAGCGGCGCGCGCCTGGTCACCACCGCGCTGCACGAACTGGAAGAACGCCAGGGCCGCTACGCACTCTGCACCATGTGCATCGGCGTCGGCCAGGGCATCGCACTGATCATCGAACGGCTCTGACACGTAAGCCGCCGAAGGTTATTCTGCTCATCAGCACTCATAGGCCTGCGTGCGGGCCAATGCACAAAAATAATTCGAGTGAAGCCATGAATATGTTTGTTAACACTTCCCCGCTTGATCCGATGGAAACCGCCAGCATCGATCAGTTGCGCCAGCACCAGCTGGAGCGCCTGCGCTGGAGCCTCAACCACGCCTACCACAACGTGCCGCTGTACAAGCAGCGCTTCGACAGCCTGGGCGTGCACCCGGACGACCTGAAATCGCTGGACGACCTGGCCAGGTTCCCGTTCACCGGCAAGAACGACCTGCGCGACAACTACCCCTATGGCATGTTTGCCGTGCCGATGCACGACGTCGTGCGCCTGCATGCCTCCAGCGGCACCACTGGCAAGCCGACCGTGGTTGGTTACACGCAAAACGACATCAACACCTGGGCCAACGTGGTCGCCCGCTCGATCCGCGCGGCGGGCGGCCGGCGTGGCGACAAGGTGCAGATCTCCTACGGTTACGGCCTGTTCACCGGCGGTCTGGGCGCCCACTACGGCGCCGAGCGTCTGGGGTGCACAGTGATCCCGATGTCCGGCGGCCAGACCGAGAAACAGGTCCAGCTGATCCGTGATTTCCAGCCGGACATCATCATGGTCACCCCCTCGTACATGCTCAATATCGCCGACGAGATCGAGCGCCAGGGCATCGATCCGCAGAAGCTGGCACTGCGCCTGGGCATCTTTGGCGCCGAACCCTGGACCGCCGAGCTGCGTCGCGCAGTCGAAGAGCGAATGGGTATCACCGCCCTGGACATCTATGGCCTGTCGGAAATCATGGGCCCGGGCGTGGCCATGGAATGCGCCGAGACCAAGGACGGCCCGACCGTCTGGGAAGACCATTTCTACCCGGAAATCATCGACCCGGTGACCGGCGCGGTGCTGCCCGACGGCGAATACGGCGAGCTGGTGTTCACCTCGCTGAGCAAAGAAGCGCTGCCGATGATCCGCTACCGCACCCGCGACCTCACCCGCCTGCTGCCGGGTACCGCACGGCCGATGCGACGCATCGACAAGATCACCGGGCGCAGCGACGACATGCTGATCATCCGCGGGGTCAACGTGTTCCCTACGCAGATCGAGGAACAGGTACTTAAAATAAAACAGCTTTCCGAGAATTATGAGATACATCTGTATCGCAATGGCAACCTCGACAGCATGGATGTGCACGTGGAGCTCAAGCATGACCTGCAAGGCCTGGACGGCGATCAGCAAAAACTGATCGGCAACGAACTGAGCAAGCAGATCAAGACCTACATCGGCATCAGCGCGCGCGTGCTGATCCAGCCCTCGCACAGCCTGAAACGCTCGGAAGGCAAGGCCTGCCACGTATTTGACAAACGCGTCCAAGGCTAACCCCTGCGTGTCTCTGCCCCGCTTCGGCGGGGCTTTTTTTTGCCCGTAAAAAGCGTTGTAACCCCGCTAATCATCACCCCCGCAAGCCCTGACCAGGTGCTGGCAGCCAGCACCTGCCACCGCCCTTTCTCCCTCGATCCAGCAATGCGATACAAAAATCACATGCGACACACAATTTAATGTTTGATATTTATTTTTGTATCATTTAAAAATACAGCCATGGCCAAGGCCTCCCGACAAAAACCTTTAAAAGGCTGGAGACGCAGCATGTACGCACAACTGGTTGAGACCGGCGTTAAGCGGGTCAAAGCGCTGGACGAAATGTCCCCCGAAGAACGCGCCTTCCAAGAGAAGATCGATGCCGAGATCAAGATCGAAGCAAAGAACTGGATGCCGGACGCCTACCGGCAGACCCTGATCCGCCAGATCTCCCAGCACGCCCACTCCGAGATCGTCGGCATGCTGCCGGAAGGTAACTGGGTAACCCGCGCCCCGACTCTCAAGCGCAAGCTGCAGCTGATGGCCAAAATCCAAGACGAAGCCGGTCACGGCCTGTACCTGTACAGCGCAATGGAAACCCTCGGCGCCGACCGCGATGAAGAAATCGCCAAGCTGCACAGCGGCAAGGCCAAGTATTCGAGCATCTTCAACTACCCGACCCTGAGCTGGGCCGACATGGGCGCGGTCGGCTGGCTGGTCGACGGCGCGGCGATCGTCAACCAGGTGGTGCTGCAGCGCACCTCCTACGGCCCCTACTCGCGGGCGATGATCCGTATCTGCAAGGAAGAGAGCTTCCACCAGCGCCAGGGCTACCAGCTGCTGCTGACCATGATGAAAGAAGGCACCCAGGCGCAGAAGGACATGGTCCAGGACGCGATCAACCGCTTGTGGTGGCCGGCGCTGATGATGTTCGGGCCAAGCGACGAGCATTCGCCGAACAGCGCCCAGTCGATGGCCTGGAAGATCAAGCGCCAGGGCAACGATGAACTGCGCCAGCGTTTTGTCGACCAGACCATCCCGCAACTGGAACTGCTCGGCTGCACCGTGCCAGATCCCGACCTGAAGTGGAACGAAGCACGCGGCCACTACGACTTCGGCGACATCCAGTGGGACGAGTTCTACGACGTACTCAAAGGCAACGGCCCATGCAACGCCGAGCGTATCGACACCCGCCGCAAGGCCATCGAGGACGGCGCCTGGGTGCGCCAGGCCGCGGTCGCCCACGCCAAAAAACAACAAGCCAAGCGCAACGCCGCTTGATAAGCCACTGATCTGGAGAGTCCCGCCATGTCCGAATGGACCCTGTTCGAAGTTTTCGTGCGCAGCAAGCACGGCCTCAACCACAAGCACGTCGGCAGCGTGCATGCCGCCGACGCAGCGATGGCCATCGAGAACGCGCGCGAGCTGTACACCCGCCGCAACGAGGGCGTGAGCCTGTGGGTGGTGCCTTCGGCGCTGATCACCGCCTCTTCGCCGGACGAGAAAGACCCGCTGTTCGTGCCCTCGGAAGACAAGGTCTACCGCCACGCCAGCTTCTACGAGCTGCCGGCCGAAGTCGGTCATATGTGAGGCCACTGCCATGACCCAACGTGAAGACCTCATCCAATACCTGCTGCGCCTCGGCGACAGCGCCCTGATTCAGGGCCAGCGCCTGTGCCAATGGTGCGGCAAGGCCCCGGCACTGGAAGAAGAACTGGCGCTGATGAACGTCGGCCTCGACCTGGTCGGCCAGGCGCGCAACTGGCTGGACTACGCCGCCGAGCTGCTGGCCGACGGCCGTGACGCCGACCACCTGGCGTTCCGTCGCGACGAGCGCGCCTACCGCAACCTGCTGCTGGTCGAACAACCCAACGGCGACTACGCGGTAACCATCGTCAAACAGTTCCTCTACGATGCCTGGCACTTCCAGGTACTGAGCGCCCTCAGCGCGTCCAGCGATGAGCGCATCGCCGGTATCGCCGCCAAGGCGCTGAAAGAAGTCACCTACCACTTGCGCCGCTCCGGCGAGTGGGTCGAGCGCCTGGGCGACGGCACCGAAGAAAGCCACCAGCGCATGCTGGCAGCGATCGACCAGGTCTGGCGCTTCAGCGGCGAACTGGTCGATGGCGACGAGGTCGAGCAGCGCCTGGCCGAGGCCGGTATCGCCGCACAGCCGGAAGCAATCGCCAGCGCCTGGCGCGCCAAGGTTGAGGAAGTGTTCACCAGGGCCACCCTGCCGGTACCGGCAGCGCCCAACCACTTCTACCTCAGCGGACGCCGTGGTGTGCACAGTGAGCACCTGGGCATCCTGCTGGCCGAAATGCAGTTCCTGCCGCGAGCCTATCCCGATGCGACCTGGTGAGCTGATCGCCAGCGACCGCGGCGCCCGCCCACTCCAGGCCAACGACCTGGAACAGGCCTGGGCCGTGCTCGGCGCAGTCATGGACCCGGAAGTCCCGGTCGTCAGCGTGGTCGATCTGGGCATCGTGCGCGGCCTCGACTGGCAAGATGGCCACCTGCATGTGGTGGTCACCCCGACCTACTCCGGCTGCCCGGCCACCGAGGTGATCGAGCAGGACATCGCCGACGCCCTGCAGCAGGCCGGCTTCGCCGCACCGCAACTGGAGCGCCGGCTGACCCCGGCGTGGACCACCGACTGGATCAGCGACAGCGGCCGCGAGCGCCTGCGCACCTACGGCATCGCCCCGCCTGCCGGCAGCACCAGCAAGCGCAGCCTGCTCGGTGAGCATGACCAAGTGTGCTGCCCGCAGTGCGGCAGCGCCCACACCGAACGCCTCAGCGAATTCGGCTCGACCGCCTGCAAGGCGCTGTACCGCTGCATCGAGTGCCGTGAGCCGTTCGACTACTTCAAGTGCATCTGAGCAGCGTGCTGCCGGAGACCAATAAAAATGAGCAAGTTCCACAGCCTGAAGATTAAAGAAGTGCGCCCGGAGACCCGCGACGCGGTGTCGATCGCCTTCGACGTGCCGGCCGAGCTGGCCAACGATTTCTCCTTCACCCAGGGCCAGCACCTGGTGATGCGTACCCACCTCGAAGGTCAGGAAGTACGCCGTTCGTACTCGATCTGCACCGGGGTCAACGACGGCGAACTGCGCGTGGCGATCAAGCGCGTGCCCGGCGGGCTGTTCTCCGCCCACGCCAACGACAGCCTCAAGGCCGGGCAGAGCCTGGAAGTGATGCCGCCGTCCGGACACTTCTACGTGCCACTCGATGCCGCACGTCACGGCCGTTACCTGGCAGTGGCCGCCGGCAGCGGCATCACGCCGATCCTGTCGATCATCAAGACCACCCTGGAACGCGAACCGCACAGCAGCTTCACCCTGCTCTACGGCAACCGCTCGAGCAACTCCGCGCTGTTTCGCGAACAGCTCGAAGACCTGAAGAACCGCTACCTGCAGCGCCTCAACCTGATCTTCGTATTCAGCCGCGAGCAACAGGATGTCGACCTCTACAACGGCCGCATCGACGCCGACAAATGCGCGCAACTGTTCAGCCGCTGGCTCGACGTCAAGGCGCTCGATGCCGCCTTTATCTGCGGCCCGCAGGCCATGACCGAAACCGTGCGCGACCAGCTCAAGGCCAACGGCATGCCCGCCGAGCGCATCCACTTCGAACTGTTCGCCGCCGTTGGCAGTACGCAGAAACGCGAAGCGCGCCAGGCCGCTGCCCAGGTCGACAGCGCCAAGAGCCAGATCACCGTGATCAGCGACGGGCGCGAGCTGTCCTTCGAACTGGCACGCAACAGCGCCAGCGTGCTCGACGCCGGCAACGAACATGGCGCCGAACTGCCCTACTCGTGCAAGGCCGGGGTGTGCTCGACCTGCAAGTGCAAGGTGATCGAAGGCGAGGTGGAAATGGACAGCAACTTCGCCCTTGAGGACTACGAGGTGGCGGCCGGCTACGTGCTGTCCTGCCAGTCCTTCCCGCTCAGCGACAAGGTCGTACTCGACTTCGACCAGCTCTGACCGCCCGGTGCCTTGCAGGTGTCACCTCGCCGGCGAAGTGACACCTGCAAGGCCCGGGCTTTGCCGCACCCCCGAAAACACTGACTCGACAATCACAACAAGAGAGCGTGCAACCATGACCCCACAAGACCCCGAACGTCTCCGGCAACATCCGGATTTCATTCAGCTGGTGCGCCGCAAGCAGCGCCTGACCTGGTCACTGACCCTGGCGATGCTGGCGATCTACTACGGCTTCGTGTTGATGATGGCATTCGCCCCGGGGGTACTCGCCCAGCCGCTGAACGGCGGCGCCACCAGCATCGGTATTCCGGTGGCCGTGGTGGTGATCCTGCTCTCGTTCATTTTCACCGCGTACTACGTGCGCCAGACCAACCAGGTGCTCGACCCGCTGGTTGCCAAACTGCAGCAGGAGGTACAGCAATGAAGACCTCTCACCTGCTGTTGCTCAGTGGCGGCCTGCTCTCGAGCGGCGCCGCCATGGCTGCTGAGACTGCCGCGCGGCCGCTGAACTGGAACGCCATCGGCATGTTCCTGGTGTTCGTCCTGTTCACCCTTGGCATCACCCGCTGGGCCGCCCTGCGCACCCGCTCGGCCAGCGACTTCTACACCGCCGGCGGCGGCATCAGCGGCCTGCAGAACGGCCTGGCGATTGCCGGCGACATGATCAGCGCCGCGTCGTTCCTGGGCATCTCGGCAATGATCTTCATGGCCGGCTACGACGGCCTGCTCTACTCCCTGGGCGTGGTCGCCGCCTGGCCGATCATCCTGTTCCTGATCGCCGAACGGCTGCGCAACCTTGGCAAGTACACCTTCGCCGACGTGGTCTCCTACCGCCTGGAGCAGACCCCGATCCGCATCGTCGCCGCCGTCGGCACCCTGATCGTGGCGCTGATGTACCTGATGGCGCAGATGGTCGGCGCCGGCAAGCTGATCGAACTGCTGTTTGGCATCAGCTACCTGCATGCGGTGCTGCTGGTTGGCGTGCTGATCGTCTTCTACGTGACCTTCGGCGGCATGCTCGCCACCACCTGGGTGCAGATCATCAAGGCGGTGATGCTGCTCTGCGGCGCCACCTTCATGGCCTATGCGGTGCTCAAGCACTTCAACTTCAGCACCGAGGCGATGTTCGCCGGCGCTGCCGCCGTGCACAGCAAGGGCCAGGCGATCATGGCCCCGGGCGGTCTGCTGGGCAATCCCATCGACACCATCTCGCTAGCGGTCGGCATGATGTTCGGCACCGCCGGCCTGCCGCACATCCTGATGCGTTTCTTCACCGTCAAGGATGCCCGCGAAGCGCGCAAGAGCGTGCTCTATGCCACCGGCTTCATCGGCTACTTCTATGTGCTGCTGATTGCCATCGGCTTCGGCGCCATCGTCATTGTCGGCACTGACTCGACGTTCCGCGATGCCAGCGGCGCGATTGTCGGTGGCGGCAACATGGTTGCGGTACACCTGGCGCAGGCGGTGGGCGGCAACCTGTTCCTCGGCTTCATCTCGGCGGTGGCCTTCGCCACCATCCTCGCCGTGGTCGCCGGCCTGGCACTGTCCGGCGCCTCGGCGGTGGCCCACGACCTGTACGCCTGCGTGATCCGCAAGGGGCAGGCCAGCGAACGCGAAGAGATGCGCATGTCGCGCCTGGCGACCCTGGTTATTGGCGCGCTGGCGGTGATTCTCGGCCTGCTGTTCGAATCGCAGAACATTGCCTTCCTGTCCGGCCTGGTGCTGGCCATCGCCGCCTCGGTCAACTTCCCGGTGCTGTTCCTGTCGATGTTCTGGAAAGGCCTGACCACCCGTGGCGCTGTCGCCGGCAGCCTGGTTGGCCTGGCTTCCGCTGTCGTCCTGCTGCTGTTGAGCCCGGTGGTCTGGGTCGGCGTGCTGCACCATGAAAAAGCACTGTTCCCCTACTCGAACCCGGCGCTGTTCTCGATGACGCTGGCGTTCCTCGGCGCCTGGGTATTTTCGGTGACCGACCGCTCAGAGCGTGCGCAAACCGAGCGTGGCCGCTACCTGGCCCAGTTCATCCGCTCGATGACCGGTATCGGCGCAGCCGCCGCCAGCCGCCACTGACTCAACGGAACAACAATAACAATGACTAATATCCGTTACCCCGCGCCGCTGCTGGCGGCGCTCGGCCTGGCCCTGTCACCGGCGGCCATGGCCGGCTTTATCGAAGACAGCAAAGGCAGCTTCGAAGCCCGCAACATGTACATGAACCGCGACTTCCGGCAAAGCAACGCGCCGCAGGCAAAGGCCGAAGAATGGGCGCAGGGTTTTACCGCACGCGTTGAATCGGGGTTTACCGAAGGCGTTCTGGGCCTGGGCCTGGACGCCATTGGCGAAACGGCGATCAAACTCGACTCCAGCCGTGATCGTCGCGGCACTGGCCTGCTGGCCTTCGGCGCCGAAAGCCAGGAGCCGGAAGACACCTACAGCGAACTGGGCCTGACCGCCAAAGTACGGTTGTCGAAAAGCGTGCTGAAAGTCGGCACCTTGCAGCCTCAGTTGCCGGTCGCCGCCTACAACGACACGCGCCTGCTCTCCTCCACCTATGCCGGGACCTTGCTCAACTCCCAGGAAATTGGTGGTTTGACCCTCAACGCCGGGCGTCTGGAAAAGATCAACCTGCGCGACTCGTCGAGCAATGACGAGATGAACTACAACGGTGTCGAAAGCGCCCACCTCGACCTGGCGGGCGGCAGCTACGCCATCAACCCGAGCCTGCTGCTCAGCTACTACTACGCACAGATGGACAACATCTACCAGCAGCACTACGCCGGCCTGCTACACAACGCCACCCTGGCCGAAGGCATCACCCTCAAGACCGACCTGCGCTACTTCAACACCGGCGAAAGCGGTGACCACAACTTCCGTAGCGCCGCCCGGGTCGACGGTGGCCATATCGACAACCGCTTCTTCAACGGCATGCTGACCCTGGGCGTTGGCGCCCACAAGTTCGGGGCCGGCTACCAGAGCCTGTCGGGCGACGGCGACTTTGCCTTCGTCGGCCTGGACCCGTACTCGGTCAACCTGGTAACGGTCAACACCTTTACCAAAGCCGAGACCGACGCCTGGCAGGCCCGCTACGACTACGACTTCGCCGCCCTCGGCGTGCCCGGGTTGGCCTTCATGACCCGTTACGTCAACGGCCGCAACATCGAAACGGCAAAGGTCAGCGGTGGCAAAGAATGGGAGCGTGACACCGACCTGGTTTACACCTTCCAGTCCGGCACCTTCAAAAACTTCAACATCCGCCTGCGCAACGCCACCTTCCGTTCTGGCGCCGGCCTGACCTCGGACATTGATGAAAACCGCCTGATCCTCGGCTATTCCCTGGCCCTCTGGTAAGACTTGCAGCCGGCCCCACGGGCGCCGGCCGCCCCCGACACCCTGGAGAATGTTTGATGAGCAACAACCCCACCCTGCAAAGCTTCATCGGCGGCCGCTGGATCGGCCAGCACGGCGCCCAGACCCTGCGCAGCGCGATCAACGGCCAGCCGCTGGCGTGCACCCATGAAGAAGTGCTGGACTTCGCCGAAGCCGTCGCCCATGCCCGCCAGCGCGGCATCGCCGAACTGATGGCGATGGACTTCCAGCAGCGTGCAGCGCGCCTCAAGGCCCTCGGCAAGTTCCTGCTCGAGCGCAAGGAGCAGCTTTACGCCCTGTCTCACCACAGCGGCGCAACCCGTGCCGACAGCTGGATCGACATCGAAGGCGGCGCCGGCACCCTGTTCGCCTACGCCAGCCTGGGCAGCCGCGAGCTGCCGTCCGGCAATGTGGTGCATGAAGGCCCGGTGATCGCGCTGGGCAAGAACAACACCTTCGCCGGCAGCCACATCCTGGTACCGCGCGGCGGCCTCGCCGTGCACATCAACGCTTTCAACTTCCCGATCTGGGGCATGCTCGAGAAGTTCGCCCCGAGTTTCCTCGCCGGCATGCCGTGCATCGTCAAGCCGGCCACCGCCACCAGCTACCTGACCGAAGCCGCGGTACGCCTGATGGACGAGTCCGGCCTGCTGCCGGCCGGCAGCCTGCAGTTGATCGTCGGTGGCACCGGCGACCTGCTCGACCGCCTGCAGGGCCAGGACGTGGTGACCTTCACCGGTTCCGCCGACACCGCCGCCAAGCTGCGCGTCAACGCCAACCTGGTGCGCAATTCGATTCCGTTCAACGCCGAGGCCGACTCGCTGAACTGCGCGATCCTCGCCCCGGAAGTCACCCCGGACGACGAGGAGTTCGATCTGTTCGTCAAGGAAGTCGCCCGCGAGATGACCACCAAGGCCGGGCAGAAGTGCACCGCGATTCGCCGTGCCATCGTTCCGGCCAAGCACATCGACGCGGTTGCCGAGCGCCTGCGCGAACGCCTGGCCAAGGTTGTGGTCGGTGACCCGTCGGTGGAAGGCGTGAAAATGGGCGCGCTGGCCTCGCACGCCCAGCAGGCCGACGTCGCCGAGCGCGTCGCCGCGCTGCTGCAATCGAGTGACCTGCTGTTCGGCGCCAAGGACGGCTTCGCCCCGCGCGGCGATGGCGTCAACGAAGGCGCGTTCTTCGCCCCGACCCTGCTGCGCAGCCGCGATCCGCATGCCGAGGGTGGCGCCCACGACATTGAGGCGTTCGGCCCGGTCAGCACCTTGATGGCCTACGACGACCTCGACGAAGCCATCGCCTTGGCCGCCCGCGGCAAGGGCAGCCTGGTCGCCAGCCTGATCACCAAAGACCCACGCGTCGCCGCCAAAGTGGTGCCAGCGGCCGCCGCACTGCATGGCCGCCTGCACATCCTCGACCGCGAGTCGGCCGGCGAATCCACCGGCCACGGCTCGCCGCTGCCGCAGCTCAAGCACGGCGGCCCGGGGCGTGCCGGCGGCGGTGAAGAGCTGGGCGGCCTGCGTGCGGTCAAGCACTACCTGCAGCGCACCGCGGTACAAGGTTCGCCAAGCATGCTGATGGCGGTCACCGGCGAATACGTACGCGGTGCCAAGGTCTACGAGAGCGAGGTGCATCCATTCCGCCGCCACTTCGAAGACCTGCAGATCGGCGAATCGCTGCTGACCCACCGGCGCACCGTCACCGAATCGGACCTGGTCAACTTCGGCTGCCTGTCCGGCGATCACTTCTACATGCACTTCGACGACATTGCCGCCAAGGACTCGCAGTTCGGCAAGCGTATCGCCCACGGCTACTTCGTGCTGTCGGCCGCCGCCGGCCTGTTCGTCTCCCCCGGCGTCGGCCCGGTACTGGCCAACTACGGCCTGGACACCCTGCGCTTCATCACCCCGGTGGGCATCGGCGACACCATCCAGGCGCGCCTGACCTGCAAGCGCAAGATCGACCAGGGCAAGGTCAGCCCGAAAGGCGAGCCGCAAGGCGTAGTGGCCTGGGACGTCGAGGTGACCAACCAGAACGGCGAGCTGTGCGCCAGCTACGACATCCTCACCTTGGTGGTGAAGCGCAACGCTTGATCCATGCCCCCGCCCCATCGCAGGCAACGCCTGCTCCCACAGGTTGAGAACACTGTGGGAGCAGGCGTTGCCTGCGATGGGCTGCAGAGCAGCCCCTGCTTAACTAGATGACCTTGGCACAGAACAGATCCTGATTGCCGTCTGCAGCACTGCTGCGCACCACCAGGGCATAGTTGCCCGAGCGCAGGCTATCGAGCGACAAGGGCGCGACCTTCACCAGCTCCATACCCGGGCCATGCAGATCCGAACGCACGGTGTCATTCATCGAGTAAGCCGGCTTGCCAGTCAAAGCGCCGCACCCACCTGCGTAGAGGTAGGTATAGAGGCGCGCAGGAAGGGTCGTTGAATCAGGCACACCACTGACAGCGATCCGGATTTGCGTCTCGCTGCCCATCGCCACCAGGCTGGCATGAGCGATATGCCCGGCATTGTCCTGAGTTGCATTCAGCGGGACGCTGACCAACTGATGATCAGGTGCTGTAGCACACCCCGACATCCAACCGGCCGCTATCACTAGCGCCAGCGAATATAG
Source organism: Pseudomonas sp. GW821-FHT10B02 (assembly GCF_059415665.1). Lineage (NCBI taxonomy): Bacteria > Pseudomonadati > Pseudomonadota > Gammaproteobacteria > Pseudomonadales > Pseudomonadaceae > Pseudomonas > Pseudomonas sp. GW821-FHT10B02. Next base: position 11,975 of record NZ_JBWKNR010000008.1, on the reverse strand, counting down.
AATCTTCATCGTAGGACTCCTTACAAGCAGTACGCATGAAAGTTATCCCCCTGTTAATTCTAGCGGTGCTGTCTATACAGGCTGTTCTTCGGATGGCCGGTCCCCGAGGAGACGGAATTGCAGAAACAAAAAAGGCGACCCTTTCGGATCGCCTTTTTGGTACCGCCAGCAGGGGCGGATTTGATTTGGTAGGCACAATTGGACTCGAACCAACGACCCCCACCATGTCAAGGTGGTGCTCTAACCAACTGAGCTATGTGCCTGCTGTATGGCGGCATTCTACGGAATCGGCTGAGCGTGTCAACTCTTTTTTTCTAGCTAAGCCACTGAATAACAAACGTATTTGTGAAAACCGGGGGTAAAGGATTTTCAACACACGACTAGCGGGTGTTTATTATTATTGATAGCATCGGTACAGTCGTAAAAAATATAAAACAGAGGTTTCGCAGCATGGCCAATACCCCCTACCCTCAGTCCTACTACGCCGCATCGGCCAATCCGGTTCCGCCGCGCCCGGCGCTGCAGGAAGAGGTTCAGACCGATGTCTGCGTGATCGGCGCCGGCTACACCGGTCTGTCCAGCGCCCTGTTCCTGCTGGAAGCGGGCTTCAGTGTGACCGTGCTGGAAGCCGCGAAAGTCGGTTTCGGCGCCTCGGGCCGCAACGGTGGCCAGATCGTCAACAGCTACAGCCGCGACATCGATGTCATCGAACGCACCGTCGGCCCCAAGCAGGCGCAACTGCTCGGCCAGATGGCCTTCGAAGGCGGACGCATCATCCGTGAGCGCGTGGCCAAGTACAACATCCAGTGCGATCTGAAAGACGGTGGCGTGTTCGCCGCCCTGACCGCCAAGCAGATGGGCCACCTGGAATCGCAAAAGCGCCTGTGGGAACGCTTCGGCCACACCCAGCTGGAACTGATGGACCAGAAGCGCATTCGTGAAGTGGTCGATTGCGACCAGTACCTGGGTGGCATGCTCGACATGAGCGGCGGCCATATCCACCCACTGAACCTGGCGCTGGGCGAAGCCGCAGCCGTCGAGTCGCTGGGCGGCAAGATCTACGAGCAATCCCCGGCAGTGCGCATCGAGCGTGGCGCCAACCCGGTGGTGCACACCCCACAAGGTAAAGTACGCGCCAAGTTCGTCATCGTTGCCGGTAACGCCTACCTCGGCGGCCTGGTGCCAGAGCTGGCGGCCAAGTCCATGCCGTGCGGCACCCAGGTGATCACCACCGAGCCGTTGGGCGAGGAGCTGGCGCGCAGCCTGCTGCCGCAAGACTACTGCGTCGAAGACTGCAACTACCTGCTCGACTACTACCGCCTGACCGGCGACAAGCGCCTGATCTTTGGTGGCGGCGTGGTGTACGGTGCCCGTGACCCGGCGAACATCGAAGCGATCATCCGTCCGAAGATGCTCAAGGCCTTCCCGCAGCTCAAAGACGTGAAGATCGACTACGCCTGGACCGGCAACTTCCTGCTGACCCTGTCGCGTCTGCCACAGGTCGGCCGTCTGGGCGACAACATCTACTACTCCCAGGGCTGCAGCGGCCACGGCGTCACCTACACCCACCTGGCGGGCAAGGTACTGGCCGAGGCCCTGCGTGGTCAGGCCGAGCGCTTCGACGCATTCGCCGAACTGCCGCACTACCCGTTCCCGGGTGGCCAGATGCTGCGTGTACCGTTCAGCGCCATCGGCGCCTGGTACTACAGCCTGCGCGACCGTCTGGGCTTCTAAGCCCGGGCCCGGCCGGCGCCGTCATTGCCCCAGGGCGCTGACGGCCTGGCGGGCCGCTTGTTCCTGGCCCGCCTGGGCCAGGTCATTGGCCGCCTTCAGCCAACGCTGACGGTCAACCTGAGCCGGCAACTGGCTCGGCGGCTGCACCAGCACTGCCCAACTCCCCTGCTTGTTCCACGCCGATGCGAAGTCGTCGAAGTCCATCAACAGCCGTCGATTGTTCCCCGCCCGCAGCAACACCCGTTGCTTGTAGCTGTCGTAACCGACCAGCAAGGCGTAACGCGGCTCACCCCAGAACGCCGCCCCCTGCTCGAAACGCAGCAGTACCGGATTGCCTGCGGCCACCTGGGTCAGCAGCGCATTCAGCTTCGGCTCCAGCGGATACACCACCATGCCGTACTGACGGGCGACGTTCTGCATCGAGCCCTGCAATTTGTCGATGCCCTCGGGCAGGCCCAATGGCTGTTCGAGCAACCCCGGGGTGATACGCACGCCCTGTTGCGACAGGATCGCCGCCAGGGCCATCGGCGCGCTCTGGTTGGCGTTGCCGCGGTAGAACGGCACCGAGCCGATTTCCACCCGTTGTGGCAGGCCCTTGATCGACGCGGGAGGCTGACTGGCGCAACCGGCCAGGGCCAGGGCCATCGCGCAGGCGGCCAGCCAGCGGCGCGGGGCGAAGGCGGAGAATGTGGTAGACAGTGGCAGCATGAACACTCGCTTGTGCTGATGCCCGGCAGACAGCGCCCGGCCCTGGGGTGCGATCATAGGCCGGCAGGCCGCGTGGGTATAGTGTGCAGGCGGCTTAGAACAAAGCGACCCAAGGGGCTAGACCATCGGTCAATGGATTGAAACAGGGCTTGGGCTAGACTCTAGGGGTGTCCGCGTGGCAAGCATCATGGGCTGGCCAGGGACCTGAGGAGGCAGACATGAGCCTGACAATGGCCATTTTCATGCTGGTGAGTGCCTGGTTGAGCGTCGCCGCCGCCATGCTCTGGGGCGTGCTGCGGATTGCCCGCCGCCATCACCCGCACCATACCTTGCCGAAGAAAACCAGTGAGGCGGTGCCGACGCGACGTAGTCGTCGGCATGCCAGTGCGCATTGATTGATCGTTAAACGCATCGCGGGGCAAGCCCGCTCCCACCGGTTGGTAGGAGCGGGCTTGCCCCGCGATTTACATCAACCCTCAGCCGCTTCGCGCTTGAGCCGTGCCCGGCGCGACAGAATGTTCAAAGCTTCGATCGCGGTAGAGAACGCCATCGCTGCATACACATAACCTTTCGGTACATGGGCGCCAAAGCCTTCAGCGATCAGGGTCATACCGATCATGATCAGGAAGCCCAGGGCCAACATCACCACGGTCGGGTTGTCGTTGATGAACTTGGCCAGCGGGTCGGCCGCCACCAGCATCACGATCACGGCACTGATCACGGCAATGATCATGATCGGCAAGTGCTCGGTCATGCCCACGGCGGTGATGATGCTGTCGATCGAGAAGACGATGTCCAGCAGCAGGATCTGACCAATAGCGGCCGCAAAGCCCAGGGTGATGGTCGAGGACGCTTTGCTTTCTTCCTTGGCCCGCGGGTCGACGCTCTCGTGGATTTCAGTGGTCGCCTTCCACAGCAGGAACAGACCACCGGCAATCAGGATCATGTCCTTCCAGGAGAAGGCATGGCCGAACACATCGATGACCGGCTCGGTCAGTTGCACGATCCAGGCAATGGTGCTGAGCAGACCCAGGCGCATTACCAGCGCCATGCTGATACCGATTCGACGCGCCTTGGAGCGGAATTCCTCGGGCAACTTGTTGGTCAGGATGGAGATGAAGATCAGGTTATCGATGCCGAGCACGATCTCCATGGCCACCAGGGTGGCCAGGGCTACCCAGGCGGTCGGGCTTGCAGCGAGTTCCAACAAGTATTCCATGAATCATTCCTGCATCAAGGTAAGGGTGGGTCAGATTTCTTTGGCGCTGTCGTCGCGCTCGGGCTTGGCGGCCTTCTCGCCCTCGGAGCCAGTGGCTTCGCTGAGGGCCTGCTGGGCGGCTTCGTTGGTTTGGTCGATGGCTTCCTTGGCGGACTCTGCGGCCTGGTTGAGCATCTGCTGGGCGGATTTTTCCGCCTGCTCGCAACCGCTCACGGCAAACAGGGCCAGCAGTAGCACCAGGGGTGTTCCGATGGATTTGAGTTGCAGCATCTGTGGTTCTCCGTGTCGATGATCAGTGCCCAGTCAGTGGCACCGTGATGGCTGGGGATTGTAAATATCTCGATACATCAGGAAAATTCGTATTTTCAGCGCTTATACTTCGGTTTTTACGAATCGGGAACCGGCATGCTCAACTACCGTCAGCTGCATTACTTCTGGGTGGTGGCCCGTACCGGCAGCATCGTGCGCGCCGGCGAGCAGTTGAACCTGACGCCACAGACCATCAGCGGGCAGATCAGCCTGCTCGAACAAACCTACGGCATCGAGTTGTTTCGCCGGGTCGGGCGGCAGCTGGAACTGACTGAAACCGGTCGCCAGGCGCTGACCTACGCCGAGCAGATGTTTCAGATCGGCGGGGAGCTGGAGGCCATGCTGCGTGCCCGTCCAGACGAACAGCAGATCCTGTTTCGGGTCGGGGTCGCCGATGTGGTGCCCAAGTCCATCGTCTACCGCCTGCTGGCACCGACCATGGACATGGAAGACGCGCTGCGCCTGAGCTGCCGCGAAGACAAACTCGAACGCCTGCTGGCCGACCTGGCGATCCAGCGCCTGGACCTGGTGATCTCCGACAGCCCCATGCCCAGCCACCTGGACATCAAGGGTTACAGCCAGCGCCTGGGTGAATGTGGCATCAGTTTCTTCGCCACCCCTGCCCTGGCCGCCGAGTTGAGCGAGGATTTCCCGGCCTGCCTGCAACATGCCCCGCTGCTGATTCCCGGTCAGGAAACCGTGGTGCGCAGCCGCTTGCTGCGCTGGTTCGCCGAGCAGCAGATCCAGCCGCGGATTGTCGGTGAGTTCGATGACAGCGCGTTGATGCAGGCTTTCGGCCAGTCCGGCAGCGGCATCTTCATCGGCCCCAGCGTGATTGCCGATGAGGTGTGCCGCCAATACGGTGTCGAACTGATCGGCCAGACCGACGCGGTGATCGAGTCGTTCTACGCCATTTCAGTGGAGCGCAAGGTCAAGCACCCCGGCATCCTCGCCATCACCGAAGGGGCCCGCCGCCAATTGTTCAACTGGTAGCGGTGGGGCCGCGCATCCGCATCAAGCCCAACGCCAGCAGCACCGCAGCGCCAATCAGTACCGCGGCGGCATAGCCGAGGCCGGCCAGGCCCACGCTGTCGATCACCCGACCGCCGATGATTGCCCCAAGACCGATCCCCAGATTGCCCCCGGCGATGTTCAGCGAAGCGGCAAACGCCGGTGCCTGCGGTGCAGCCTTGATCAAGCGGACGTGACTGACCAGAAACAGCGCCGCCTGGGTCGCGCCCCAGATCGCCAGTGCGCCGATCAGGCCGTAGGTGGAATGGATGCTCGGCACCAAGGCAATCAGGCCGACCAGCATCAACGCACAAAAGCCCGCCGAGGCCAGCAACGGGTGACGATCCACCGCGCGGCCACCCAGGCTGTTGCCGATCAGGCCCACCGCACCAAACCCCATCAGGTACCAGCCAACCCGCGCGCCATCGAATCCGGCCAGACGTTCAAGGATATCGGCCAGGTAGGTATAAACAGTGAACATGCCGCTGAACACCAGCACTGAAAGCAGCACATGGCCCTGCAGCAAGCGACTGCGCAGGATGCCGAACTGCCCGCGCAACGAGGTGGCCTGGTTATGCCGCGGTGTCCGCGGCAGGTAAAGGTGCAGCAGCAACGCCTTGGCCAGCGCCAGCACGGCCAGCAAGGCAAAGGCCGCCCGCCAGCCCAGGGCATCGCCGACCAGGGTACCGACCGGGATACCAAACACCGTGGCACACACCACACCGAAGCTGATCTTGGAGATCGCCCGCCCGGCATACGCCGGCCCGACGATGTCCACCGCCGTTTCACTGGCCAGCGACCAGAACACCGGCAGACCCAGGGCCGGCAACAGCCGCGCCAGGCCCATGACATAAATGTTCGGCGCGATCGCTGCCAAGGCGTTGCAGGCGGCGAACAGCAAGAGGATGCCGACGAACAGGCGCTTGCGCTCGAAGCGTGCGCACCACGCAGTAAGGAAGGGGCCGAAGCAGGCCACGGTAAAGGCAAACAGGGTCACCAGCAGCCCGGCCTGGGGCACGCTGACCGCCAGATCGCGGGCTATTCCCGGCAACAGGCCGACAATCACGAACTCGGTAGTCAACACAGTGAAGCCGGCCGCAGCCAGCAACAGAATCGGCAGTAACATCTACACTCCAGAACGCTAAAAATTCACGGCCGACAGCCGTTTCAAAGGGGCGCGCATACTACACGCCCGTCCTACCGCCTGACACAGGGCAATCACCCATTGTGCCTCGCTGTGCTAAAGTCGCGCCCCTTTCATGCCCCTGATCGCCTGACGCCCTGTATTTTCCGGCGTCGCAACGGGCTGGCGACCCCTCTACAAGACAGAGAAACACCCGACATGACACCCGTTCTAAAACTATTGAACCGTACCAGTCTGGTCCTGCAGATCATGATCGGTCTGGTGGCCGGTATTGCCCTGGCCCTGATCGCCCCCGAGGTTGCCTTGAGCCTGGGCTTCATCGGCAAGGTGTTCGTCTCGGCCCTCAAGGCCGTGGCGCCGATCCTGGTGTTCATTCTGGTCATGGCCTCGATCGCCAACCATAAACACGGGACCGAAACCCATATCCGGCCGATCCTGGTGTTGTACCTCTTCGGTACTTTCGCTGCGGCGGTGGTCGCGGTCGTAGCGAGCATGGCCTTCCCGTCGAACCTGGCCCTGAGCACTTCGGACGTTGCCCTGAGCGCTCCGGGCGGCATCACTGAAGTGCTGCAGAGCCTGCTGCTGAGCGTGGTCGACAACCCGGTGAGTGCGCTGATGAACGCCAACTTCATCGGCATCCTGGCCTGGGCCATCGGCCTGGGTGTGGCGATTCGTCACGCCGGGCAAACCACCCGTACCGTCGTCGAAGACCTGTCCAACGGCGTCACCCTGATCGTGCGGGTGGTGATTCGCTTCGCGCCGCTGGGTATTTTCGGCCTGGTGGCTTCGACCCTGGCACAGTCGGGCCTGGACGCCCTGCTGGGCTACCTGCACCTGCTAGCGGTGCTGATCGGCTGCATGCTGTTCGTCGCCCTGGTGGTCAACCCGCTCATCGTGTTCTGGAAAATTCGCCGCAACCCGTTCCCGCTGGTGTTCCTGTGCCTGCGTGAGAGCGGCATCACCGCATTCTTCACCCGCAGCTCGGCGGCCAACATTCCGGTCAACCTGGCCTTGAGCGAACGCCTGGGCCTGCACGAAGACACCTACTCGGTATCGATTCCGCTGGGTGCGACCATCAACATGGCCGGCGCGGCGATCACCATCACTGTGCTGACCCTGGCCGCCGTACACACCCTGGGTATCGCCGTCGATATCCCGACTGCCATTCTCCTCAGCGTCGTCGCCGCCGTGTGCGCCTGTGGCGCTTCGGGGGTGGCCGGTGGTTCGCTGCTGCTGATCCCGCTGGCCTGCAGCCTGTTCGGCATTCCTAGCGAAATCGCCATGCAGGTGGTAGCCGTGGGCTTCATCATCGGCGTGCTGCAAGACTCGGCGGAAACCGCGCTGAACTCCTCCACCGACGTGCTGTTCACCGCCGCCGCGTGCATGGGCGAAGAGCGCCGTAGCGCCTGAGCCTGACCCGCAGCCGGTGCGTCCTGCACCGGCTGCTTGTGTTTTACCCTGTCGCGCACCTAGGCTAGAGGCCTTTCTTCGCATAGAGACAGGGTTATGTCCGACGATCATCAATCCCCTTCCGAAGCCCGCTTCAACAGCAGCGAAATCCGCGTTCTCGGTGCGCTGATCGAAAAACAGGCCACCAGCCCGGAAACCTACCCGCTGACCTTGAACGCCCTGGTCCTGGCCTGTAACCAGAAGACCAGCCGCGAGCCGGTGATGAACCTGAGCCAGGGCCAGGTTGGCCAGGCCCTGCGCGCCCTCGAGGGGCAAGGCCTGACCCGCTTGCAGATGGGCAGCCGCGCCGACCGTTGGGAGCAGCGCGTGGACAAGGCTCTGGAGCTGGTGCCAGCGCAGGTCACCCTATTGGGCCTGATGTTCCTGCGCGGCCCGCAGACGGTCAATGAACTGCTGACCCGCAGCAGCCGCATGCATGAATTCGAAGACGCCGAACAGGTGGTGCATCAGCTGGAACGCCTGATCGCCCGTGGCTTTGCCTTGCACCTGCCGCGCCAGGCCGGGCAGCGTGAAGATCGCTACACCCATGCGCTGGGTGATCCGGCGGAGATTGAAGCGATTCTTGCTGCGCGCCAGCAAGGGCCGGAGCGCAGCGCGGGTGGTGCGGTGTCGGCAGAGCGCATCGAGGCGCTGGAGGCGCGGATTGCCGCGCTGGAAGAGCGCTTGGCGGCGCTGGAATAAACCCCGGCTGCTGCAACCTTTGTGGGAGCCGGCCTTGCCGGCGATGAGGCCGATGCAGGCCCCATCGCTGGCAAGGCCAGCTCCCACAGGGTTCGCTACCCTCGGGCGTACACCACTGCTTGCGCCACCTGCTCGGAGTTCGGCCGCACGCCGGTATACAACACAAACTGCTCCAGCGCCTGCAGGGCAATCACCTCCAGCCCGGTAATCACCGCCTTGCCGTGCCGCTCGGCCTCGATGATCAGCGGCGTACGCGCCGGCATCGCCACCACATCGAACACCACCTGCGCCGCCGCAATCGCTTCGCGGCTGAACGCCAACTGCTCGGCCTCTACCCCGCCGGCCATGCCGATCGGCGTGACATTGACCAGCATCGGTGGGCACAGATCGCCCAGCTCAGCCTGCCAGCGATAGCCGCAACTGTCGGCCAGTTGCCGGCCCGCCTGTTCATTGCGGGCAACGATGATGCCCTGCTTGAACCCGGCATCGCACAAGGCGCTGGCCACCGCCTTGGCCATACCGCCACTGCCGCGCAGGGCAAAAGCCGTGTCCGGATCCAGGCGATGCTGCTCCAGCAACTGACGCACAGCCAGATAATCGGTGTTGTAAGCCTTGAGCCGACCGCCTTCGTTGACGATGGTGTTGATCGACTCGATGGCCGCCGCCGACGGGTCGATCTCGTCGACCAGCGCCATGCAGGCTTCCTTGTACGGCATCGACACACCGCAACCTCGAATACCCAGGGCGCGAATACCGCCCACGGCTGCGGGCAGGTCCTGGGTGGTCATGGCTTTGTAGTAATAGTCCAGCCCCAGTAGCTGATAGAGATGGTTGTGAAAACGGACGCCAAAGGTGCCGGGGCGACCGGCCAATGAGATGCACAGGACCGTGTCTTTGCCGGGAATGTGGGCCATTTGATTCTCCTTTGCAGTCGGTTCGGCATTATGCACAGACACAGCGCTTACCGTTGATCGGCGCTTACAAAACCTTTACTCAGACGCGCTTTGCAGGCCTCGGTTCCCGCTGTCTTATAGAGGTATCCCCGGCATCGGGGTTGCTCTGTGAGGAGTCTGAAATGAACCGTCTTCTCCCGAAAGTCGTCCTGCTGGTCGGCGCCCTGGCCGCCAGCGCGCAAGCTATCGCGCATGGAGGTGGTCATGGTGGCGGTCATGGCTGGTACGGGCCTGGACCGGTGATCGGTGCGGCGGTGGTCGGTGCTGTGGTCGGGTCGATGCTCTACGGCGGGCGTGATCGAACGGTGTATATCGAGCGCCAACCGATCTACTACGGTCCACCTCCAGGGTATTACCAGGCACCGCCGCCACCGGTGTATTACCAGCCGTACCCAGTGGTCGAGCGATATGTACCGCCACCGCCTGTGTATTACCGGGAACGCTACTACGGCCCGCCTGCGGTCTATTACGGCCCCCCGCGCTGGTAAAGCCGGGTCGGTGACAGTGATGAGCACTATCAAGCCGGTTGATTTCAACCGGCCTGCGGCACCACGTAAGGTGGGCTCATGAATCACAGGAGAGTCGCCATGGCCCCTATCACCATCATGTCCGTCATCGGCAGCGCCGTCCCCGCCTCACTCAGAAAGTCGGGCCTGTTGGCCTGCTGGTATCTGGTAAGCGACGGCGAACCGGTGTCCGGCCCCTTGACCTCATTGCCTGCGGCCCAGGCCCTGGCCCATCACTTGCAAAACGCCAGCCTGCACGCCTGAGCGGTTGCCGAATTTATCGTGCGTTGCTCCGCACAGCCCTTTGCCCCGCCCTTTGGCGGGGCTTTTTATGGGCTGGGGAAAGAGGCTTGAGTGCCACGCCCCATCGACTCGAAAATATCCCCCACACTCGTAAAATCCTCCCTGGGCAGATTGCCAGCTAATGGGTACAGAATGGGTACAGGATTAAATTTTGTTCACGTATGGCCTAATGATCACAGGCTAATCGACAGACTCTAGGCCATACTCCAGAATGCGAGCGTTTTTGGGGGAAAACCCTTGCACAGCCAACGACATACCAACTTTTAGTGAGCCTCGACGTGAAAACCTCCCTTTCGATTCTAAGCCTGCTGCTGTTGCTCACCAGTACCGCGACTGTCCCCACCGCCACTGCTGCGCAACCCCCTGCCCAGGTACAACGCGATCCTGCCAAGCTGCACCTGGCCTCCGGCGCCGCTCTGCTGATCGATCTGCAGACCAATAAGGTGCTTTACGCCAACAATGCCGACCGGGTGGTGCCTATCGCCTCGGTGACCAAGCTGATGACCGGCATGGTGGTGCTCGACGCCAAGCAGAACATGGACGAGATGCTGACCATGACCATCGCCCAGAACAAGGAAATGAAAGGGGTGTATTCGCGGGTGCGCCTCGGTAGCCAGCTCAGCCGCCGGGAGACGCTGCTGATTACCCTGATGTCATCGGAAAACCGCGCCGCCTCGACCCTGGCGCATAACTATCCCGGTGGCTACAACGCGTTCATCAAGGCAATGAACGCCAAGGCCAGGGCCCTGGGCATGAGTAACACCCGCTATGTCGAACCCACCGGCCTGTCGACCAGCAACGTGTCCACCGCACGCGACCTGGGCAAGCTGCTGCTGGCGGCACGCAACTACCCGTTGCTGAAGCAGTTGAGCGTCACTCCCGAGAAGACCGTGGCGTTCCGTAAACCCAACTACACCCTGGGCTTTCGTAACACCGACCATCTGGTCAAGAAGAGCAATTGGGATATCGACCTGACCAAAACCGGCTTCACCAACGATGCCGGGCACTGCCTGGTACTGTTGACCAGAATGGACAACCGTCCGGTGGCCATGGTGATTCTCGATGCCTTCGGCAAGTACACCCACTTCGCCGATGCCAGCCGCATGCGTCAGTGGCTGGAAACCGGCAGCACCAAACCGGCACCAGCAGTGGCCATGCGCTATAAATCCGAGCGCAGCCAGAACCGCCCTTCGGCCGACTGAGCTGACGGGCCTGCGCACCATCGGTGCCAGGCCCGCTGCCCATCAGGCGCTGGTGCTGACCATGCTGCCAGCGCTGCTGCCACCGCTGTCCAGCAGGGCTTTGAGCAACTGCGCGGTGGCCGACTGGATCGCGCCCATGGTGCTACTCACCGATGACTGCGCGGCGGCAACCGCCGCGGCCTTGGCGGTCTCTTCCATGTTGCTGGCCATGATTGCCTGCAGTTGTTTCTGCTGTTCGGCCAACTGCTTTTGCAATTCTTTGATCATTTCACGCAACTGGCTGATGTGCGCCGGCTCGCTACTTTCGCTGCTTTGGCTGGATTCGGCCTTGTTGCTTTCGGCGACGCCGGAAAGGTTGACCTTGAGCGTGCCTTCTTCAGTTTTCGCCGCCGGGTCCTGAGCGCCGAGATTGACGCTGACAACACCTGGGGTCCCGCTGCTCAGCGGGTTGCCATTGATCGATACGGCATTGATGCCAACCATGCTTCTATCATCCTGATGGTCTATGGGTTGACTCTGCTATCGGCCATCGGCCGCAAAACTTGAGCCGTCTGTCCGCGCATGAGTTTGGTTCTTCACGGAACCTTGGGGACTATGATCCTGGGGTTGGGTGGGTTGGGTTATTGAGGCTGTGAGCTTATCCATTTGGTGTGGCGATGCTGCCGGCCCCTTCCGCCCTTACGGCGGCCTACTTTTTTCTTGGAAAAAGTAGGCAAAACCGCTCGCTCCTGCATC